>NZ_JASATU010000067.1:0-327595 GCF_032906605.1 Leptothoe sp. LEGE 181152
ATCCATTGTGATGCACCTTAAAAACGATGGTTTGTTTTTCAAGGGTTCATCACCTTTCCTCTTTTGGCAATACGTTCAGCGATTCGGCATTGAGCATCGTGCCTTTTATTTGGCCTAAATTTAGGTAATTAATATCCAGTTATCCAGATTGACCAGTTAGAACCAAGGTACAAAGTGACGATTTAGCCTTGGCAGGTTAGGAAACGCCTCAGTTCTTGAAGTTACAGCCCTCATTATTACTAACATTTTCAATTCACAGTCTGACTTCGAAGAGAGACTTTAGTTTGATCTGCCACCATCCGTCCTAGCCTACAGCTAGTATTTTTGATCATGTCTATCTTGTTTGATGCTTCCTTAGTTGCATTACATAGTCAGCACTCCATTCAAAGCCAAGACTTATGGGAAATTTGTGCTTGCGCCCATGATGAAGGCGTAGACGATAATTTCTCAACTTATAGTTTTGACGACTTCCTCGGACTCACCGTCCATCTCTTTATTACAACTCAAGCACAGCAAGTGCGCCAACAACTTGCATTAAAGTTACACAAGTTTGGTAGCGCCATTGTCTCGCCTCTCATTAAAACGTTGCATCAAATGCAAACACAGGAAGAAATTCAGCTCTTAGTTCAACAAAGTCTAGACAGACTAGCACCTCATGCTCTAATAATTGGCTTAAGCCAATTATTAGAGCATGAGATTGACAATACCTTCAGAACTACTGCAATGCAGAGACTCATGGACTTGATCCATGCTGGCGATCAGACTGTTCTTTTAGTCTTGCCCAAATTGGTGTCTACAAAAACATGGCGTTTAGTTAAGTTGCAGCAGCTCCAAGAAATACCCTATCCCATATTCAACAAAGGATATCAAAACCAGGTTTTCTCTCCTCAAATTAGTGACCCCATCATTCAAAACCAACAGTCTTGTTCTACAGAAAAGAAAAACGATAGTGACAACAAGTTTAATTTATGTAGAGTAAAATAGTAGACTTTTGTTACTGCCAAGCCTGAAACGAGACGCAAAGAATTACTGTATCACTAGTTTTGTTTTAGGCTGCAAAGCTTAAGACTCAATAAAACTGTGTCTTAAACAACACATTTTTTGCGTGTTATTTGATCTGATTAAATTAGTAGCAACCCTAGAGAGCTTTCATTTTGGAAGCTTTGTGAATTCCTATGAGCGATTCTCTCAAAACTCAATCTGCCGAGATCACCACACCCCTTTCAGAAAATCGCACAGGTATCACAGTTGAAGTATTGAAAAAGGCTTTTCTGGACAGCCTCTTTTTTGTCCAGGGAAAACCCGTTGCCTTAGCAACTCAGCATGACTATTACATGGCTCTGGCACATCTCGTGCGCGATCGCATGCTCTATCGGTGGAATAGCACGGCAGAAAGCTATACCCAGGATCGGGCTCGTACGGTTTGCTATTTTTCGGCTGAGTTTTTGATGGGTCCCCACTTGGGCAATAACCTGATCAACATGGGGATTTACAATCAAGTTAAGCAAGCCATAGAGGAGCTGGGGTTAGATTTTGACGCATTATTGGCCCAAGAAGAGGAACCAGGCCTAGGTAACGGTGGCCTAGGACGACTGGCGGCCTGCTACTTGGATTCTCTAGCCTCTCTGGAAATACCTTCGTTAGGCTATGGCATTCGGTATGAGTTTGGCATTTTTCACCAAGAGATTCGTAATGGTTGGCAGGTAGAGCGCACTGACAAATGGTTACGCTACGGCAACCCTTGGGAAGTAGCCCGCCCAGAATGGGCCATGGAAGTCAAATTTGGAGGACATACTGAAGCCCATGTGGATAACAAAGGCCAGTATCGGGTTCACTGGACGCCAGACCGCGAGGTTTTAGGAATTCCCTACGATACCCCCATTCTGGGTTACCAGGTAAATACCGCAAATACGCTACGGCTGTGGAAAGCGGAAGCAATTGAGTCCTTTGATTTCGCTGTATTCAACGAGGGTAATTATTACGGTGCCGTTGAGGCAAAAGTGTCTTCGGAAAATCTCACCAAGGTGCTCTATCCTAACGATGAAACCTTGGCTGGTAAACAGCTACGGTTAGAGCAGCAGTATTTCTTCGTCTCCTGCTCTTTACAGGATATGTTTCGTATTTTAAAGGGACAAAATATTCCTGTTGAGAAGTTTCCTGAGAAATTTGCGATTCAGTTGAACGATACACACCCTGCGATCGCATCTGTAGAACTCATGCGTCTACTGGTGGATGAGTACCACATGGATTGGAACTTAGCCTGGGAAACCACCCAAAAGACCCTGGCCTATACCAATCACACCTTAATGCCTGAGGCCCTAGAAAAATGGTCAGTCAGCCTCTTTGGCAAGCTGCTACCGCGTCACCTGGAAATTATCTATGAAATCAACGCCAGATTTCTAGAGCTTGTCCGCATACGATTTCCTAAAGATACAGCTCGCCAAGCTCGGATGTCCCTAATCGATGAAAGTGGCGAACGCTATATCCGCATGGCAAACTTAGCCTGTGTCAGTAGCCATACCATCAATGGTGTGGCAAAACTCCACAGCGAATTGTTAAAGCAGACCGTCCTCAAAGACTTCTACGACCTATTTCCAGAAAAGTTTTGCAACATGACCAATGGGGTTACCCCCCGTCGCTGGATTGCTCTGAGTAACACCCGTTTAACTCAGATGATTAACCAACATATTGGCGATAACTGGCTCAAAAACTTGGGTGAGCTACAGCAGTTGGAATCTTTAGCCCACGATGCTGCATTTCAAGAAGATTGGAGAAAGATTAAACAATCTGCCAAGCGAGATTTATCTAGTCGTATTCATGATCAATTTGGCATTCTGGTAGATCCCGCCTCCTTATTCGACGTCCAAGTGAAACGTATCCATGAGTATAAGCGTCAGCATTTGAATGTGTTGCACATTATTACTCTGTATAGTCAGCTCAAACAAAATCCCAACTTAGAAGTTACACCGCGCACATTTATCTTTGGGGGTAAAGCAGCTCCGGGATATCACATGGCTAAGCTGATCATTAAACTGATTAACTCAGTGGGGAATATGATCAACAAAGATCCTGATCTGCATAATCAATTACGGGTGGTTTTCTTACCCAATTACAATGTCACCAACAGCCAGAGAATTTATCCAGCCTCTGACTTATCAGAACAAATTTCCACCGCTGGATTTGAAGCGTCTGGCACTGGCAATATGAAGTTCGCCATGAACGGTGCTCTCACTATTGGGACATTGGACGGTGCTAATGTTGAAATTCGGCAAGCCGTAGGAGAAGACCATTTCTTTCTATTTGGTTTAACGGCTACTCAGGTCACTGAGCTGAAAGCTAAAGGCTACAATCCTCGGGATTATTATGAAGCTAATCCTTATTTACAGGATGCTATCGACCTGATTGCTTCGGGCCATTTTTCCCAGGGAGATACTGAACTGTTTAGACCCATCCTAGATAAATTGCTGACCGAAGATCCTTTCATGCTGATGGCTGACTATCAGTCTTATGTTGATTGGCAACAGGTTGTTGGTCAGACCTATCGTGACATAGAAGATTGGACCTATATGTCCATTGTAAATTCTATTCGCATGGGTAATTTCTCTTCAGATCGCTCTATCCAGGAGTATTGTCAAAATATCTGGAAGGTTGCTCCATCGCCTATTAATTTTGATAACTATACTAAGTCAGGGCATGGCGGCGGCGGAGAACTGGCTTGTAAGTTAAGGAGCGATCCAGCATAAGCAGACGGTGTTGAAGGCCCCCTTTTGATTAAAGAGTCAACCCTACAGAATTACGGGGGGTTGGGGGCCTGGATAACGGGTAACTTCTTTACCAGAAATGTCCCAAGAATCCTTTAAGGAGCTAACCGTTTAACCTGCCAGCTAGAGGGGTCTTCTGTAAGCGAGTATGCAAAGCGATCATGCAATCGATTGGGTCTGCCCTGCCAAAATTCAAATCGACTGGGAACAACACGGTAACCACCCCATGCTGAAGGTAGGGGAACCTCTTGGTTCTGAAACTTGCGTTTCATCTCATCCAGCTTTAGTTCTAGAACCTGACGAGACGAGATAACTGAACTTTGTTGTGAACACCAGGCACCTATTTGGCTACCCCGTGGGCGTGTGGCAAAGTATTTAAAGGATTCACCTGTGGAAACCTTGACAGCATGACCTGATATGCGCACCTGCCGTTCTAGGGCAATCCAGAAAAATAAGAGGGACACGTGAGGATTTTCATCTATGTGATGTGCTTTTTGACTTTCATAGTTAGTAAAAAACACAAACCCCTGGCGATCAAAATATTTGAGCAGCACCATCCGTTGTGACGGTTCACCAGCCGCCGATACTGTTGCAAGACTCATGGCATTAGGCTCTGGTACATCGCTCTCACAAGCTTGCTGAAACCACTTTTCAAATTGATTAAAGGGATCTAAGTTGAGGTTTTCTCGTCTGAGCCCTTCTCGAATATATTCTTGTCTTAATTCACTAACATCCATGCTGCTTTATGGTTTCTTCCCAAGTATCCAAATCATAAAAGGACTTGTCATGGATTGAAAGTCTCCATAGAAATAATCTCCATATAGCGCTAACACTTTAAACCCGGCATCGCTGAGCATGCTCTCAAATGTCTCCTTTTCAAGCACACTAAACTGAATATCTATAAATCTTTTAGACTGAAGAATACCATACTGATTATAGGTTTCAATAAACTGGAGACCATGGACAACTTTATTCTCAGGATCATAGGTCTCCATAGCCCAAAGCATTAGTGAGCCTGCTCCATTGGGCAGGGGTGGACGGGCTTTTAACTTCAATCTACCATCGACTGTCTTCAACCTAATTTTGGGGTTATGCAGTGAACAGATAAACTGCCCATTTGAGGATAGATGCTTATGGATGCAAGCAAGTGTTCGCTGTTGAGCAATTGGAGAAATGATCTCTGCAAACGATTGAAACGGCAACAAAATACGGTCAAATTGTTTACCTAGATCAAGGTCACAAACATCACCAGTGTGCAGCGTCGCAGAGAAGCCTCGTTGAACAAGCTTTTGCTCTAGAACGGCCAGCATTTCAGGGGACTTATCGACACAGGTAAGCCTCAGTCCTGCCTCAATCAGTGGCAGGGAAATCCGTCCTGTACCACACATGAGCTCCAAAACTTCTGACGATACACCTTTAACTTGGTCAAGCAAAAAAGGAATATCTAGGGTCGTTTGAACATAATTATCGTAAATATCTGCGACATCGGCATACTTAATGGGTTGAGTCATCGATCCAGTACTCCATTTGAACTCAGTGACGATTGCTAAGCCATCATAGTTTGCGTCTGCTGAAGATCGCAGCACACTCACATATCATCAGTGGAACACACGTCTAGACGAATAGAAAAGGTTGCTTATACCACCTCTTTGAACGCACGGCTAAATAAATATAGCTGTCTGCCCGTCTTATTACCTGCGGTTAGCACCAGGGATTCGTTACACTCGTTAACATGGTGTTAGCCAACACACGGATAAAAAGAGTAGGCAGCTGAGTTACCACACACGCATGCTATTTAACTTTGTCTTTACAGTAGTGGCTGCAAAATTTTATGTGTCTGTTTTTGTTAACAAAAGTTAAAATATCGATGTATCCTAGCAAAACAAATCTGATGTGTCGGGCTGCGTTTTGGGATACGAAGCCATTGTTTAAACCTGCCTAGACCGAGATTTGGGAACCTAAGGAATAGCCCATGATCATTTGGCATACAAGACTTCAGCACAGTGTTAAATTGACTGCCGGGTTCGGGTTGGCTATGTTGCTATCCAGCTGTGGTTTCTTTGCCCCCAGCGAAGCCCAGGCAGGTCGTCCAGGTGGCCCTGGTGAAGAAGATAGGCTCGTAGCCGTAGAAACCGCCCGCGCCCAAAGCAGCACCCTCATAGAAGCACTGGAATATACGGGCACTACTCAACCACAGCAACAGATTGCTCTAAGAGCCCAAACCGCAGGTGAGGTGATTGCACTTACTGTAGACGTGGGTGATCTGGTACTGTCAGGCGAGGTTTTAGGGGAAATAGATGGTGGGCTCCTCACCGCTCGGGTGAATGAAGCCCAAGCAGAACTTTCAGTCAGACAGTCAGAAATTGCCCAAGACCAGGTATCCATCGCTGATGCTGAGGCAATTGTTGTCCAGGCCAAAGCGACCAGGGACCAGGCAAAAATTGATGCCGATCGGCTGCGACAGTTGGCCAACCAAGGGGCCGTTTCCCAACAGGCGGCTGAGGCGGCTGAGCTAGCCTTGATTAATGCAGAGCAGGCTGTTAACTCCGCTGAGGCTCAGGTGCAGACCAGACAGAATGCGATCGCAGCTGCCGCCGGTCGGGTCGATGCCCAGCAAGCCGTCGTTGCCGAAGCCAAAGAGCAACTTAGATGGGTAGAGTTAACAGCTCAAACCCCTGCCACTGTTCTCACTCGACTGGTGGACCCCGGTGACTATGTGCAACCCGGAACAACACTCTTAGAACTCGGCGACCTCAGCACCTTAAAAGTTACCATCCAAGTTTCTGAATTAGACCTCGGGCAACTCACCATTGGACAACCTACCCAGATTCGTCTTGATGCCTTTCCAAATCTAGACACTATCATCGGGCGCATTTCCCGCATTTCCCCAGTGGCTGATGCCACATCCCGCCTGGTGACAGTAGAAGTGACCATGCCAAACCCAGATAGTCGTATTGGGAGCGGTCTATTGGCACGGGTGAAATTTACACCACCGGATGGAACGCGAATTGTTGTGCCTGTGAGTGCTTTAGAGAGTGGAACAGAAGAAAACACAATCTTTGTGATTGAAAAAGACAATGAACAGACTACGGTGGTTGCCCGGTCAGTGGAAGTGGGCCAGACCGAACAAGGGCGAGTAGAAATTCTCTCTGGGCTGGAGGCAAGTGAGCCGTTTGTGGTGCAGAGTGATAAGCCTTTGAAAAATGGGCAAGCAGTCAGGTTAAGCATTTTGTCTGAGGGTGTGGGAGAGTAAATAATGAGCCTCAGCAAACTTGCCATTCGTCGTCACATTGCTACGTTGATGCTCTCCGTAGCCATCATCATCTTAGGTCTATTCTTCACCACTCAACTACCAGTAGACCTGCTACCGTCCATTACCTATCCACGCATCGGAGTGCGAGCTGATTCACCCGGAGTGTCTCCCGACGTAGCAGTGGATGAAATCACCCGACCTCTAGAGCAAGCACTCGCCGCTACGGAAGGTGTAGTGCAGATCGTTTCGAAGACACGAGAAGGACGGGTCAGTGTTGACCTATATTTTGAACCGGGTGGCGACATTGACCAGGCATTAAACGACGCTACGGCAACGCTGAACCGTGCTCGGAACCGTTTGCCAGATAACATTGATCAGCCACGGTTGTTTAAGTTTGACCCGTCTCAGTTGCCGGTCTATGAAATGGCCCTCACTTCAGAGAAATTGCAGGGTATGGATCTGCGGGTGTTTGCTGACGAGGAATTAGCGCGGGAGTTATCTACTGTACCGGGTGTGGCGAGTGTCGATGTATCGGGCGGTGTACAGGAAGAAGTTCAGGTCAATCTGGATCCATCTCGGATACAGGCACTGGGCTTAGGAATTAGCGATGTCCTGGATGCTCTTGAAGAGCGTAATCAGGATACATCTGGAGGTCGCATAAAAGGACCCAACAGCGAGCCTCTAACACGGGTTTCTGGTAAATTCCGTGATGCAGAAGAGATTCGGAATTTGCTGTTTGAGGTGGGTGATCAGCAGGTGTATCTGCGAGACTTTGCTGATGTGATAGATGGCACCGAAGAGCAGCGGCTTTTTGTGAACCTGAACGGTCAGCCAGCCGTGAAAGTGAGTGTTCAGAAACAGCCAACAGCAAACACAATTGCTGTAGTAGAGGGAGTTAAACAGCAGTTAGAGCAGTTTAAAGCCTCTGGTTTGGTGCCCAACGACCTGATCATCAACGTCACCCTGGATGAATCTGTCTTTATTCAAAACTCGATTCGAAACGTAGCAACGGCGGGTTTAACGGGTACTGTTCTGGCTGCCATCGCTGTCTTAATGTTTCTGGGCTCTTTGCGACAGACATTTATTATTGTATTAGCGATTCCCTTAGCCACCCTGGTGACGCTGTTGTTATCAGGACTATTTGGGCTATCACTCAATGTCTTTAGCTTGGGAGGATTAGCCCTGGGCGTTGGCATTGTTGTAGACAACGCCATTGTAATGTTAGAAAACATTGCTAAGGGTGTAGCTCGTAGTCCGCGCCTTGCCATTCGTCAGGCAGAAACCAGCAGTCAAGAATTAGAATCAGCACTGGTGGCTTCCACAACAACAAATCTAGTAGCAGTGTTGCCATTTTTGCTAATGGGCGGATTTATCTCACTGTTGTTTAGCGAGCTAGTCGTTACCATCAGCCTGGCGGTAGCGGCTTCGCTGTTAGTGGCGTTAACGGTGGTACCTGCCCTGGCCGCACGGTTGCTAACAATCAAAGCCTCCAGCAAAGTCGGTACTTTCTGGCCCATACGCTGGTTTGGTCGGCGTCTGCAAGGCTTGACATTGAGCTATGCCAGAACCTTGAGCTGGGTACTACAGCAGAGAATAGCCGTAATAGCTGCAATTATTCTTCTTTTTGGTGGTGGCAGCTGGTTTATGATGCGCCAGATTCCCCAGGAGATTTTGCCCAGCATTAGTAATGGTCAAGCCAGGGTGTGGGTGCAGCTGCCACCTGGAACCACCCTAGAGGAAAACCGTCAGGTGATGGCAGCTCTGGACAACATTCTCATAGAACAGCCGGAATCTGACTATGTGTTTAGTACGTCCGGTGGTTTTCTGTTTGGTAGCACGAGTATCGACAATGCTCTGCGGGGTTCAAGTACGCTCACGCTAAAGCCTGGAACCAATG
This sequence comes from Leptothoe sp. LEGE 181152, assembly GCF_032906605.1. NCBI lineage: Bacteria > Bacillati > Cyanobacteriota > Cyanophyceae > Nodosilineales > Cymatolegaceae > Leptothoe > Leptothoe sp. LEGE 181152. The sequence goes on from NZ_JASATU010000067.1 coordinate 8,912, forward strand.
TGGAAGCGTTTACTGACCGCATGAACCAGGAGTTAGGTCAGTTAAATTTAGTGAAAACGCGTTTACGGGTTTCGCCTGGTTCTGTGCGGGGCTTGATTTTAAGTAACTCTCCTGTTCGCAGCGATGTGGACATTGTTTTGCAGAGTAGTGATACAGAACTGTTGGAACAAGCAGGACAGCAAGTGCTTGATGCGCTGGGTGAGCAAGCTACACTGGCTAGTTATTTACCCGATGCTGATCCGCCTCAGCCGGAAATCCAGATTAGACCTGACTGGGAGCGGGCGGCTGATGTAGGTCTCTCGGCTGAGGAGATTGGTCGTACTGTTGAGACGATTCTCTCGGGAGTGGTGCCCACACAACTGCAGCGCGGTGATCGGCTGATTGATGTACGGGTACAAACACCGGATAGTCTGGTACAGAATCCAGCTCAGCTCAGTCAGCTGCCGCTGTTGAGTAGTAATCAGCAAGTACGCCTGAGTGATGTGGCCAGTATTGAAAAGGGTCAGTCGCTGGGTGAAATTCAGCGGATTAACCAGCGACAGGTGTTTATTATCGAAGGTCGTTTAGCAGAAGAGGCTAGCCTGGGTGAGGCCCTGGATGAGGTGGACCGGGTAATGGAAACAGTAACGCTACCGCAGGGAGTCACTCGTCTACCTAGCTTTAGTGCCCAGAGTAATGAGGCCATTCAAAATGGGCTAAGGCTGCTGGGGGGTCTGGCAGTCTTCTTAGTGTTTACTGTGATGGCAGTGCAGTACAATTCACTGATTGATCCGTTAGTGATCATGTTGACGGTGCCCTTGGCCTTAGCGGGCGGGATTTTGGGACTGTATATGACTGAGACAGCCATTGGCGCAACGGTGGTTGTGGGGGCGGTGCTACTGGTGGGCATTGTGGTGAACAATGCAATTATTTTAGTGGAGCTGGCGAATCAGATTTATGTGACAGAGGAATGTAGTCGCATGGTGGCTATGCTTAAAGCGGCTCCGCAGCGGTTGCGACCGATTTTGATGACGACGGTGACGACGGCGTTGGGTATGTTACCGTTGGCATTGGGCCTAGGTGAGGGGTCGGAGTTTTTGCAACCGTTAGGTGTGGTAATTTTTTGGGGATTGTCGTTGGCAACGGTGTTGACGTTATTTGTAATTCCTTGTTTTTATACGTTGTTGCATGGGTCTGGCTTCGGCTCTGCTCACCCAGCACAAGCTACTGCCCAGCCTCTGGCTGAGCACACTCCACCCAGGCTACGCCTGTAGGAGATATTTGTAGAGGCAGAAGGTCTTGTACCTATCCTGGGTAACCAACGCTACCCACTCGATCTCGCACAGCAAGAATTCTGGTTAATGGCCTTAGATGTTGCGGGGTGGGCACAAGGCACCACCCCTACGAGATTATCTCACTGCATAAGGGAGAATCTAGCTAACCGATTTTTGCTTCAACGAAGATAACACCAGCAGCTAAAGGTTTAGGCTCACAGGTTAGATCATCACGTTTTTCTTGAATATTTTTAAGCTTAACTTCCAGCTCTCGCTTAACCTTTTTAAGTTGTCCCTCTGTTGCTGGAATAATTTGGGTTTTACCCGCCTGACGAAAACGTTCTAAACGAGATTCTAATTCACGCTGTTTACGTTCAGCAAAGGCACGCGCACTCTTTTCTTGAATATTACAGCGATTCTCGTTATCAATATAGAAATCTTCAAGTGCCTGGTTAAATGCTTGGTCAATATGTTCATTACAGGTCGATAGATGGGCAAGCACATCGTCAATATCCTCAATGAAATTTTGTGCATTGGGCTTTATCTGCCCTTGTTTCATTAGCGTAGAAAGTATGGCCTCAGAATCTTGATCAGATAGGACATGGCCATCGTCTATACGAATAATTTTGTAAGCGATTTGACTTTCTGTTTTAATGCCTGAAAATGTCCAGCGATGCACCGAATAGGCATAAAGCCCTGATAATAGATCGATCTCGTTTGCTTGTGTTTTGATAGCAGACACTGGATGTAGAGTTTGCTCCGACGTAGTATATCGCTCACGAATCCATAGGATCAGCGGATGGGTGGGGTCTAAAAGCTCATTGCGCTTACCCATACTGCCTGAAATTTTAGGGTCAAAAAAGCAGCTCACGGGTCTACCTGACTTATGTAGCTGTGTCGGCGTAGCGCAGCGATTTTTACCTATAAAAAATTGTAGATCAATCTTGGCCTGCTCGGATAATGTAATGTTATAAAGCTTAGGTTCATTGGGTTTTGGCTCAATGACCGTACCAGGGTAGTAACGAGAAAAACAATCTTCTACAAAGGCTAGCAGTTCGTCGGGTTGAAGCCATCGTCCCTGATCTCGACTCTGATTGATAGAGTCCAAAATGTGATCTGCAAAAGCTAACATATTGACAGCTTCGGTCTCTAACTCATTTTGCAGAAGCCGTTTGTTAATAAGCGCCTTACTTGTTAGGACCGCTTGTTCTTCTTTCTCTTCAGGGGTTAAATCGGCAGAGAAAAGATCAACTAATAGTTTCTCGGTAGCCTGACCTAAAATGCTTTCAAGATCACCAATGCTCTCTCTGAATATCTGAATACGATCATAAAGTCGTTCGAGGATTCTTTCCTCAATAGTATCGACCAGGCTAAAATTAATAATTGAAATGCGTTCTGCTGGTTGACCTAATCGATCTAAGCGTCCAATGCGCTGCTCTACCCGCATCGGGTTCCATGGCAGATCGTAGTTGATCAGAAAACGGCAATGCTGAAGATCAATGCCCTCGCTGCCCACCTCAGAAGATAACAGAACCGAAGGGCCATTATCTTGGCGAAACTGTTCGACGGCTGTCCATTTATCGTCTCCCATGTCTCCCATGATTAGGCAGTTAGAAATGTTAGCAGCCTCTAAACGGCGCTGTAAGTACTTTAACGTCCCTCGAAAGTAGGCAAAAATAACAAATTTTTCGTTAGAGTTTTTCTTGAGTTCTTTTTCGAGAAAGCCTTGCAGCTCTGAATACTTGCTATCACAAGACTCTAACTCTCGAATGTTGACTTTCTTCAGGGCTGAAGGTGTGGCAACAGATAATGGACTGGTACTCCTTTGCTCCGGTATTTTGCCAAAATCTTCCCACAGGGCTTCGTCAACCAGAGCACTCAGAGAAGCATCATTCTGCCAAGCTTCCAGCGCAGCTACCATACAACTGGCCATTTGACGCTGTTTTGAGATTAGCTGAAAGAGTGGTGCCCCTTTTTTGCCCTTACTCTGTTCACGAATATATTCACTAACGCGATCATAGACCTCTTGTTCTAAGGATGAAAACCTGACCTCAAGTGTCTGTGGATCACGCTTAACCCGGTTGCTTAAGACATCGCGTTTACGGCTACGGGTAATATACTGTCCTAGTAAAGAAACTTTTTCAAGTTTGTAGCCAAGTTCAATCCGTTCGCTTTCATCAACTTGGTTCAGATTTGATAAACTTTGCTGGATTTGCTCAAGTAAAGGATTATCCGCAAAGTAACCAGAGGTGGAGGCCCGCTGTAAAGCTTTGCGAGCTTTGGCAGGCTCTGGCGGGCTAGCCCACAAATGGCGCAATGCATGGACAACGGGTTCGTTTGCCTCCAGCATATTGTTAAAAATATCCGCATTAAAAAAGTCGTCGGGACTGATGATGCGCAGTATCTGATACAGATTAGCGCTATCTGTTTGAATCGGCGTAGCCGTTAGTAAAATAAGGTGTTTGGCGGCATCGCGAATCAGCTGCCCTACTTGATTGCTCGCCGTTGTTGCATTACGCAGGTAGTGGGCTTCATCAATAATAGCCAGATCAAACAGGCTCAGGGACTCACTGCTGGGGTTAGCATCTAGTAGACGCGCTAGCTCATCACGGGCATTGGCAGCATTAATAGCTTCCCAGTTACGTCCAGGACGTAATCCTTCAAGACTTGCGATACAGACAAACGCTTGCGGTTTCTGGTGCTCAAGACATAGCCTCACTCGACGCAACAACTCTTTTGCATCAACAATATCCGCGAAAATATTAAACCGCTGTCGCAGGTCATCTTGCCATTTTTGGCGTAACATCGCCGGGCACACAATGAGCAATCGTCTGGCATCTTCTCGGGTCTGGAGTTCTTTCCAGATGTACATGGCTTCAATGGTTTTACCAAGGCCCACTTCATCTGCAATCAAAAGACGCCCTACCGGGGAGTTAAGAAACTTTAGAACAGGCTTAAACTGGTGAGGATAGAAATCTGTTTGGCTAGCCTCCATACTGTAAAACACGTTTGTCAGCTGACCTTTCACTTTCTCAAAGGTGAGAATACGCCGCAGATCATCTGGTCCGCCAAATCGGCCCTGCCGCATTAAGCCTTCAATACTTTCGTCATCAGAGCAGAGTTCAAGGAGGCTTTTAGGTCGGTGTATCTTTTCGGCAGGGCCAAATTCAACTTCTACCAGGGTAAGATTACCCAGTCGTCTGATTCGTCCAGTTGTTTTACCCCGTTTTCCAGGATTGGCCTTCAAGCGTACATCTTGTCCTGGTATTTCTGGATTCCAGCTATTAGTCGATGTCATGGATTTGGTCGTCAACTTTTACATCATATCCCGCGTATTTTCGTAACTTTCTCGGCGAAAGTATGTCGGACGTATAGGAGGTTCATCCTTTTCTACTTGACTAGGTAGGCGAATAAGTTCTGTTTCTTCATAAGGAAGTTTACAAAGGCCGTAGGCAACCGTAAATCGACCAAACTCTTTGGGTGCGAGTCCATTAGTCGCTAACTTATCCGGCACAGGAATCTTTTTAAGTCGATAGGGAGGAATATCCATACTCTCATGTTTAAACTCACCATGAGTAGACTCGATTGTATCCTGGAAAAACGAAGTATTACTGCCACCACCGCCGAGCAACACTCTTAGATTCTGACCAATGTCATCCTCGGTAAGAACATGCCGTGCATCTTGATGCTTTTCATTTCCACCGATCACAATCTGAGCAACAAGGCTTTGCACCTTCCTTCTACTGTCGCTTTTTTGAATTTGCTGCTGCAATTCCGGATCATGAGGATCGTTTAAACTGTGGCGTACAGATTCAATTGACCTGTGAAGTTCATCTGCGGCCTGTTTTGTTAGCGCAGTGACTCCAAGAGGCTGTACCTCAGTTTTATAAATATCCACATGCCGGGTTCCGCCATCTCGCCAAAATCGAAATGCAGAACCATCCAGCGTCCCATCCCCAATGTCAAATAGGGTGTAAAAACCGTCCTGTGCAGCGGGTGAACTTAAGAAAGACCAAGCCGCTGCAGAAATTTCTGGAGTAGTAATACAATCTAGGGAATCTAAGGTAACGTTTGTATCCATCCAATCTTGAATGTGGTCACTCAATTGTTGAAGCTTTGGTAGTGTAAGCTTTACGGACTCTAAAGAACTGTGATTTAAGACCCAGGCTAAAGAGAGAACTCGATGGAAACGTCCTAGGGCTGGTGAATCACAATAGGCCGCTGGAACGCCAATATTGACGCTCCAGTGAACCGTTTGATTTTTAAAAAGATCGGGACGATTGTCTTGAATCCAAGTTTGGGCTCTGGTAATGACCTGACTGAGGTAATAGGCACAGATGTTTTCAACAGCCGCAGGTTTATCTAACTCAGGCACCTGTTCAAGTCGCCAGGAATTAGTCCCAGGCATATCTAAGTCTGCTAAACGCATTTTGATAAAGTCTACTGAGTGCTTAATCGAACAGGTGTTGTTTTCCCATTCAGTCATAGTGAGTCCAGTAAGCAGAGTATCATCACTCAAAATAGCCAACTTAGTAGGAATCAAGGCCTGTTCGAGCGTAGATTCTTCTGTTGCTGGTGAGGCAAATGTGACAATCTCAGCTTGGTCACTTCCCACATCCCAAAAACAGACTTTAGTGAAACCAGTACCAAAATCAATACCTAAGACAATTACGCGATCGCACTCATCCTCAGTAGGTAGATTTGGAACAATATTGTGTGGAAAATCTGGTTGAGTAGCAGAGAGACTAGCTTCAAGCCGAGATCTAAACTCATCGACATCTAGCTTGAGCCTATTGAGTTCATCCTGTAACTGAGTAATATTGTTGCTTAGGCTCTGAGTTGTTGCCTCCAGATTAGCCTGCTGCTCACGGATAACTTGCTCGCGGGTCTCGGCTAGGGTACTCGCAACTTGGTCAAGCACTCTCTCAGAACGAACTGTGAGGTCAGTGACTGATACTTGTAATTGCCGAAAACGCTCAGTAACTTGATCGAGGCTAGTTTGGCTACTGGTCCCTTGGTAAACGAGTTGCTCCCGCAATGAGTTGATCTCGCTGGAAAGTGATTGACTCTGCTGGGTAGCTTGCTCAGATAGAGACTGACGCTCGCTCTGTGTCGATGCAATTGTTTCTGTGACCAATACTTGTAGTTGCCGTAACTCTTCAGCAACTTGGCCGATACTTGTTTGGCTGATATCACTCTGTTGAGCTAGGTGCTTCCGTAGCGATTGGGTATCGTTAGACAGGTCTTGAATTCGCTCAGCCAAGCGCTCAACTTGCGACTGGCTATCGTGTTGAGCTGAGGAGATGGCCTCTGGAACCGATAGCTGTAGCTGCCGCAACTCCTCTACGACTTGGTCAACGCTAGTTTGACTGGTGGTGCTTTGTTGAGCGAGGTGCTCTTGCAATGAGCTAATCTCGCTGGAGAGCGATTGAATCTGTTGGGTAGCTTGCTCAGATAGGGCTTGACTATCGGTCTGAACAGAGGAAGTTACATCGACAATTGAGAGATCTAATTTTTTTAGTCGTCGCTGAATTTGCTGTAGTTGCTGATCAGTCTCTTTTTGGGTTTGGCTGAAGCGTTGCTCTAAACGTTTTTCTTGCTGGCGACGGCTGATTAAATTCAGGCTAACGCTAAAGGCTAGAGGAACCGCTGTATAGGCGACTTGCTGAGTTGATATGGTTGCGATCGCACCAACGACAGTAGCAGCAACACTAGCATATTCAGTTAGACGTAGAAATTTATAGCTATTCACAGGCATTATGCTCTAGCTGAAAAATTAGTTGTATTCGTTCACTTTGATATAGGAATGTTCAGAGGCTGAAAGCTTGCCATAGGAGTTCCTGACGAATACTGAATACTACGTGCATTACCAACGTTTAATGCAGAGGCAAGAAGTCAACTCAGAGAATCAACTACGCAATTTAATATTATTCATGATTGCAAACAAACCTACGTCCCCGACCCCTACAAATCCATTGTTCTTGCCAGAACCGCCCCAGACAACAAGTTCCCGATCACACACCTCAAATTTTGACCGCAATAGCCACATTGTTCTGGCCCCCCAGCCCAATAATCAACTCCACGGCACATTGATCTTTGGTGCAGAAAACAATCCCCTCACAGGGTTCACCACCAAAGAGGACATTATGATGACCTCCCTAACGGGGCACTCACTTGCGGGGATGTCTAGATTAACAATTCACTATTAGTTCTGCACTTTTCCATCAGGCATAGTTGTCCCACTGAGTTTAGCGCCAGCTAAGTTCGCACTACTCAGTTCAGCCTTAAACAAAATCGCGTCAGTCAGATTCGCCTCACCTAAATTAGTGCGTCCCAAATAAGCATTAGTCAAGTCAGCCTGGGTCAGGTCAGCACCACTTAGATTAGCTCGACTCAGGTCAGAACGCAGCAACCGGGCATCAACCATAACAATCTGGAAAAGTTGAGCACCACAAAGCTTAGTATCAGTAAGATTCACACCCTTTAGATCAGCACCAGTGAAATCGCAGCCAGATAGATTTGCCCGCTGGGCACGGGTGCGGGTCAAATTGGCATAGCGCAAATTAGCACCTTCTAACTGAGCATCTGCCAATGATGCACCCTTAAGGTTGGCACCGTTCAAGTTGGCATTGCGCAGATCAGCATCTTTGAGAAACGCCTCACTCAGGTTGGCACCACTCAGATCGACATTGGCCAGATCCGCCCCTTTCAGGTTAGCCCCGCGCAGATCCACCTGACGCAAATGGGCTCCCCGCAAAATTGTTTGCTCACTGCGCAGTTCTTGCCGCAGATTCGCCCCCCGTAAACAAGCCCCAGTTAAGTTAGCACCGCTCAGGTCAGCATTACGGAGGTCGGCGTCGGCTAAATTCACATCAAATAGATCGGCCAGGGTTAGATCAGCCCCCCGCAGGTCGGCCCCCTGTAAACTCGCGCCATGCAAATTAGCATCACTCAGATTGGTATAAATCAGATTCGCCTGATTCAGATTGACGCCGCTCAGGTTGGCATGGCTAAGGTTCGCCTGCTGCATATTCACCCGGCTCAAATAGGCAAACATCAGATCCGTACGTTCTAGATCAGCTTTCGAAAAGTTCGCGCCGATCAGATCCACTTTTGGCATCTGTAAATTCGCTAGGCACAGACCACTAAAGTCCTTTTGGCCACTGTTATAACAGGCTAATAGTTCAGCAGCATTATCCATAGGATGCAGGCCTCATTGAGGTAACAGCAGACACAGCAGCTCTAGCACTATCGACAGGGATTACCACTTCGTCTGGTTCAGCGTAATAGGGTTTAATAGCATTCAAAATAGCAGTGACAACGGGCTCATTGTCATCGGTGTCTTCTAAACAGTGAACAATAATAGATAATTTACTTTCCAAGTCTTGGAATGAAGAACAATAGTTGAAAACTTCTCGTAAAAAGTCTTCTAAGGTTTTACTACGTAGCAATGACCACTCTTGTGAACTTCCGGTAAAGGGACTGTAAAGGGTGGAATGCAGCAAGATTTTAGCCCGTAGCGGGTTGCAATATTTGATGATATCGAGCCTGAGCTCAAACAAATCGGCCCGGTCTTTCACCTGGGCCACCTCCATAGAAGGTCCTTCTAAAGACTTCGCTGAATAGGCGACGGTATTTTCAGGATGAATACCAACCGGCAGATCCCCAAAACAGGTTTCTGGACTATCGGTGTCGTTGGCAGTGGAGAACCCCGGTGTTGACATCGGGATCAGCTCAGTTTGAGCACTATAAAGGGGATGAAAGGCCTTAAAAATAATATTTACAATTTTGGTGTATTTAGTTTTGCGATTTAGATGGTGCAATAAATGACGTAACCGATATTTAAGATCGTTGGGTGTTGGTGTCAGCTGATACAGCTGCTGTATCAAAATCGCCGTATCCGCTTGCTCAATTTTACGGATATCCGTTTCCCAAACTTTATGGCACAGACAATATAAAACTTTTTTTATCCGGATAATCTGGGAATCTCGCTCTAGCTCATCCGCCACCTGTTGATAGCGATCCTTAGATTCCTCTACACTTTCTTCTGCCGCATCCTCAGCTTCTTCTGGCTCCCCACCAGGAAGTAAACTGGCCGCCCGTTCTATATATAACGGCGTAATGGCCTGCAAAATCACCTCAGCCACATCAGAGTAGACCTCTTTATGGTTGAGGGTAGCCACAATGCGGTAAAGACTCGCACGGCAATGCTCCACTGACGGATTGCGCTGCACCAATGCGTCAATCAGATGCTGCAATGAAAACTGATCCAGAACGGTAGTGTCGTTTTCCCATAGGTTTTGACAGGTACCAAAAATCAGTTTTTTGATCCGCAGATGGTCGGGATGGTCACCTAGACTTTGTAAAGCCTGATCAATTGGGCTCTCAAAGGCATAACCTTCAAACCCTTCAGCAAAAAATGGTCGGGTCATCTCCGCATCAGACACCTCCAGCTCAATGACTGGCCGTAGCTGATAAGCAGGGACTGATTCTTGAATATTTTTAAGATTTAGCGGGCCAAGAAATGTCGCATCTAAATCTAGGCGACTTTTGACGACATCATAGACCACCTGAGAAACACAGATTTCACCAGGGGCGGCAAAGCTTTCTAAACGAGCCGCAATGTTGACGCCATTCCCCATAACGTCGGAATTGTTTATGTACACATCGCCTAGATGAATGCCAATGCGATGGTCAAAGCTATCCCGCTTGCTATCCCCGCGCAGTTTTTTTTGAATATTCAGTGCACAAGCCACGGCCTGAGCTGCGCTAAAAAAGCACATCAATAGACCATCGCCAGTTGATTTAAGCACCTGGCCCTTAAACACATTGCACAGTCCGGCAATCTGCTTAAGATCTCGATTAATAATCGCCAGTGCCCGTTCTTCATCAGAGGACATCTGGGCACTAAACCCAACAGCGTCTGTTACCACAATTGCGGCAAGGACACGCTGCTGGGTTTGAAGCGATGGCTGCGCTCCTTCCATAGAAAACCTGACTGACAAGACTACCTGATATTAAGATTACCCTGGTCCTATAGGGACTTCCGCACATCATGAAGTAATGAATACGGAATTTGCGGAAGAATTTATCGGGCCTTTTTATATCGTCGTATTAAAATACGTAATTACCGATAGACCCTCACCCTACCTAATCTCATAGCAAGATAAACTTCATTCCCCACCATTGATGGGACAATCTTGCGACCGGATCCTAGATGCCATACTTCATTCTCTCCTATGATAGCGATTCTGTCATGTGATGGTGGTTACGAAATGACCAAACCACTCATTATTGCAAGTCATACAGGGGGCAAAACCCTATGTAATTTTCGATACTTTCTAAAATGAGAACAATAGCACTGAAGAAGATCGTTTTGATTGTTCCCATTTTAGTTTCTGAATTTGAATTCTTTTGACTGCTTTAGACCAAAGAGAGTTCTTTGATACGTTTAAGAAATTATCGGGATAAAAAAGACGAGATATCTGCTTGAGTATTCTAAAATCTGCGAAATATGAATGGTTATTAAAGATTAATGACTATTGGGAGAAATTAATGGTCCAATGCTGGTGAGTCTAGTGCCCAAAAGGTAATTATGCCCAAACTCAACCATTTGGCAATGCATTTACTAGCTGGCGCAGCTACCGTCTGGTGCACTGCAGCCATTACACCAGTTGCAACCTATGGAATAGAACTGCCTCAACCCACATTTGCTGACTTGTGCGAAGCATTTCAAGGGGGGGCAGGCGAGTGGAGTAGTGCCCTATACAGCCGCCCTTATTCCTGGCAAACGGTGGAAGCTTTGATGTCGGCATTGGGCATTAGCAACTGTAATGTAGCCGCACAGCAGCTGGCTGCGATGGAGGTTTTACGGGGGGCACAGATACAGAGGAACTACGTACCAGACAACGGTTTGATGGTAGATTTTCCGACGGGTGTGGATTTGCATATAATTGCGATCGCAACCCCCAATCTCACTGCTCTCAACCTGAGCGGGCACGTCATTGGCGACTTAGCCCCCATTGCTCAGCTCACTCAGCTGCAAACCCTACGTCTTGCCAACACTCAGCTACAGAACATTACTGCCCTCACCGCCCTAGGGCAACTCACCACCCTAGATATTAGCTACAACCAAATCGACAATATCGCACCTGTGGCTGAGATCCCCACCATTCGCTCCCTCAATGTTGGTTACAATCCCTTTACAGATATTAGTCCCATCGGTGAAATTCTCACCCCCGCCGTAGAAGGAGAATGGCAGCTGCTTGACCTCAGCGGCATTGATATTGACGATCAAACCTGTCCCGACAATCTGGGTGACATCTGTGGATGAAGCGAGGCAAAAGAAACTCGCTGTTTTGTTATTAATCTGTTTAGATAACAGCAATCCAGGAAACAAAAGAGAGAGAAAATTGCCCATCACAACGAACATTTTGTAAGGGTTAGCACAAGGCACAGCCCCTACTACACAGCTAAATTGTCTTGCACAGCTGTGCGTAACTGTTCTGTGAGCCGCGCCACGGTTCCTGCCTTATCAGCTCGAAACTCCTTGACGTAATCTTTTAGATTAATCGGTTCACCGACTCGGAAAACAGCCTGGCGATGAGCCTTAGGCTGAATATGTTCAACTTGATACACCTCTCGTTCTAAACGCATCAATGTGTCTAGAAACCTCTCCGGAGTAGGCTTAGCAGCAACATAACCATCATAAATGGCATCAAAATTCAGCAATCTTACCGTCGTCCAATAAAGGGCATCCCCTTCAGCAACCGTTTTCGGTTCTTCTGCCTCTAATAATGCCTGGATCCGATAAACTCGTTCTCGAATCGGTGCTCCATTGGATTCTAGATCCAGCTGCTGTTCACACTGACTGATGACATGATTCCGCAAACGGCTGATCCGTTGATTCCAGTCTTGATCCGGTTCCCTAGTTAAGCCAAATTCTGTTTCTATACGTGTGATGATCAAGGATGCGATCGCAAGTAACCGCTGATAAAAATCCTGGGGATCTTCAGATACTAAACCGAGTTCGTCCTCCAGACCCTGTAATGTCTCCTGGATAACTGACGTCATCGGCTGAGTATAGCGATACTTCAGCGAAATCGGCACAACATACAAATCCGCATCAGGGGTCTTCTTCATCAGCTGCGCGATTACCTGCATCGGCATTTGGATTGCCCCCGACCGAAACGGCATCACCGTATCATTTTGATAAGAGCAGCCACCTTCTGGAAAAATCACCACCTGCGCCCCAGGTTCCCTTAACAGACTCAGCGTCTGAGCAATGCTAGCCCTATCCCCCAATCCCCGACGAATAGAGTAACAGCCCATCCATTGTAAAAATGGTCCCTGCAGCCCTTTGAACGACTCCCGAGCCACAATATAGTGCCACAGTTGGCCTACCCGTGCCGCCAGGCTAAATAGCACCATACCGTCTTCCATAGTGGGATGATTACACACATAAACCACCCGTGCGCCATCCAATGCCCGCAGTTTAGCTACATCGTCATCGGACACCACTAATCCGCATCGGTACAACCGCTGTAGCACCAGATATGACACACTCTGCACCAACCGAATCAGTAACGGTTTAGGTTTAGGTGGAAAGAATAACGCAGTCTCAGCAACCATAAAGCAAACGGTGAATAGACCCAACAGTCATATATGGTTATGCCTTGCCTCAGGGTTAAATGGCAACAGTTGCCGTTTAAACACAGCGGCCTCAAACTGAAAATTTCGGATGAGACAACTGAGTACTGAATAGTGAACTAGTCATGAGTAGTTCACCTGATATGACTACCAGAAAACTCACTTCTGACAAACTATCCATATACACCCTTATCAATAGTTAAATCTTGACGCCGTATCTAACCGCCTAAGTACAACACCTTAGCCTTACAAAATTTTGCCAAAGATTTAAAGCAGGCAAAAAGCATCTCCCCATAACTCATTCAGGGTGTTAGCGATAACGTTACATACTGTAGCTTGGAACAAATTATGTTGGACCATTAGTCATCAAGGTTTATTACAGTGTCCTTCTAGATCAAACAAATTTATACCGCAAACGGCCCTATGAAAATGGTCAAGGTTAGCTCACTGCTGCTGTATTTGGGGATCCCTCTTGTAGGTGCTTCAGTAGCGCTCAATTTTTTCCTATACGGACAACTCACAAAATACTACGTTGAACTCAATCAAGTTCGTTTAGATCCGCTGGGCCTTAGCTACTATAAACCAAACTCTAACTTGAATGACAAGGGAGACAATAAACGAGTCATTATTTTCGGAGACTCTAGAGCTGCTGATTGGCCTACCCCTCAAATTAAGGGATATGAATTTGTCAACCGTGGTGTTGGCGGTCAAACCTCTGCACAAACAAGTCAACGATTCGATTTTCATTTAGGAGATTTAGAACCAGACATTGTTGTCATTCAAGTAGGCATAAATGATCTCAAAGCCATTCCACTGATGCCCGATGAACGCAATGTCATCATCGATCTTTGCCGCGCTAATATTCGACAAATAACAGAAGATGCTAAGGCATTGGGAGCCACGGTCATCATATCCACTATTCTTCCAGTGGGAGAAGTGCCGCTTGTACGCAAACCCGTTTGGTCAGATGACATAGCCCAGGCCATTTATGAGGTCAACGGATATATTGACTCCTTGCAAAGTGATAAAGTACTGGTGTTTGATGGGTTTTCAGCCATTGCCGATGAAAAAGGCATGATTCCCAAAGATTTCGGCAAAGATGAGTTACACCTCAATGCCCAGGGATATACTGTCTTAAATGAGGCATTTTCTGAGTTTTTTGACACTGCAACATTTCCCAATAACACAGAGATTGCGGAAGCAGACAACATTTAAGAATATCCTTGGTGTTGGTAACAGCCCCGCCGTGGCAGGGCTGTTTTGTTGAGATGGGGAGCTACCCTGATGTCATAACCTTGATTTAAAATCTTCAGCCTAGGAGATTTTAGTTAAAAGCTATATCCAACACCAGCGATGAAGTCAACATCATCGTCACCATCCTGGAATGGAGACCACACAACAGAGCCATTAACCAACCATTTGTCATTAACACGATAGTCTGCTCCACCGGTCACAGCAGCTTCAATGGAGCTATCATCACCTAGCTCACCATTGATACCAGCACCTAGGAAGGGATTAAGGCGACCAGCGGGATCAAGAGAATTGAAATCATAGGTGATGGGCAGTACATAGGCCACATCTTCGCCATCATCAAAGTCAAAGTCAGTGCTGACAGCGGGACGGACAGAAAGATTATCAGAAAGAGAGAGTTTACCGTTAACAACAAATCCTTCATCACCGCCACCAATCCCGACATAGTTATAGTCAGGTGCTTCTTGAGCAAATGCGGTGAGGGGAGCTGCAGCAAGAACAGCAGCCGTTAGCCCCAGCGTGCAAAGAATACGATTGAACATCATGGTTGAATTCCTCGAAACGTTTTATGGCAGACGGGCTAGTTTTCCATGGGTATTTAGTACCAGAGATTACTGAACCTCGCTTGCATGGTCTTGTTGTATCGTTTAGTCCCTAGGAACGCGTAAAAACAGAGGACACTTTTTCTGGGTGGACTATAATTTTAACGCTATAACCACTGAAAAATCATTCATTAGAACTGTGACAGTTAGGGATATGACCGTGGTGGCAACGCAACGGCTTACCATAGATAATGTTTGTGATAATGTTTGTTTCCGAGTGTGTTATTCATGGTGATTTGTCTTCGGTATAGCCTTGCCCTTGCCGCCCTATGGCTGACTATTCTAGTCGGCCCATTTGTACATCCAGTTTATGCAGCAGACCTCTCCCCTGCACCCGAATCTGCCGCCGCTTATATTATTTCTCCCAGCAATGGTGATACGGTCGCAGCACCTTTCACCGTGCGGTTTGGCCTGTCGGGCATGGGAATTGCCCCTGCCGGGATAGATCGTCCCAATACAGGTCATCATCATTTACTCGTCGATGTCGATGAGCTACCTCCTCTAACAGAGCCATTGCAAGGTTCTGAACAAGTTCTCCATTATGGTGCCGGTCAAACCGAAACTCAGCTGACCCTAGAACCGGGCAAACACACTTTACAGTTGGTACTGGGCAACTATAGCCATATTCCCCACGAAAAACCCGTTATCTCAGAGAAAATCACAGTCACTGTTGAATAACTAGTGCTTAGCCCATAGCGTCAGCGGTTCCCCCCCCTCCCAATCCAAACACCTATGCAATCCTTACCCACGGACCAGCTACTCACCATTGACCGCCAACATGTATGGCATCCCTACGCCGCCATGCCCAATCCGTTACCCATTTTTCCGGTCAAGTCGGCACAGGGCGTTTACATTGAGCTAGAGGGAGGGCTGACCCTGGTGGATGGCATGTCCTCCTGGTGGACCTGCATTCATGGGTATAACCATCCCCGGCTTAACCAGGCCGCTCGCGATCAAATTGATCGCATGTCCCACGTGATGTTTGGCGGTCTTACCCACCAACCGGCGGTGCAACTGGCTCAGCGATTAGTGGAACTCACGCCAGAACCACTCCAGCAGGTGTTCTTCTGCGACTCTGGTTCAGTGTCTGTGGAAGTGGCCATGAAGATGGCGATTCAGTATTGGTATAACCTGGGCAAGCCTGAGAAGCATCGCTTTCTAACGGTGCGCGGCGGTTACCATGGCGATACCTTTGATGCTATGTCGGTGTGTGACCCCGTCAACGGCATGCACCATCTATTTAGCAAGGTTCTTCGACAACAGTATTTTGCCGATATTCCCCAGATTCCGTTCTGGGGACTGTGGGATGACAGCGATATTATTAGTTTTGAACAACTTTTGGCGGAAAACCATGGACAGATCGCCGCAGCCATCTTTGAACCTGTGGTGCAGGGGGCTGGGGGCATGCGGTTTTACAGTCCCGACTATGTGCGTCGTGCCAGAGAGCTCTGTGACCAGTATGGTGTGCTGTTAATTCTGGATGAAATCGCCACAGGCTTTGGGCGTACGGGGCAGCTCTTTGCCTGCGAACATGCAAAGATTTTCCCTGACATTTTGTGTATCGGCAAGGCCATGTCCGGTGGGTTTATGTCGCTGGCGGCAACGCTCACCACACCCCACATTAGTCAGGTGTTTAGCCAGGGCGAAGCAGGGGTGTTTATGCATGGTCCTACGTTTATGGCCAATCCTTTGGCCTGTGCCGTCGCCTTAGAGAATCTTGCCATTTTAGACAGCTACGATTGGCAAGCCAAAATCCAGACAATCGAGGCACAGCTGAAGCAAGAGCTAGCCCCCTGCCGGGCATCATCCTTAGTCAAAGACGTGCGGGTGTTAGGAGCCATTGGCGTTGTCGAATTGCATGAACCGGTGGATATGGCTGTAATTCAGCCACAGGTAGTAGAGCACGGTGTATGGCTACGCCCCTTTGGTAAACTTATATACACGATGCCGCCTTATATCATTGAGCCTGCCGAGTTGAGTTGCATCACCCAGGCAATAGTTGAACTGACTCGTTAATGTTGTGGTGAGCAGTCGCATTTACTACGGCTAAAATTCATCGTCACAATTCCTATCCAGGATAGGCTTGTCATCATGATGCGCTTTACTTCAATCAGTCTGCTGACTGTTAGTTTGCTCAGCCTGCTTATAGGATGTAGCCCTCGGGAAACGATTAGATCAGGTGCGATCGCACCTGAAGCATCCACACCTCAAACCATCTCAGAGTCCATCTCGAAGACGTTTGAGCTAGATCCAGGTCGCTATTGCTACTTATTAAACAACGGCATGCTCGCGACGTATTTGCGTCTAACCCTCGACAACCATCAGATTAGCGGCGATGTGCGCTCATCGGTTCAAACCGAAGCAGCAAACGGTTCAACAACCTATGCCCAAGTGTTTTCAGGTTCACTAATCGCAGACACATCCATAGTCGACGTTACCACCTGGATTGACAAGGACGTCAAAGACACCCGTGATACCTGGATATTAACCAGCAATACACTGCAAACCAAAGACAACGTCCTCAATCTAACGGACTGTGAACTGGTTGATCCGGCCTTCCAAGATCACAATGGTCTTGAAGCCAAGGACCTGCTGGCCGGAGCGAATAATGCCAGAACCGAACGGATTGAGTTCGACCCTGGCCAACGCTATGTCATTGCTAGCAATAGGGTAGTGCGAGGGGACCGGGATATTTATCTGTTCAACGCTAACGGTGGTCAGCAGATGAGTATCAGCCTCCAGGCCACAGAAAATAACGCTGCTTTTGATATCATTTCCCCCAGCGGTTACATCCTGGCATTTAGCGCCAATAATGAGACGGTTTTCTTACCTCACACCGGCGATTACCAAGTAGTTGTCGGCGGCATCTCTAGCGATGCTTCCTATAATCTGACCCTCAGTCTTCAGTAGATGTTGTGAACTATGTGCACCAAGCTATATAAAGCAGAAACGGCTTTTAATTAAGTTTTGCAACAACCTGGTCGTAAAGTCTAACTAACCACCGATAGGTCATTGCGGTTGCTTGCGGGCACCGAATTGACCTTGTTTGTTTGGAAATCTGCCCATGGGTGGTCTGTTACGGAACCTGGCATGCGCCACAATCATTGTCCCCAATTGTCTGATGGCAGATGCCGTTGCCCAACCACTGATTATAAGAATGGATTGGCCATGTCAGGAACTTTCAGTAGAGCGTTCGTTTCAGCCAGCTCCCCCCGGTGTGCCCCAAAGACGACTCAGCGGTGGGACACGATAGTAGCCGTTGGCGAAGAAGACTATCCCGGCGAATTGCGGAGCAGCACCGCATGCAGACTATGACAATGGTAATACGCCAGAAATTTGTCCCGCACTAATGGATATCAGCACGCAGGCCATCTGTTCTAATTCGATTCTTTCAAGGGTGCGCATAAAGTCGGTGGGGCACTTTTGGAATAAGTAGCCAACTGCGATCAGACGACAGTTAAAAGTCATCTGAGGATTAACTAGCAGAGCTTTAGCAGTATCGGTAGCCTTACTGATTAAAACCAGCAGTTTTTGACAGTAGGCATGCCAAAATGCGACCCGAAATGCAGGTTGTTGTCGGTACTTGTTGACCTGTCTAGGATCAATCATCAGAGCATCGCTTACTTCTGTGAGGGTCATACCAAACAGCAACAGATGAATAATCTCGCTCTGTAAAACAGGTACATGGGGGGGGCCTTGGTAGTCAACAGTTGCGAAAAAACAGCCTAACCACCATTTTATAAGCCATAGACGATACTTTGAAGAGATCTGAGCATCAGTAGTCAGATTTTGCAATATGGTTAGCAATCTCCCGACAAAATCCAGCATTTTCTTGAGAAAGGCTCGCCAAAAGGCTGTGCGAAAGGTTGACTGCCGTTGGTAAAGGTTGACCTGACCCCGATCAAGCTGCATCACTTTGGTAATTCTCGATGGAGACATACCAGATAACAACATTTCAATAATTTTGGCTTGGACAGGTTCCACGTTCTTGAAAGCCTTTAGCTTACAAGTCCTTGTTTTCAGAGCCTTTTTCCTGAGGGCATCTATGATATGAGCCGGATGTTTGTCATAACCGTTAAGTTCTATGTTTTGCCCCGTCGTGGTCAAACTATTCAACAAGGACGTATTGTCTATCCGATATTTGGGCCCCTGCTGACTATTGGCCATCGTGGTCAACACGCCCATTAGGGTGGCTTTATCCCGACGCTCCATGTTGATACTATGACGGGCCATGCTAAAAGGATATCCTTGCGATCGCAATCGCCGCTTATACTGTGCATCCAGTGTATGCATTTCAACCATGTACTGCTCTTTTGCCCGACTTTCAATCACAGCAGCATCGGTATCAGGAGCCATGGCTAAACGAACAACAAAAGCACCACCTTGCTTTTTTTCAATCGATTGGATACAGAGATTAGCATCAACATATTCTTGGCAAAGCGTTTGGAAAGCCTGGGAAAACGCTTGCCAGTCAATACGCCCCTGAAAAACAAGATCAATCACACGTGTAGTTTGCTGAAAGCCCCTAGCAAACTCACCAGGCTTGAAATTTCTTGTCTTGGGATGTCGCTCTTTTGGCACATCTTTGAGATAGATATGATCACAAATAACCCCTTCCAAGATCGTCGCACCATTGGAAGTCCAGTCTTGTATACAGGCACCGGTAAGCATTGCCTTGGCAAATACAGTACCCAACACTTGCGTCTGCATCAAAGCAGCACCACTCAAATTGGCACTGCTCAAATTGGCACTGCTCAAGTTAGCCCTACATAGATTCGCACCACTCAGATTCGCACCACTTAGACTCGCACCACTTAGATCCACGTCAGGTAAATGCGCCTTGGTTAGATTGGCCCCTCGCAGATCGGTTCTGGCTAGGTTAACACCCCGTAACCTGGCTTTACGTAGTTTTGCACCGCTTAGGTCAGCCTCCGATAGATGAGCCTGAGTCAGATCAGCTTTATACAAGTTAGCACCGCTTAACTCCGCTTTATCTAGCTGCACTCTATGGAGCTTGGCACCGCTGAAATTCACTCCACTCAATTGAGCCGCCAATAAGGTTGCACCACTTAGATCAGGCACTATTTCAGGATTATTTAATCTCCACTGATTCCATCGCTGTACACCCTGATGTAGCCGTTCTAAATGCTGTAGATTAGCCACAACGACACCCTCAATCAATCACCTAATGCTACCCAAGCTGTGATTCAGCATTATCTAGGAGTTATTGAAAGTATAGCGAGCCCCAAGGACAAGAGATCTACGACCCATAGCCAATCATCATGCCTTGCAATCAAGGATGTCATTCATACAGATGTCGATTTTTACAGACATCTCTGGCCGTAACACAGCGCTAAAGTCAAATTCTAAGGAGAACTATTCAAGACCTAACAACCTTCTCTCTGCCACAAATATAGGTCCTGAATAGTTGATCGAGTCAGTCTTCTCTCAAACGTTCCAGATACGAGAATGATAGCTATTTCAGCACCGTATCTAAGATCTCTCTAGCTGGCTGAGCTTTTTCCAGGGCAGTTTGGTAGTCACTGTAGATGCGCACCAATTTAGAAAGGCCACTGACACCTGTCTTTAACTGATCTAATTCATCTCCCGACAGCAATTCTCCATCCAGCATCCGCACAATTAAAGGTTTGATATCGCCCACTTCTTGGCGCGACTTCTGTAGCTTATCCACTGTGGTCATTAACGTTTTGAGGGCGCTGAAGATCGTGTCCAAGTTTCCAGTATCTACAGCGGGTGCAGCTTCAGGAGCTGCTGCTTTAGCAGAATCTGCTGCTTTAGCGGGAGTTGCTGCTTTGGTTGGGGCAGTATCCACGGCTTCAGAAGCAGCAGTGGACGTTTTACTCGCATCGCGTGGTGCCATGGGTCTCTCAGGTAAGAACAGCACCTAGTTTAGGTGCTTTCCGCCGATATGGATACGGATGTTATGAGATACGATCACTAAAACTTACTTAAGGTTCCATTGACAAGGCTAAATTGGCCGTCCTAGGTACATAGACGAGCTTTATCAGCCGATACATTGGCCTGTTTAATCTGCCGATAGCCTAAGCTGTCGTTAGCGCAGTTTTGCTCAAATTCATAAAAGAGAGCGGGTATTTTTTGAAGATAGTTGCGATCGCTAAACGACCCAATTAAATCCGCCATCCGACCTAAATCTGCCAAACCTGAAATATCCGAGATCGAGCATGCTTGCATAAAAAGACTTTCCAAACAAGCAACAACGTGACGTATATATAATCCTTCAAACGTCCGATGTTTAAACTAGGCACAGGGATTCAGCATGCTCAGAAAGCATCATTTTCATGCGTTCCAAGGATACGTTGGGGGATATCAATGAAATATCATCAATGCCCCCAACGTACTAACCATGAGTTAAGACCGTTGTGCACTGAGAATGAACTAATTATGAGAGATCTGTCATTTATCCCCCCAGGAGACCCCAGTCTGATTCACCTAAACCTCTGCACGGGGAGCATAGTCACGAATCAGCTCTATCGAGCGCTCTAGGGCAATAATGCGCTCGGTAACCTGATGGGTTGGAGGCAGCTTCTGCAAAATTTCTAACCGTTCAAGCCTGTGGGCAACTTGGCCATGGGCACCTACCAAAAATACCTCTCGCCGTTTAGCCAAGGAATCTTTAATCATGGTTTCAATCGCCAGCAAAGCCGTTACTCCTAATCTAGGGACAGTGCTCAAATCTAGAATCAGGATTTCATAATTTTCTACGATAGCCATGCGCCGAGCGATGGATTTGGCCGCGCCAAAACTCATGGGACCGCTGAGATGGAACATGAGTACTCGTCCCTTAGCAGCTTCTAGCAGGGAGCGTTCTTCAGGGGTGAGCCAGTTTTCATTATCCCCATGGGTCACTGCCCGCATATCCTGTACCTGAATATCGGTAATTGCTTGAATGGTCAGCAGATTGGCTAAAAATACCCCAACGGCCACAGCCGTAATCAGGTCCACAAAAACCGTGAGTCCCATGACCAGATACATCAAGCTTGCCCCTTTTGTAGACAGGCGATGGGCTCGCTTCAAAAAGCCCCAGTCAATGATGTCAATCCCGACTTTGATCAAAATTCCTGCCAATACAGCATGGGGAATTGGTTCAGTCAAAGAACCAGCCTTAAGCACGATTGCCGCTAGCACAAGGGCATGAATCATGCCCGAAAGATTAGTTTTACCCCCCGTCTGCACATTGATCACGGTACGCATAGTAGCTCCAGCTCCGGGTAAACCACCGAACAAGCCAGCCACACAATTACCAATACCTTGACCAATTAGCTCACGGTCAGAATCATGTTGGGTGCGTGTAATACTATCGGCTACCAAGGAGGTGAGCAGTGAATCTAACGCTCCCAGTACAGCCAGCATAATGCTGTACCCCAGCATGTCCTTCATAGCCCCCCAAGAGAAGTAGGGCATATGCAGACTAGGCAAGCCCGAAGGAATATCACCAATGCGAGGAATACCGCTATTGGGGAAGAATCTCACTGATAGATAGGTGCAAAGAACCAGGGCAATCAGAGGCGCTGGCAAGATGCGATTCAGCTTTGGCGGGGCAGCAAACACAATCGCTAGAGTCAGCAACCCCAGCCCGGCAGCAACAGGATTGATAGTACTAAAAACAGTTGGATACAGCAGAATTGAATCAACAACACCACCTTGCCCGACAGCCCCAAACAGAGGGCCAATTTGAATCAGGATAATAATCACCCCCACCCCTGACATAAACCCAGAGATAACGGTGTAGGGCATGAAAGTAATGTATTTTCCTAATCTCAAAAGCCCCATCAAAATTTGAAACAGACCACCCAACATAACCACCGTAAAGGCCATGGCGAGACCGGCCTCTGGGTACTTAGCCGTCAGTGCCGCAAAGGTAGATGCCATGACTACCGTCATTGGGCCTGTAGGCCCCGAGACCTGGGAAGGAGTACCCCCAAACAGAGCAGCTAAAAAGCCAACAAACATGGCTCCATATAGCCCAGCAATGGGTCCTGCTCCAGAAGCAACACCAAAGGCCAGAGCTAAAGGTAAGGCAACAACCGCTGCCGTGACACCACCAAATAAGTCTCCCCGCAGATTCTTGAAATTGAGACTTGGCAGTAGAACAGATGGAGACAATGCCATGATCGATATCTAACTCCAAACGTTTTGAATTAAATGAAAGTAAATAGAAATGCCGGTATTGAAGGGAAAAAATCACTGGCAACTAGCTTCACTAACAAACTACCCACCAACAAAAAGGCCAAACCATTCGGGCAGGACTCCTGAAACATTCTCCCCAATCAAGTGTGTCTTGCAAACTCTTATCCTTGAGTCGATTGACAAACACTCTCACCGATAAAAGACCCATAATCATTGCTGGTGATGACATCAACGCTAAAGTAGCTACCAGATAATTGCCAACGTCAACATTTACTGGAGAGAGAAACGAACTAGCGGTTACAAACGTTACCGCACAGAGAAAGCTATCGATTGCTGCAATCGCTGAAGCATTGTAGAGATCAAGCTTTAGCCGTAAAATAAAGAAAGAATAAACAGAGACGACAGCAACCACCACCACAGTTGACCTTAAGGCTATAGCCACCTCAGAACTCAAACCGCTTTCGTAGAATCCGTCCCCCCCATTAAAGCTGATGGCAAATAATAAATACACAAAGAACAGCGTGGAGATCGACTGAGGGATCTCTAAGTCTGACTTGAGAAACACAGCTGTCAGGCCAATAACGAAAAACAAGACAGGTGAGTTTAAAACATTCGAAAGAATCAAGCTAGAGTCCATAGCTCACTTTAGTAAAGTGCGGCGACCGATAGCAGCTGTGTGTCAAGTAAATTCAAACCTATCATCGAATGTGAAGCAGAGTATTGAAGAATACTTTTAGGTAATTATTTACGAATATTTATTGAGTTATACGTAGCCAATGGGGTTTAAATACTCCATGATCACTTCCACAAGTTGTTGTGCCGCCAAGCTTATTCAGCCTGCGTATTCCATAGCTCTGTAGTTTGTCGTAGACTTACAAAGTCTCCATTTCCTAAAATTAGGTGATCTAACAGAGGAATCCCTAAAATATTTGCTCCTTCCAGCAACTGGCGGGTCAACGCTAAGTCAGCATCACTGGGCTCAAGAATACCGGAGGGATGATTATGGGCGACAATCACACGGGTAGCCCCTTGTTTAATGACTTCACGAAAAATCTCTCTTGGGTGGGCTAGGGTTTCAGTGGCAGTACCGAGAGAAATAATTTTGGTGCCCAGGAGTCGATGTTTAACATCGAGCAGTGCGATCGCAAATCTCTCTTGCGATTGCCACATTAAATCTTGACTGAGGGCAGCAGCAGCTACGGCGGGATCATCCACTATTGTGCGATCAGCAGGACGATTTTGCAAAACTCGCTTTCCCAGTTCTAATGCGGCTAAGATGGCAGCAGCTTTCGCCTCTCCGACACCGGATATGGTCATCAGCTCCTGCGGTGTAACAGTTCGTAAAGCATCCAGGGCTGTGGCACTATCCTGGGCAAGTTGATTGAGAATACATTGACCGAGATTCACAGCTGATAGCTTATGACCACGGCTAACCCCTGTGCCCAGCAAAATCGCCAGCAGTTCAGCCAACGTTAAATTTTTAGCACCATAGGCCATCAATCGCTCGCGGGGACGTTGCTCCGTCGGCATATCTTTAACCCGCAGATTGTAGCGTTTGTGAATCTGTTCTTGGCTGCGATCGCAGGTAAGTGTCATAGATAGAGGTGCAATGGCATAATAATCACCGCACTGTTTTCTAAGGCAGCGCGGCATCATGATTTAGTGAGCCCATCAGCCCGCCTAAGAGCGACCTTATCACCACGAAATCATAGCGAAGCCTACATTTACTCAGACGCTATGCTAAACCTCACCCCGTCACCCACCAACCTTAAAAAAGTCCGCCAGCAGTTAGCGCAATTTAGCTGTTTGGCAGTTCCCCCCCAGCTGTCTAAAGCGCAGAAGCGTGATCTCATTAATGCTCTGCTATGGTTTAGCGATTTAGCTGACTACGAAACCCTGGGTGTATGTACCGATACCCTGGCCGAAGGCAAAGCAGCAACCGAAGCCTATGTCGGTCGCCTCAGCCGTCCCATCAATTTAGACTTGCCTGAACGAGACGGTGCTATTTACCTGAAGTTCAATACCCTCAAAGGCGCTTGGTATCTAGATGACTATGGGGGGCCAAATCGCGGCGTTTTGGTCTCCTTCCACGCTAGTGAGCCCGAGTATGACCTGGTTAATGGCACCTATGGACCTTTTCCATTGGACTTATTTGATGAATGATCGTTAGTCGATGCACAAGGGAGCGGTTAACAATCAACCAGCCTCCAGTGGGGGCGTACCGACGTACGCCCTTCAAGATGTCAGCACATATCCACCATGCACTCGATTGAATGCACAGCAGCAGTGCATCCTTACAAAGCGAGACCTACGTAGTTACCAACCCATGCTCTAGGGCAAATCGGACTAGCTCTGTACGGCTATTAGTACCGGTCTTACCAAATAAACGACTGACGTACTTTTCGACGTTGCGGACTGTGGTGCCCAGACGACTCGCAATCTCCTTATTCATGAGGCCTTCTGCCACCAGGTTTAATACATCCTGTTCGCGGGGCGTCAGATCAATACGAATCGGCGATGTTTTTTGAGGGATCGTTCCTCGCTGTGTGAGCAGAGCCTTAATTTCCTCAATTTGGCGGGCCATAGCAGCGATATCAGGCACGGTTCCAGCTTCTGGCGTACGTGCGGCCTGGCGTTCGATCAGATTACTGACCATGGCCACCAGCTCTTCTGGATCAAACGGTTTGGATAGGTAGGCATCACAGCCAGCGTTGTAGCCCTGGATGCGATCGCTAGTCATCCCACGGGCTGTCAGAAAAATTACCGGTAGCGATTTGTAGCGAGGATCTTCACGCACCTGCTTAAGAAATGCATAGCCATCCACCTCAGGCATCATAATGTCTGAGATCAGCACATCCGGGGGTTCCTGCTGCAATAGCTCTAGTCCTTCAGTGGCATTGCTGGCCGTGCGCACCTGAAAGTCACTGTCTTCTAAATAGGCTTGAACCGCCTCACGCAAGCCGGGCTCATCATCTACCAACAGGACTCGTTTAGCTGCCTCTGCCATGGCTTTTCCTTTGATGCTACAGTTCCTAAGCTTAATCGGAATTGGGTACTCTCATCATATGCAGTCCCCAACTCTGGGAAATACTATCTTCCCACTTCACTGTTGACCATCGTTTGTGCAAAGTTCGTCAAAATTCCATTCGTTTCGCTCAGGGTCACGACACCTGGATAGCCCCACAAAACCAGGATGAGATCGCTGTCATTTAAGAAGAACTGATATCAAGTCCTGACATTTATCAGTAAATTACCAATGGCAACATTGGGGCATAAGACTCCTTGTAGACCTGTATTCAGAACTCACACAGCAGTCTGTGCAAGGTTAAAAAATATACATATTTGCCCGTAGACAACTGCTGCAATTGATACCATTTGGGTCCTTTCACGATAGGATGATTAAGAATCATCTAAACTCCGACCGGAATACCGGGGTTTATGAGATTCTTAGCGCAACTAGCCTAATCACATGGCTTTAATGCAAGCGTTGTTGATGTAAGGAAATATCAGGAAATTCGGTTATGGCTCTTCAACTAGGGGATCAGGTCCCAGATTTTACCCAGAAATCTTCCGCTGGGGATATCAATTTCTATGAATGGGCTGGCGACAGCTGGGTCGTTCTTTTCTCTCACCCTGCTGACTACACTCCCGTTTGCACCACTGAACTAGGTACTGTAGCCAAGTATCGAGCTGAGTTTGACAAGCGCAACGTTAAAACTATCGCCCTCAGCGTTGACGGTGTAGAATCTCACCAGGGTTGGATTGGTGACATCAACACAACCCAGAGTACTAGCGTTGACTATCCCATCTTGGCTGACGAAGACAAGAAAGTGTCTGAGCTATATGGGATGATTCACCCCAACTCCAGCACTGGTAACACCTTGACTGTACGCTCCGTATTTGTCATTGATCCCAACAAGAAGCTACGTCTCACCATTACTTACCCAGCTAGCACTGGCCGTAACTTTGATGAGATTCTACGGGTCATTGACTCCCTACAGTTGACTGACTACCACAAGGTTGCCACCCCTGCTAACTGGCAAGATGGTGGCGACTGTGTCGTTGTACCTTCAATCTCTACTGAAGATGCGAAGCAGCAGTTTCCCAAGGGGGTTACAGAACTCAAGCCTTATTTGCGTATGACTCCCCAGCCTAACAAGTAGGCAATAACATCCACTCTGCTGGAACCATCAAGGATGCTCCACTGGGGCATCCTTTTTTCGTGCCATAGTACAGGAACATTGCTTCACGGGAATTGCAATTGTAAATGTTGTCCCTGTGGCATCGCTGGACTCACAGGTTAACTGGCCATGGTGCCGTTCATGAATGATCTGATAACTAATGGACAGCCCCATACCCGTCCCCTTGCCCACCGGCTTAGTCGTGAAAAAAGGATCAAACAGCCGTGCCTGAATATGAGGTGGAATGCCTGGTCCACCGTTATGGATAGCAACCATTGCCTGCTGCTGCTCTAACCGAGTCGAAATCTTAATTTCCAGGGGTGTAGCATTGTGGTCAATGGTCTCCTCTAACGCATCAATAGCATTGGTCAAGAGATTCATAAAAACTTGATTGAGCTGTCCTGCGTAACATTCAATGGCAGGTAGATCACCATACTGTTTTTGAACAACGATGCCAGAACGTTGGTTATTAGCCTTAAATCGATGCTCTAAAATCATCAACGTGCTGTTAATGCCATCATGGAGATTAACAGTTTTCATTTCCGCCTCGTCCATGCGCGAAAATGTGCGTAGTGACGATACAATTGCTCGAATGCGCTCAGCCCCCACTTGCATAGAGGCTAATACTTTAGGTAGATCAGCAGAGAGAAAATCAAAATCGATCTCATCTAGCATAGCTTGCACACTAGCCGTAGGCTGGGTATGCCCAGACCGATAGGCATCAATCAGATCCATGAGTTCCTCTGTGTAGGATTGGGCATGGCGAATATTGCCATAGATGAAATTAACGGGGTTATTAATTTCATGGGCAACTCCAGCCATTAGTTGCCCTAAGCTGGACATTTTCTCATTCTGCACCAGCTGTAGCTGGGTTTGCTGTAATTCTTGTAAGGCATCTGCCAAAGCCTCAGGACCAACGGCGGCAGACTGCTCATAACATTGGGTCACATCCTGGCATTCGGTCAAAATTAACCGATTGCCTGGCAGCAATGAAATCAAAGATTTGCGAACGAAAATTGTGCTGGCGCGCCGTGAGTATCGCGTTGTGAATTCAATACAGTCTCCGTGGCGAATGACCTGGGCATCTGCCTGGGCAAAGTCTGCGATTTGGGCCAGGGGCAAGAGCTCTCGATCGGTCTGAGGAAGCTGGGTCCTCACCCCTCTGATCGGACCGTGCTCCCACAGGCGATAGCTGGCATCATTGGCATAGAGCCATTTTCCCTTAAGGGTTTTAAGGTGAATCGCTGTGCTCAAATGGTTGAATAGCGTTGTCCATAACTGATGGCTATTCGCCAGGGTTTCAAAGGTTGCGCTGCCTTGAACCATCAACTTTTCCTACTTCATACCCACGGGTTTAGATTGCCCGGATTGTCGACGACCAAAACTCACAATTGGGCAATGCCCCCTTTGTTTTAGATGTGGTTGAGGGCAAATATCTTTACGATGTAAAGCGGTCAGGTAATTGTTATGGAGAGAGATAGGAGTGCTATCGCGTCGCCTTTTGTTGCAAGCTGGGCTCGGACTAATTCCCTGGCGCAGGACACAGCCATTGACCATGCAGCTCGACTGGCGACTCAATGCTCAATTTGCTGGACTCTGTGTAGCAGAAGCCCATGGAGAGTATCGCCGCCAGGGACTGGCCGTCACCCTAAATCCGGCACCGCCCAATCTGGATGTGGTGAAAACAGTGGCTTCACAGCCCCATACCCTTGGCTGTGCTGAGGAGTCGCTGATTTTAGCAGCCCAGGCTCAGGGAGTGGATGTGGTTGCGATCGCAACCATGCTCCAAGCATCTCCGTTAGCCCTCATGAGTCTGCCCCAAAAAGGCCTCAGCCAGCTCCAACAGCTACCCGGAAAACGCGTTGGCGTCCATAGCGACGGGCGCAAAGCCTTAGAACAGATTCTATCCCAAAATCATATCCCTTCAGACCCAATCGATATTGTCACTATTCCCTATCGCAATAAGCCTCAGCGTCTAATCAATGGCGAATTCGATGCTGTCCAATGCTATGCCCTGGATGAACCCCTAGATTTTGCCCGTCGTCTGGGCCAATCACCAACAGTGTTGACCTTCCATGACTACGGGTTCGATGCTTACAGCCAAGTAATTTTTGCCCCTACCCAGTTAGTCGCCAAGCACCCCCAAACCATAAAACGCTTTTTGACCGCCACGTTTGCAGGCTGGCACTGGGCCATCAATCATCCCGAACAAACCGCCCGTCTGTTGGTAGAGCAATACGTTGAACCAAACTACCAAGATCCCGATTATCAAACCCAATCCCTCAAGATTATTGCCAACTATGTACAAAACAGTAACCAGACTATCGGCACCCTCAATGCAACACGGTGGCAGCACTCTGCTCAGCAACTTGCCCAGGCCGGTTTAATTGATACACTGCCACCGTTAACCACCTCCATTGACCTTAGCCTTTGGCCATAAGGCGTTACGTTTCTTTTTATTCTTTTCCACCGTTAACCACGTCCCATTCCCCATTAGGATAAAAAGACTGATTATTACCAACGTTTACTGCACGAAGGCTCCTATGGATATCAAGCAAGGTTTTGTTGGCACCGTTGGCAACACCCCGCTGATTCGGCTCAATAGCTTCTCCGACGAAACTGGCTGTGAAATCTTAGGTAAAGCTGAATTTCTTAACCCCGGTGGCTCGGTGAAAGATCGAGCGGCTCTCTTCATTATTGAAGACGCCGAAAAGAAAGGATTGCTCAAACCCGGTGGCACCGTTGTTGAAGGAACGGCTGGCAATACCGGTATTGGCCTAACACACATCTGTAATGCCAAGGGCTACAGGTGCGTTATCATCATTCCCGAAACACAATCTAAAGAGAAAATTGATCTGCTCCGCACCTTAGGTGCAGAGGTACGCACGGTTCCAGCTGTTCCGTATCGCGACCCCAACAACTACGTTAAAGTATCGGGCCGTCTAGCCGAAGAAATGGACAATGCTATTTGGGCAAATCAGTTTGAAAATTTGGCCAACCGACAGGCTCATTATGAAACCACTGGCCCCGAAATCTGGCAGCAGACCGATGGCACAATTAACGCCTGGGTTGCGGCAACCGGTACCGGCGGCACCTATGCCGGTACAGCGATGTTTCTTAAAGAAAAACATCCTGACATTAAGTGTGTAGTAGCCGACCCCATGGGCAGCGGTCTATACAGCTACGTCAAAACAGGTGAAATCCAGGCTGAAGGCAACTCTATTACCGAAGGCATCGGCAACGGTCGCGTTACCGGCAACATGGCTGGAGCCCCTGCCGATGATGCCATTCAAATTGATGACCCTGAAGCATTGCGCGTGGTTTATCAGCTTCTGTATAAAGATGGTCTCTACATGGGTGGATCCGTAGGTATCAATGTAGGCGCAGCAGTTGCCCTGGCTAAGCAAATAGGCCCCGGACACACCATTGTCACCGTACTGTGTGATAGTGGCTCTCGCTATCAGTCAAAAATATTTAACCGAGCATGGCTAGAGACTAAAGGCCTTTGGTCCGATCAGTTACTGCCACCCTATTAGGGCAGGCTCCAATAGGGTGTGAACCATGAGCACAAAGATTATGGGCACAAAGATATAAATGGCTGGCTCAGCTAGTCAGAGTTACAACCTAATGGGGGCGACACCATCGTGGTGTCACCCCCATTTATGTAACTGTGTGGACTAATACCTAACGGAAATTGTCAGGATTGAAACTGCGACCTGCCTGATTGAGATACTCACCAGTACCACCATCTGTAGGGTCTAGATAAGGCTTCAGATAAATACCGTGATGCTGCGTGGAGGAACGACGACCTCCAAAAATCTCATCCACCGCTCCCAAAATCTCACTATCCAAAGCCCCGACTCCGAACAAATCAGTCTCGGGCAATCTTGCACCACCCACAAAGGTATTGACTGCGTTAGTACCTGTTCCGGCATCCGCTAGGGTAATGTTAGAAAAGACAGCATCCCGTGTTGCTACTGGGTCTTGACCGGGGGGTACAGTAAAGACGATGCGGCAAGATTCTAATGATTCTTCAGTAGTCGCACACACCGTGTTGTAACCATTTTCAACATCTGTACGTAGCTCGACAAGACCGTCAGGACGATACTCCTCTAGTCGGGCACTAATAGTCTCACAACGACGTTCAGGAGTCCAGCCACCACCCATTTCTGCGGGCACAGCCCAAGGATATGCTTGACCAGGCTCACTCTTGGGACGATACATGACTGTGTACTCACCATCTTGAATCTCACAGGTAAACCGAGAGCTAACAGGTTCAGGAGCCTCTTCACCGTCATTGGCTAAAACCAAACCACCCCCCAGAGTAGGCCCCAATGTCACACTTAAGGCAAGTACGCTGACCTTAGTGATCGATAGGATATGGGAGAAGGGGAGAATTTTCAAACCTGAAATCTGAGGCATTGTCATCCAGCCCATGATTCGCTCCTTATTACCGTAAACTTAGCCGATGTCTCCTCACTGAGACTAACGTAGCGTAATGAGGAGGGTATCGAGTGAGGGCCAGTGCGTAAATTGGCTACGTAGTTTGTAGTAAACAGGTTGAGGTTAATAGTTCTTAGTTTTGAATGATGAATTATGAGAGTTGGCGTCCTTTATTTGGCCCTAACTTGCCGTAAAGCAAGTGACTTAGGAAGCAAAAATTAATTAATTTCCAAATTGTTGGATGTACAGACGTTCCATGGAACGTCTCTTCAGCATTTACTTTTGGAATTTATTTATGGCTTGCTCCTTAGAACTCAAAACCCATACTTCACAATCTATTTACCGTGGCAATGTTTAAACTTCTTACCGCTCCCACACCAACAGGGTTGATTACGTTTTGGTAGTATCGGCGGCAGCATCTCACCATCTAGATAAAACCAGCGACCCTTTTCTTTGGTAAACCTGGAACGTTCATGCAGTTGGCCCCACTCTGGCTGGCTGTGAACCGCCATAAATTCCACTTGGCCAACGGTGTCATTAGCACGGCCTTTGCGGGTGCTGACCACGGTCAGGGATTGCCAAACCGTAGTCTTAATACTTTTAAGCAGGTTAATGCGATCGTCAAACGTCCGCTTGGTTGGATGATGGGTAGCGAGTAGATAATCCACATTACCCTCGCAATAGGCTGTATATCGCGATCGCATTAAAGCCTCTGCCGTAGGTGCTACATCGCCCCCTATCAAATAGGGCTCACAGCACCTGGCATAGGCAGATCCACTTCCACAAGGGCAAAGATTTAAAAGCATTGACGGCAAGATTGAAGCATATAGCCGCCAGACTACCAGACATAGGGTTGAACAAGGCTAACCCCATACACAAACAGGTGTAGTCCTACCAAGAATTTTTGCCACAAAACCGCTACTCTAGTCTATTTCCAAGCTATCGACACTTAATGGCACTAATTCATGATCCGTTGTAAACGCCATCCACATCTCCTCTTCAGGCTCAATGGTGACTCCAGTTAGGGCACAGCGCTCACGACGTTGCGCTTCGGCAGCCATAATGGCACGAATTTGCTGACGCTGTATCTGAAAGCCAGGATCATCAGAATGTTGACGCACATAATCCCACAGCACCTCGCGTACCAGTGACTGATACCCACGACTGCCTGCCAGGGTTTTGAGCTTATCAATCAGCTCCCGCTCGAAACGGATGCTAGTGACTTGCATATCAGTAGTGGGCAGCTTGGTATTCAGGCTCATTAATCGTTTTTAGGAATTATATAGAATGGACACTTACATACTACAGTTGTAGTACAAAAAGTTCGAAACCGTAAGTCTGAGTTTACATCCCCTATGGAATTTTTTTCTGTACTGGTTTAAGGCAAACGCCATAATATCCCAATGTACTTCTACTACAGTAGCGTTCAGCTCCATGCCTCTAGCCACTACTAGGACAGGTTACAAACTGGTTGTTCGATTGCTTTAATCTTAAAGAACATTTGCAGAATTGACTCATTTTAATAGGCCATTTCACGTATCGCTCTCGAATTTTGACAGATGTGACAAATCGTACATATCAAGAGTTTTTTCTCTGGGTAAAGGCCAATCAAAAAGATTGTTCTCAATAACCATCAAAGCTAATTAAATCAAAGCAAACCGTTCTTAAAAAGATCAGCTAGAATTGCGAAATCAGCAACATACTGCCTGTGTATAATATGTGTCACATATCTAGGCAATCTTTAGGAAATTGCCCATGAATATTTGCAACGGTGCAAGCATCAATAACCACAGGTAATTTAGGTCCCCCCAACCTAATCCGCCCAAAATTCTAAAGACATTTGACATTTTGCTGCCTGAAAGCATTAGCCAGGTGAGCAGATGCCCCCCCATAGCTTATTTCCACAATGTGCAGAAATACTTACTGTCACGCCTAAGCCAACTGAGTAAGCTAGATATACAGGATGATCGTCCTAAGCTCATAGTTAAGATACCCCTAAATCCATGTTTAGCGATGTAATTCAAATAAGAAACCAAACCTTTAATAAGGGGATCTAATGAAGTTCAATCGTTATCGATCTATAACCATAACGAAACAGTAGCATTTTGATAGCTGCATTTTGAACGCGTTGGTCAACCTCAACGTAACTATTGATTAATTTAATTTGTTCATTAGCTGACAGGGATCGCCATGACTACTAATCGGCAAGGACCTTACCTCGTTGGGGATAATAAAAAGCAGTCCTATTCTGGGCGTTTACATCAGCGTCTAGATGAGGCGATGCAAGAAGGCACTGAAGTTCAGGTTCGCCTTCCTTGGGGGGGGTTAAGTGGTGTTCCTGTATACCTGGACGATACCTGTGTTGAAATCGTTTATGTTCATGTATACGAGCCTGATGAAGACGATGAGCCCGACGACGAAGTCTCTCGCCGAACCGTTTGGCTAGTGCGTCTGGAAGAGATCAGTGCCGTCTCATTTGTCAGTGAAAGCTGGTCGAAAGAACGTTTGGAAAAGTTATTCATTCCAGACAAGAAGGAAGATGCCTCCTCGGCTCAAGATGTAAGTACTGAAGAATCAACCGACTCAATCGACTAAATTATTACCATTGCTTATCCTCGGGAGGATTTGCTCTGCAAGATATGAGGGCTAAGGTAATTTTGCTAGATCAACTCATCCCTAAATCAGCAATGATATTTAATTCTTGTCACATGAAAACAATTAGTGGGTAAGCCAGTGGCTGATCACTCACTAATTGTTTTTTATTCAGAACACAAATTTCTTGATAACCCAATCCTTTGCGCGTCTAATTGCTTCACTTCGGCTATAGGCCTTGGGTACAGCTACCGCACTGCCTGTAGCATAGTCAACCCAGGCTGTATAAATCGTTGCTCCCAGATAGGTGCCACGGGTAATTTGGATCGTCACACCGCGATAGGGAAAGGAAAAAACAGGATTGATATAGTCGGGGTCAGCAATATGCATAATATGGCAAAGTGACCGTGGCACTCGTTTTTTATAACCCAATTCAGCCCTCTCTATGGCCATCGAAATTGTCCGTTGCGAACTTTCGGCCTACGATTCTGCCATTCGTACCATCCGCGAAACCGTATTTGTAGCTGAGCAAGGTGTACCTGTAGAACTTGAGATGGATGACCGTGACCCCATTGCCAAGCATGTACTGGCCTTGGTTGACGGCTGCCCTGCAGGCACAGCCCGCCTAGACATCCGTAATGATGGAAAAATTGGTCGCCTAGCCGTATTACCTAGCTTTCGACGTCGAGGACTGGGACGGCGAATCATGGAAGAAATCGAATCTATTGGTCGCGACCATCAGCTACCCCAACTATGGTGCCATGCACAGAAAATGGCAGTCCCGTTTTATCAATCCCTGGGCTATGACATTACGAGCCCTGAGTTTTTAGAAGCTGGCATTGTTCATTGCAAAATGAGCAAAACTTTCCCCACCTAGGCATAAAGGTCAGCTACATAGTCACCATAGCCGTTGTAAATCAACGTATCCTGCTTTTCCCAATCCCATGCTTCGCCTGCACCCACCAAGCGTTCTCGTTTCTGTGACCAGCGGGGATGAGGGACGTCAGGCTCAACATTAGCCTCAAATTTGTATTCGTTGGGAGAAATTGTATTCCAATAGGTGGCTGGTTGCTCTGCTAGGAACTCGATTTTGACAATGGATTTAGCGCCTTTAAAGCCATACTTCCAGGGCACCACCATACGAATCGGAGCACCGTGCTGTTTGGGCATGGTGCGACCGTAGATACCCACAGCAAAAAAGGCTAGGTCATTGGCCATTTCCTCAATGCGTAACCCCTCGTGATAAGGCCAAGGTAAGTTTGAGAACGATATTGAGGGACCTTCGGTAATGTTCTCGTCATAGAACGATTCAAAGCGCACAAATTTGGCATCTGATGTCGGTTCTACATCTTCTAAAACTTTACGCATGGGAAACCCTAACCAGGGAACCACCATGGCCCACGCTTCAACACAGCGAAATCGATAGATGCGTTCTTCTAGAGGAAACCTATTATAGAGATCGTCTAGATCATAGGTTTTAGGGTTTTTGACTAACCCTGAAACCTCCAGTTTCCAGGGATCTGTGGGCAGTCTTTGGGCATTCGACCAGATATTCTTAGTAAGGCCAAATTCATAAAAGTTGTTGTAACGACTGGCAAATAATTGGTTAGTCACCGAACGCCCAGCATCTGCAAATACCGAATTCGTTGTGAAATTACTGAGGGGGTCACCAAACGTGCTGGCTAGTTCCTCGGTCCCTTGTGCAGTTAAGGGGCGACCGGTACAGCTCGTAGCCGCAATCCCCAGCCCCACACCGGCCAAGTTCTTTAGAAAGCGACGACGGTTTAGGTAAGCAGCTTTTGACGTTGCGAATTTTTCAGGCAATTGCCAGTTGGGACGAATGTGGATAAAGCTCATGACTTCGGCGAACAGAGAACGTGACAAATGCAGCTGCTGATAGATTAACGTATGCACCTGAGGCCTAAATGAGCAGAAACTGAATGACAGCAGTAGGCGAACCGCACTGTGGCACAATAAAACCTAGTCGTTAAATAACCCTGCATTTAAGAAGCCCTGTGAGTACTGCTACCTCTACCCGGCGCGCCGTTTTTCCCTTTACTGCGGTAATCGGC
Source organism: Leptothoe sp. LEGE 181152 (assembly GCF_032906605.1). Classification (NCBI taxonomy): domain Bacteria; kingdom Bacillati; phylum Cyanobacteriota; class Cyanophyceae; order Nodosilineales; family Cymatolegaceae; genus Leptothoe; species Leptothoe sp. LEGE 181152. The sequence continues at coordinate 45,124 of NZ_JASATU010000067.1, forward strand.
CAAGAAGATATGAAACTGGCCCTGATCTTGAATGTCATTGACCCTAAGATCGGCGGGGTGATGATCATGGGTGATCGCGGTACTGGCAAGTCCACGACAATCCGTGCCTTGGCAGACCTGCTGCCTGAGATCAGTGTGGTAGAGAACGATCCGTTTAACCGTGAGCCTCAAGATCCTGAGGTTAAGCGTGAGTACGAAGGTCAGTCTATTCCAGAAGGAACCATGAAAGTACCCATGGTGGACCTTCCCCTGGGTGCAACTGAAGACCGTGTATGCGGCACTATTGACATTGAAAAAGCACTATCTGAGGGTGTTAAAGCTTTTGAACCTGGTCTGCTGGCTAAAGCTAATCGCGGCTTACTATATGTAGATGAGGTCAATTTATTAGATGACCACCTGGTAGACGTACTGCTAGACTCTGCTGCATCAGGACGTAACACCGTAGAACGTGAGGGTATTTCCATTCGTCACCCCGCCCAGTTTGTATTGATTGGCTCGGGTAATCCTGAGGAAGGTGAACTTCGCCCTCAGCTGCTGGACCGATTTGGCATGCACGCTGAAATTCGTACCGTGAAGGACCCCGTCCAGCGCGTTCAGATTGTGGAACAGCGCTCTGAATTCGACCAAGACCCCGACGCATTTTTGGCTAAGTACGATGCTGAGCAGAAGGCTTTGCAGGACAAAATCGTTAGTGCACAACAACGACTCAAGGATGTCACCATTGACAAAGAGTATAAATTGCAAGTGTCTCAAGTATGCTCTGAGCTAGATGTGGATGGCCTGCGAGGCGATATTGTATCTAACCGGGCAGCGAAGGCGCTTGCCGCTTACGAAGGCCGCACTGAAGTAACCCTTGACGATATCCAAACAGTGATTGCCCTTTGCCTGCGCCATCGTCTGCGCAAAGATCCGCTGGAGTCCATCGACTCGGGATACAAGGTGGAGAAAACCTTTGGTAATGTCTTTGGCGTTACTATCCCTGATCCGTCTACCAATGGTCGTACTCCCGTAGGTGCTCGATAAATGCGCAAACGAATCCTAGGACTGGACCCTGGTTTAGCCATTTTAGGATTCGGCATTCTTGAATATGATCCAGCAACCACCCGAGATCTGAAACCAGATCTCGCGGTGGTCGATTTTGGTATTATCGAAACCCCAGCAGGGACCGAGGTCGGTTCACGGTTGTGTACGATTTACGAAGATCTCAACAGTTTGATTGAGACTTATCATCCCGATTCTGTTTCCATTGAAAAATTGTTTTTTTATCGCATGGGCAACACAATTTTGGTAGCCCAGGCGAGAGGTGTTGTCATGTTGGTGTTAGCCCAGCATAAATTACCTTTTGTGGAGTTTACCCCAGCCCAAATTAAGCAGTCTCTTACAGGTCATGGCAACGCTGATAAACAAGATGTACAGGAAGCTGTCAAGCGAGAATTAAAACTTGAGAAGATTCCCCGTCCAGATGATGCTGCTGATGCATTGGCCGTTGCAATGACGGGTTGGTTTAATTTAGGTTGAAGCAACAATATTCCAAAATATTGGGGATGTTAAATATTAGGGGATATTTAAGACAGTGGGGCATCCACCAAGGAATGCCCCGGCAAAATTTGGGTATTATGAGGATGAGCGTATTTTCTCTGACCAAATACGGGTGGGTAGACCCCAAACGTAGATAAAGCCTTCGGCGGCTTTGTGATCAAACTGGTCATCTGCGCCGTAGGTGGCTAGTTCCTCTGTGTAGAGAGCGTTAGTGGATTTACGTCCCACGATGGTGGCATTGCCTTTGAAGAGTTTTAGACGAACGGTGCCAGAAACTTGCTCTTGGGTTTTGTCGATAAAGGCATCAAGAGCTGCCTTAAGGGGACTGAACCAGAGACCATTGTAGACAAGCTCGCTGTAGGTTTGTTCAATGCCACGCTTATATTGAGTGACATCGGCCAGCAGGGTGAGACTTTCAAGATCGCGGTGGGCAGCAAGTAGGGTAATCAGAGCCGGGGTTTCGTAGATTTCGCGAGATTTGATACCCACCAGCCGGTTTTCGAGCAGATCAAGACGACCAATGCCGTGATTGCCTGCAATATCGTTGAGCTGGCTAATCAGATCCACCGGGCTCAGGCTGTTGTCGTTGATGCCGACAGGAATCCCTTTTTCAAAGTTAATTTCAATGTACTCGGGTTCGGCGGGGGTATCGGCAATGGCCTTAGTCAGGGTATACACTTCTTCCGGGGGTTCGGCCCACGGATCTTCGAGGATACCGGCTTCAATGCTGCGGCCTAGCAGGTTGCGATCAATGCTGTAAGGGGAAGACTTTTTGACTGGGAAGGTGAGGCCAAACTTCTCTCCGTAGGCGATGGCTTCTTCACGACTCATGCCCCATTCGCGGGCAGGAGCCAGAACTTTGAGGTTGGGATTGAGGGCCGCGATCGCAACATCAAACCGTACCTGGTCATTACCTTTACCTGTACACCCATGGGCCACTGCATCCGCCCCATATTTTTCCGCAGCAGCTACCAGTTCCTTGGCAATGAGTGGTCGGGCCAGGGACGTTGACAGCGGATAGCGATCCTCATAGAGGGCATTGGCTTTAATTGCCGGAAACGCATAGTCCGTCACAAATGTTTCGGTCACATTGGCCACTAGCGACTCCTTCACGCCTGCGGCCTGTGCCTTTTTCTGAATTGGGCCGAGTTCTTCACCCTGACCTAGATCCGCCGCCAGAGTAATGACCTCTTTGACGCCAAATTCATTTTTCAAGTAGGGAATGCACACAGTCGTGTCCACACCGCCAGAATAGGCTAGTACAACCCGTTCAGCCCGACCCATAGTTTTAACCTAGAAATAAAATCACAGCCATTTATTATTGCAGTTTAAGAAGGCTCAAGGTATCTAGATTCTTGATATTTGCGATTAAATCGTGACACGCCAATTATTACGGACAAGAGTGAGAAGGCCAACAAACTTGCCTGAGATAGTCTGACCAGACCGTTATCATAGAGGGCAATGCCCCTAATCATGTATCCATGTATTTCAGTGTTGTTATTCCCGCATACAACCGCAGACCCATTCTAGAAAAATGCCTGCGGGCCATGGAACACCAGATAGTTCGCCCCAATACACAAATCAAAGGGTATGAAATCGTGGTGGTGGATGATGGCTCCACTGATGGCACCGTTGAGTGGTTACGGTCTGAACAATTTCCCCATGTCAAACTCTACGAGCAAAACCACAGGGGCGCTGCCGTTGCCCGTAACCTGGGAGTAGAGAAGGCCATCGGCGATACCATCATTTTTATCGATAGCGATTTAGTGGTGCTCGATGGCTTTTTACAGCACCATGCCGATGCCCTAACCAAGCATTACACTAGTCAGGGCAATGACCGCGTATTTACCTATGGGCGAGTGGTGAATACCTGCAATTTTGACGAACCTACGTCAGAACCCTTTAAGGTGACGGACTATTCCCAAGCCTTTTTTGCAACAGGGAATGTTGCGATCGCAAAACATTGGCTCACTGAAGCAGGATTATTTGATACCCAGTTCACCCAATATGGCTGGGAAGACTTAGAACTAGGCGTACGCCTCAAAAACTTAGGGCTAAAGCTAGTCAAATGCCCGGAAGCCGTAGGGTATCACTGGCATCCACCCTTCAGCCTGGACGATTTACCCCGACTCATTGATGTAGAAATCCAGCGGGCACGCATGGGCGTCGTGTTTTATCAAAAACACCCCACCCTGGACGTGCGTATGATGATTCAAATGACCTGGTTACATCGGTTGCTATGGGGCCTGCTTTCCCTGGGTGGTCTGCTGAACGAACGCACACTCAAACCTTTATTGCAGTGGCTGATTGACCAAGGACGTCCTCAGCTTTCCCTAGAAGTCGCCCGCATTTTTCTGAACTGGTATAACGTCAACGCTGTCTATGCGGCCTATCGAGAGCAGCCATAGCACGCAGGCGTACCCCTATGGGTGAGGCTATACTGACTTAAATTTATCTATTATTTAGATAGGCACCGTATACAAAGCCTACTCAAGCTTAACCTAGGTTCCGTAGACGCACGGTGAAACTGACACAAGCTACGTATTCATACGCTACCAGGAAAGCTATACACGTCGTACACTTTGACAACTCAATTTTTTGGCTTGATTTTATAATCCTTTTGAGGATTCTGTACTCACAGATACACCAGTCTTCATCCGTAGTAGCTAGGTTGATATGAAAATCAAAATATTAAAAAACGTATAGCGACCATCTCTAACTGCTCTTATTATGAATTCTGACAACGTTCAACTATTTCGTATGCTAATTGAAGCCGGGGCTCAACCGGGGGAGGATTTCTCCTATGACCTCAGTCAAGGAACTTGTCACATTAACGAGCGCGGCTTTATTTTGCTGCAAACTGCATTTCCCGATATTAACTGGCATGAAATCTCTAACGTCATTGAACGGGATTTAGATAGTCCTGTGCAAAGACTGAATCAACATCTCGGTGTTGATTTTCTAGCGACCCTCCTACAAAAACTGCAAAAGCGGCTAGAACAACTCCCCACGAACGAAGCCGCTTGGTATATGCATCAAGTTCTCGGTGGAATAGAACAGCGCACCGGAATCGCCCTCTACCAAATCATCCAACGGGATCTTCCACCAGCAATATGTCAGCAGTTGGATCAGCTACTCAAGCTTACCCCCCTCACTCCCTGCAATCTGTGGATAGAAGATCTGGTCATTGCTGCAGGGGGTGCCGCCCAAGACATTGATTATGAGGGAGGCGACGTTTTACTAAGTGAGGCTGGTGTTGAGCTGCTTACACAAGTATGGACAGGGGAATTAGAAGTTCAAGATGATCTGGCTGCTTAGTAGCAGACTTGATGGATATTTCCAACGACTGCTCTCAAACCTTCTGAAAAAACTATGTCCATTGTGGGTAGTCGGCATCCACTATAACCATTGCGCCCGTAATATCTACAGAAGCATCACAGGCCAGATATAGAGTTGCTCGGGCGATGGCTCGGGCAGCATCTTTATCGCGTTTAGCCATGTGAAATACCCTATGGGCAAGGGCAGTCTGATAACTCGATAGGGTCGCTCCACTGACGGCCACATGGGGCCAAATTAAATTAACTCGCACTCCTGACTGAGTAGTGCCGTCGGCAATGTCACGGGTCATTGCCATCATCCAACCCCGGCTTATGCCCTCTACAACATGCATTCCTTTATGGGGATAGGGCACAATGTTGATAATCGAACCCGTGGCCGAACGCTGCAAAAATGGCAAAGCATACTGGCTGAACAGAAAGGCTCCTTGCAAACTTAGGCCAACGATATGCTCCCATGATTCTGTAGTGAGATCTAGAACAGAGGCTTCATTCCCTAAGAGGCTAAAACTAGCGTTATTACACAAAATATCAATACGACCAAATGTAGCGATCGCATCTTTAATGACGGTTTCCACATCATTGGACACAGCCACATCCACTAGACAAAATCTCGCCTTAGCGCCTTGTTGTTCTAAACGATGAACCAGTTTGTCACCATGGGCTTTATTGATGCCACAAAGAACTAATCTAGCCCCATGACGTGCCAACAAGCTGGCCATTCGACGCCCTACTCGACAGTCTCCTGATGTAATGAGAGCAACGCGGTTTTTCAGCAACATTATTAACCCCGTGTCCTGGCCAGTTAAAAAGATTCTATGCTTTGAAATCTTAAGGCATTATAGGGTGGTTAATTTGTAAGAAAAGAGAACTTAAAATGTAACAAAGAGATTCTTTGTAAAAAAGAAAAAAGAGATTTTCTAGCAACAGTTCCTATGTCAGTACATGAGGCTGTCAGTACATGAGGCCTGAAACAATTGAGGTTGCTCAATATGGCCGATAGTTATCCCACTAGGGGGACTACCCAGCAATAAAGTCCCAGGCTAGGGCTGTGGATGGGAAATGGGTGGTTACTTAGCTGCAAGCGCCTAAGCAACGCTGGGCCTCTAAAAAGCGCAGCCTTTTGGTAGAGGTTCAACAGTCTCTAAGCTGGGTAAAGAATCCTCAACGGGTTGAAAGCCAGACTCCACGCTACCGCCCAGCGCCTGACCACCATAATGACTCTGTAGCCCCCCCATATGCCCTCGAATGACTACCTTTTGATCGGGCTCAATGGCAACAGGTCCACCACTGCGGGTAAACGGCTGCTCATTGACATGACTGTGGGCCAAAATACGTCGATAAATGAGATCGCCTGATTGAGCATCAACCACTTCCCACCAATCAGAATACTGCTCACACCCGGTATCAGCACTGCTAATGGTTACGGCAAATGTGTAGTTGCCTGCTTCACCAGTAACGGCGACTGCGTCTATATCAGCCACAGGGAGACCGCTAGCATCGGTAGGGTTTGTCGAAAGAGGTTCAACCACAGGTTCAGCCACTGTCTCAGGTACAGGAGTCGGTGCAGAGTCTAGCCTACTGGGATCTGGAGATCCCGTACAGGCCAACATCGGCAAAAGTAAAAGTAAATATAAAACTCTATGCATGGGCTTGAGCGTATGAATTGAGGCAGTAACTGTACTTAAACCGCTGCTGCCACAGGTAACTGGGTCAAGATGTCTACCCCTTCTTTAGTCACCACAACTGTGTGTTCAAACTGAGCGGTTAGAGCTCGATCTTTGGTAATGGCAGTCCAGCCATCAGCCAATAATTCAACGTCATAGGTACCCACATTAATCATGGGTTCAATGGTAAATACCATACCGGTTGCCAACTTTTTCCCTTTGCCAGCTGTACCGTAGTGAGGGATTTGAGGTTCTGTATGAAAAATGCGGTGGACGCCGTGCCCGACAAAGTCACGCACCACAGAAAACCCTTCTGCTTCCGCGTAGGTCTGAATGGCAGCCCCGATATCACCAATGCGGGCACCGGGTTTAACGGCTTTGATCCCACGGTACATACTTTCTTGGGTGACCTCCACTAATCGGCGCGCTTGGGGTGAGACATCGCCCACTAAGAAGGTACGGGAGGTATCGCCATGGTAACCGTTCAAAATGGGGGTGACGTCAATGTTGATAATGTCACCGTCTTGCAAAATTTGCTTGGCATTAGGAATACCATGACAAACGACTTCGTTGACGCTGGTACAGATAGACTTGGGAAATGGCTCAACGCCCTCGCCACCAGGGTATCCCAGGGGAGCACTCTTGGCATTATGAGCCTGGGTCCAACGCTCAGCCTCGTCATTAAGTTCCAGGGTGCTAACACCGGGTTTAACCATTGGCTCAAGGTGATCCAATAGACGCGCAGCTAGCTGGCAAGCCTTACGCATCTGTTCAATTTCCCGTTTTGATAGCCGAATGATTCCTTTGAAAGCAGCGTCCACAATAGTTTCGTTCAATGGTTGTCTATCGAATGGGCGTCACCCCACTTACCTCACTCTAGCGCTATTGCCATCCTCTAGCCGCTAGATAATGAAAAATTGATTAAAAATTAGGAGTCATACCCATAGAGAATCAAGGGTTGGGAATTCAGATTTATATTTCAAGGGATGTGATACAAAGGGACGACGTTAAAGCATTGGTAAAGAAGAATGCACTTCTGGGCAATCTGCATTGTCTGTTTATACGTAGGGATCGAACTGTTTAACTGGGTAACCGGGCTACATTGGCTGGCGGATTTTTCACTGCCGATGTCGGTGTTAGCAGGGATAGGGCTTGCGATCGCAAGCAACACCGCCCCCAAACTTATCCAATCGGCTTCAACGACGCTCGCTGCTGACACCAGCAACTCAACGCCACTCGATGCCGCAGAAGCCGAACAGCCCACCACAGCAACGGCCCCTCCAGCTCAACCCCGTACCCAAGCCGCTCCATCCATCTCGTTTACGATCAATAAAAATATCCGCCCCTAAGAATTACGATCTATACGCTTTCCTTAGGCTCTTGTAACCGCCCAATGGTGTCAGTCACTGCCTGACGGGGCATCAGACGATTGGTAAACACCAATAGACGGTTGAAAATACCATGAACAGCCACCACCTGGTTACGCCCTAAGGCATCATAGCCAAACTGAGCCACATCTGTAGCATTGGGTAGCTTTAGCTGCTTAAAGAACTCTATATCGCCTAGATTGGCCCGAGCTTGAAAGTCAGTACCACGGGTAGGGCCAGGACACAGCACCATGGCCGTCACCCCTGTCCCCTTGACTTCATGGGCTAAGGCCTCAGTAAACGACATGACATAGGACTTACTGGCGTAGTAGGCGGCCATATAGGGACCAGGCTGAAATGCAGCCGTTGACGCCACATTGAGAATTTTGCCGTAGCCCCGCTCCAACATCGGCGGCAAAAACAGCCGTGTCAAATGGGTCAAGGTGACCATATTAAGCTGCAATAGGGCACTGTGTTTAGCCCAATTACAGTCAGCAAAGGGACCATAATCGGCAAAGCCTGCGTTGTTGATTAGAACATCTACTGTCAGACCTTGCTGCTGGACTTGCTCAAATAGCTTTGATGGGGATTCAGGTTGGCTCAGATCAAAACTGATCACATGGGCCTGCACATTATTGGACTGCGTAAGCTCAGCTTGAATTTGCTGTAGTTTATCGGTGCTGCGAGCCACCAAAATCAGATCGTAGTCGTTCGTGGCAAAAACCTTAGCCAGTTCGTATCCAATTCCACCAGATGCGCCCGTAATTAATGCTGTTTTTGCCATAGGTTTTAGCTCTATTTCTTCTCCACCATAGCCCTAAGATACGGCCAACCGATCCAACTATTAGGGTTCTCTTCACCCCATTCTATTTGGGCAGCAATATCTCTTCGGCAAGCCCTAATTTCGGGTAGGGTTCTCTCCCCTGGGTACAGTAAAAGCATTACGGCATCATAGTGACTGTAAGGCAAGCGAAGAGGTTCAACAGACAGACAACAGTCTCTCTTCTGCTACGACACAACACAATCGAGAACTGAGGAAACAACACATGATCGTACGCTACTGGCAACCTTTTCAAGAAATCGAAACCATCAAACAACAGCTCGATAACATTTTTGAGGATCTCACCCCCACAACAACAGATTGGATTCCCGCCGTTGATCTCGTTGATGCTGGTGATGATTATGTCCTAGAGGTGGTTCTACCGGGCATCAAGGCTGACGATATTAATATCGAAGCCAGCCGCAAGCACATTGCTATTTCAGGTGAGCGTACGGCTACTGAGGTTGGCGATGATCAGCAGATCCTCCGTCGCGAGCGTCGCTATGGTAGCTTCCAGCGTGTAGTCAATCTACCTGTAGCAGTTGATCATGAGCAGGTGAAAGCTGACTACAGCAATGGCATTTTGACAATACATGTCCCTAAAGCTGCCGAAGTTCGTAACCAGGTAGTTAAGGTAAATGTTGCTGACACAGCTGCTGAATAACGTCTTCTAGTTGTATACAGGCGTGTTTAGTTGGGAATACCTAATCACGCCTGACCCATTCTCTATGACTCTTCTCTAACTCTCCTAGTTTGGCTATGCGGCAGGTAATACCTGCCGCTTTTTTTATTGCGATGTTGGTTGCTGGGCAAACATTTTGGCAGGGCACCCACCAGGGGAGCCCCTACGGGGTTATAGATTGGGAACTAAAGGTTACGCGTTAAGGGCTGTTGGCGTTTAAGCTGAGTATTGCGTATTAGTAAATCCTTTGAGCAAAATCGACGGCTATGAGCAGTCCAGATCTGACCAATAGCTATACGGCTTCTGACACCGCTATTCCTAAACTTGGCCTATTCACGATGCTACGGCTGGGCATTTTCAATATGGGGCTTGGCATTATGTCATTGCTCACACTGGGGGTGCTGAATCGCGTCATGATTACTGAGCTGAGTATGCCTCCCTTGATTGCGGCGGGTGCGATCGCAGTCCATCAATTTATGGCCCCAGCCCGTGTATGGATCGGTCAGATGTCCGATTCTAAGCCACTTTTTGGCTACCATCGCAGCGGTTACATATGGTTGGGCATTGTTTCCATGGCGGTGATGGCCTTTGGCGCTGTCCAAATTGTTTGGCAAATTGGTAGTCGCATTGAAACTGCAGGCTGGACTATTGATGTCTATCCTTGGGTTGGCCTACTAGCCTTGATCTTTGCCCTTTATGGTTTGGCCTTAGCCTCTACGTCTACCCCCTTCACAGCGTTATTGGTGGATGTGTCGGATGAGGAAACCCAGTCTAAGCTAGTGGGAATCGGCTGGGGTATGTTGATGGTGGGCATCGTCTCAGGCGTAATCATCACCACCATTGTCCTCGACTCTTTAGGTGAGACCCCCACACTTGATGAACTACGGCGCTCGATTAATCGGTTGTTTATCATTGCGCCTGCCATTGTCTGTGGGATTGCGATCATTAGTACCTTTGGCATTGAGAAAAAATATTCACGCTTGAAAGAACGCACACGTCAGCGAGACGATCAGATTACGTTTGGAGCGGCTTTAAAGGTTTTAACCGCCAGCCGTCAGACTGGGTTGTTCTTTGTATTTTTGCTCGTACTCAGTCTCAGCCTGTTTATGCAGGATGCCGTCTTGGAGCCCTACGGCGGGCAGATTTTTGGTATGTCAATTGCCGAAACTACCCAGCTCAATGCTTACTTTGGCATGGGTACTCTGTTTGGCATTGTCGCAACTGGCTTTTGGTTGGCTCCTCGACTGGGTAAAAAGCGCACCATTAAATTTGGCTGTTGGTGGGCTGCCTTTTGCTTAATTCTGTTAATTGTCTTTGGTACCACGGGGAATCCTCAACAGCTGATGTTAGGTGTGGGTTTATTTGGCTTGGCTTCTGGGGTTTTAACGACAGGTTCAATCTTGCTGATGTTGGACTTAACCGTAACAGAAGTAGCTGGTACCTTTATTGGTGCTTGGGGGTTAGCCCAGGCCATTGCCCGAGGCACGGCTACAGTGCTAGGTGGCAGCTTACTTTCCTTAGGCAAACGTATTGTTGAAACTATTGCGGGTGGCCCAGTGCCTGAATCGCAGCTGCTGCCTGCCTATGGTTTGGTTTTTGGTACGCAGGCAGTTGGTATGTTAGTTGCGGTAGCCATTGTCAGTCGTGTGAACATTCGCGAGTTTCAGACCACTGCAAAGAGTGCGATCGCAACCGCCCTAGAAAGTGATATGGACTAACCCCATGACCCCAGACTGGCAGCACATTCTCACCATCGCTGAAACTGCAACCACCGTTGTCGGTGCGCAGTTACTCAAAGATTTTGGTAAGGCTACAGCAGAAGAAAAAACCGACGGCAGTCTGGTAACCCAATCAGACAAGTGGGCTGATGGTGAACTGCGGCGACGGTTACAAAAAGAGTTACCAGAGCATGGTGTACTGAGCGAAGAGGGCACCCATATTTTTCCTGAACAGGACTTTTGCTGGATTATTGACCCCATCGATGGCACCACAAACTTCACCCGTGGTGTGCCTCTGTGGGGAATTTCCTTAGGCCTGTTATACAAAGGCACACCAGTTTTTGGCCATGTGTACATTCCAACGCTGGATCAGCGGTTCCATGGGTTCTTTATGGGCACCTCCAGTCTGGAGGGACCCAGTGGTGCTTTTCTCGATGGCGAACCTATTCATACATCGTCAGACAATGTTGCAGGTAGTCAATTCTTCAGCCTCTGTGCCCGCAGCCTCAAAGTATTACAAAACCCCTTCCCCTGCAAAATTCGCATGCTGGGCGTAGCCACCTATAACTTACTGACCGTAGCCGCAGGCATTAGCTTAGGGGCAGTAGAAGCCACACCCAAAATTTGGGATATCGCCGCTGTCTGGGCCATCACTCAAGCGGCTGGCGCAGCCTGGACTCCCTTAGAGGACATAGATATTTTTCCTTTAAAGATTGGTCAAAACTATGGCAATCGTCCATTTCCTACATTACTAAGCGCCCGAAAAGAGCTAACAGAACTCTTTAAACCATTAGTAAATGTGATCCGACAGTAAGTTTTAAGGCGAGACTTTTGAAAGAGTTATTGCAGCTCACCTGCCATAGTCAAGCCATTTTGATTCTTTTATGATTTATTCGATGATATTCAATCTAATTTGGAGTAGTTGGTACTACTAGTCCATGCCCCTCTATGGAAATCAATCCTGAAGCACTCGATCCACCATCTCGCTACAAATTGCTGATTGGGACAGTGGTGCCCCGACCTATTGCTTTTGTTTCCAGCATCTCAACCACCGGAAAAACAAATTTAGCGCCCTTTTCCTATTTCAATGCAGTGGGACATAACCCTCTGGCATTAGCCTTTAGCGTTGCCCCAAAGTCAGACGGTTCGGCAAAAGACACGTTGCGCAATGTACGTCCTGTCTCTGAAGGTGGTGTGGGTGAGTATGTAATCAACTTGGCAGTAGCGCCGTACATTCGTCAGGTGGCTGAGGCATCAGAACCGCTACCCTATGGTGATTCTGAGTTTGACCATATTGACCTGACAACAGTTCCTAGCCAGGTGGTGAAAGCGCCAAGGGTTGCAGAATCTCCTGTTGCATTTGAATGTCGCACTATGCAAATTGTGCCGATTGGGACGTTTAATTTAGTCATTGGCCAGGTAGTCCATTGGTTTGTACGTGATGACTTGATAGATGAGAACCATCACGTTGATACTCAAAAGTTGGCTCCCATTGGGCGCATGGCTGGGAATAATTATTGCTATACAGAACGACAATTCACTATTCCAAATGGTTTAGCCAATTAATTTTCTCTCCTGACATAAGGCTAAACAGCTTCATAATGCATCAAAGAGTTATCTAAACCTCCAATATTTGAGCTATTGTGCAATATGAATAAACTCTTGAATTATTTTCTCACTATTCAGGGCTTTTTCTATGTAAGGCTTCTTAAATGTCACACTCTATCGTAAAGCAAGCTATTCCTATTGAATTACTTGAGCAGATTCGTAGTAATGAAAAGCTACAAATATTGATTAAGGAGATATGGAGCTATGGAAGTGGCATGTTTTTATGGTTCAATGCACTTCCCACGTCCGATCCTGACTATTTCCGAGAACCAACAATAGATGTATTTATTCAAGACTATGAAGAGGACTACGAAGCATTCAACGGTAGCGAAGACAAGCGTCTATTTCCTTTTACACCTGGAAAAGATTTAAACACATACTGTGATCTTCTAGAACAACTTTTGGAACAATTTAAAGCAGAGGATCCACTTCTCGCACAGAGAAAGATTTACTTTGGCACACGAATTGACAGACTAGTTCATTCATGCCTTTTGAAGGTCTTGGAAATAAAATTTCCTTTAAATACTCAACTAGCTGACTTGGCTATTTGGGGAGGTGAGCACATAAATTCAAGTAATCTACGTTATCTCACCTCAGGACAAGTGAAGGAAATTGCACAGATCCTTTGCAAAATCAGAGTAGATGAACTACTTCATCACTTTGATACTTCGGTATATGCTCCAGAGGACTGGCTTGAAGACTGTCGTAAAGCTAGTCAAGAATTCAAAAGATGTTTCGCAGAAGCAGCTGAGAAAGAGCAGGTTATCCTCGCTACAATAATCTGAATTAAAAATTTACTCATGCCTGAGGGGAATGAGCGCTAAATTTTGACGACTATTCAAGTCTTAGAAGGATTGACCTAATTCTGATCCCCCAGGTACGACCCACATACCAAGTGACCATCAAAAAGTGTCAACGCTCATGTCATCTTGAAAGATGCAATAAGATAAAAGCATTGGCATTTTAATTAGCCAAACCTGTTTGCTATGGCATTTATTAATCCTAAGACGGACTTTGCCTTCAAAAAAATCTTTGGTTCTGAAGAACACAAGGACATCCTCATGAGTTTCCTAAACGGGATGGTTTACGAAGGCAACGATATAGTTCAGGATCTAACCATTCTTAACCCCTACCAGGCACCTCGGATTCGTGGCGTTAAAGACACTTATCTGGACGTGAAAGCCCAACTCCACGATGGCAGCACCGTCATTATTGAGATGCAGGTATTAAATCTAGAAGGATTTGAAAAACGTATTCTTTACAATGCCGCTAAAGCCTACTCCATCCAACTGAATAAAGGTCATGACTATGCATTGCTCAATCCGGTAATTGCCTTGACAATTACCGACTTTGTCATGTTTCCAGAATTTGAGGGCTGGCTCTCCCGTTTTATCCTCAAGGAAAAAAACTTTTTATTCGACTATCCCATTCACGATCTGGAACTGGTCTTCGGGGAATTGCCCAAGTTCGACCGTGCCTTAGACGAATTGCACAGTCTTACCGATCAATGGGCCTATTTTCTCAACCATGCCCGTGAGCTAGAGACCATCCCAGAGTCCCTGCGGGTGGTGACTGCCATCAAAGAGGCATTTAATGTAGCAAATCAAGCCAACCTTACTCGTGAGGAGTTGGATGATTTAGAACACCAAGAAATGTTTATTCAGGATCAGCGTGGCGCCATTGTTAAAGCCTCTAAACAGGCTCTAGAGCAGGGTCTCCAACAGGGAATGGAACGGGGACAGCAACAAACACAATTGGATATTGCTCGAAGGCTGCTACCAATGTTGGACGATGATGCTATTAGCCAAACAACAGGTTTGTTAATCGAGGAAATTCAGCAGTTACGGCAAGAATAGGGGCAAAGAAGCAGTTCACGCTTAATATTGTCGCTAATACTGCCTCAAACAAACCTAAACTATCTCTAGTCAATAGTACCTGTTTCTAGAGCAGTTTCCAGATTTTTGCGAAGCAGAGACAACTGTTCCTGAAGAGCCTCCAGATTGCTCGAAGTAAGACCTGTAGCGTTAATAATGCAGCCAGGGATCTCGAGCACATCTTGCTTGAGGGTTTTTCCTACCTGGGTCAGATAAATGAGCACCTTGCGTTCATCCTTCGGATCCCGCTGTCGGGTGACGTAACCCATTTTTTCCAACCGCTTTAGCAAGGGCGTTAGCGTATTCGATGCCAAAAACAACCTTTCTCCCAATTCTCTAACAGCTTGTCCATCTTTTTCCCATAACACCACCATCACAATGTACTGAGGATAGGTAAGCCCAATCTTATCGAGCAATGGCTTATAGGCACGATTCATAGCGTGGTTGGCAGCATAGAGTGCAAAGCACAGGAAATCGTCAAACTGAAGAAATTCACTAGGGTGGGAAATCGAGTCAACCATGACTTCTTATCACAAAGAGCATAAATAGACGGCCTTACCAGGGGCACCAGCTATCTTCCAATCATAGCAACACGCGAATTAATCGCGCACGATTGACTTTTCAAGAACACTTGCTATCATTAAATCGTGTACAATTAATTCGCGCACGACTTATTTTGTGTTAAAGCTTTACATTCTGAAAACTAGAGGCAATTACCATGGAAGAAATTACATTGGTTCCGAGTAATTCTTTGATTACTGATACGCCTGAGGAGGGACGGCAGTTAGCTGTTAAAATGGCGCGGCTCATTATTAAAATGACGCAGCCAGATGCAGCCGAGAGAGATAAATTGCGAAATGTCTATGCGTCGGATGCCATGATGCTAATCGCTGTGGGGCAGACCGTTGCGACTGAGTTTGCAACTGTTGCTGCGGCTAACAATTATTGGCAGAAGTCTTAGCAAATATAAATAGCCTGCTCTGAAGATGCCTATGTGTAGAGCAGGCTGTTTGTAAGTATTGAGGCTGGAAGCCTACTTTTGATTATGGTCTAGCAATTTATAGCCTGTTGTGTTGTGGGGATGTCCGCTAAGCGACACTGAGGGCCGATTGTAAGACAGATTCAAACAGGGCTAATCCATCGGTTCCACCGAGTCTAGTATCTGCCGCTCGCTCTGGATGGGGCATCATGCCAAGCACGTTACCGGTTTTGTTACAAATACCAGCAATGTTGTTGAGGGATCCGTTGGGGTTATTGTTGTTGTCAACAGTGCCATCTGAGCTACTGTAGCGGAAAACAACTTGTTGATTATCTTCTAGAGACTTTAGGGTATCTGTATCAGCATAATAACAACCTTCACCATGGGCGATGGGAATCGTCACGACCTGCCCCTGGGTGTAGTTGCTGGTCCAAGTCAGAGCAGTGCGCTCTACTTTTAGAGGAGTGCGATCGCAAATAAACCGCATATCTCGATTTCGCATTAGGGCACCGGGCAACAGTCCCACCTCAGTCAAAATCTGGAAGCCGTTACAAATGCCCAAAACCAAGCCGCCTTTATTGGCAAAGTCCACAGCAGACCGCATCGCCGGAGAAAACTGGGCGACAGCACCACACCGCAGATAGTCACCATAGCTAAAGCCACCGGGGATCACCACCACATCTATATCACCTAAATCGCTATCTTCATGCCAGATGCGATGGGTGGGACGCTTAAGAATATCGCGGGTGACGTAAACGACGTCGCGATCGCAATTAGAACCGGGAAATGTAATGACACCAAATTTCATGGGACCAAAAATAGGTGGGGAATGGGTTGGGGAATGGGCTGGGGCCTAAATGTTGAATGGTGGGCAGTGTTCACCCTACGGAGTATCGAATATTAGGCGGTCGCCATCGTCTGTAATTCAATCCGATAATTCTCAATCACCGGATTTGCCAAAAGCTGATCACACATGCGAT
This sequence comes from Leptothoe sp. LEGE 181152, assembly GCF_032906605.1. Lineage (NCBI taxonomy): Bacteria > Bacillati > Cyanobacteriota > Cyanophyceae > Nodosilineales > Cymatolegaceae > Leptothoe > Leptothoe sp. LEGE 181152. The sequence goes on from NZ_JASATU010000067.1 coordinate 61,693, forward strand.
CCAATTGCTCGTTCGCAGCCTCTTCACTATCTGCCGTCAGCGAAACCTCTATATATTTCCCAATGCGAACCTGCGTCACATTGTCATATCCCATGTGCTCTAATCCAGAGCGCACCGCCGTACCCGCCGGGTCCAGCACCGAAGGACGAAGAGTCACATACACTTGAGCCTGATAAGTCTGCGCCACAATGTCAATCCAGAAGTAGACAAATTTAATACTATCGCACCCCTGGTATCACGTCGCCAGCAGGTCTACCCTAAGCACGGTACTACGATCTAAGCTAATAGAATCCATTCCTTAAATCCCATGGCTATTCGTCGGACCCGTAACCAGGAGCGCATCCTGGAAGCACTACAAAATCAGGAGCAAGCCATATCTGCTCAGGATCTGCATGGTGTGATGCGACAAGATGGTAGCCGCATTGGTCTGGCCACCGTTTATCGAGCCCTCGAAGCATTGAAACTAGATGGCACGGTTCAAGTACGGACATTATCTAATGGGGAATCGCTCTACAGTCTGACCCATGAAGATCGTCACCACCTGACCTGCCTCCGCTGTGGTGCATCGCTACCCATCGAAGAGTGTCCAGTCCATGAGCTGGAGAAGCACCTCAACGATTCCCATCATTTCCGCATTTTCTACCACACATTAGAGTTCTTCGGACTCTGCGCTAAATGCCAAGCGGCCTCAGGTTAAGGGGTTCCAGCTAAACTTGGGATCACTAGCTTGCCCATATTGCCCATATTTTTACTCTCGATCAGTTTGGGGCAGCCTCTAAGCTACTGCTGCTGTAAATCTCCCACAATGGATTTCATGCCTTCTAATGTGGCAGGAATCGCACGGGGGTCCATAAACATGACTTTACTGCTATCGCTAGCGCCAATTTTGCTACCGACATCTAGATAGCCCTGGGCCAGCAAAAACTGTAGCGCTTCGCGGGCGGCGGGATCGCTTTTTAGTTTTTGAGTCAGCACTTGCACAGCTTCTGCCGTGGCCTGAGCCCGCAGAACACTTTCTTGCCGGTCGGCCTGAGCCTTAAGCACGATGCTCTTTTGCGCTGCTTCTGCTTCCAGAATTGCTGCTTTTTTGCGCGCTTCAGCGGCTAAAACTTCTGCTTCCGCTTGGCCTTGAGCTGCGTTCACCGCTGACTCACGCTCACCTTCTGATGTCAGTACAGCGGCACGTTTGCGGCGTTCGGCAGCCATCTGTAGTTCCATGGAATCTTGCACAGCCTTAGACGGCACAATATCTCGTAGTTCTACACGAGTTACCTTGACGCCCCAGGGATCAGTGGAAATATCCAGCTCCCGCAGCAAGGTCTCATTAATGTCGGCACGGGCAGTAAATGTTTCGTCTAGCTCTAGTTGGCCCATTTCTGCCCGAATTTGGGTAAGCACCAGGTTGACCATGGCCGCTTGTAGATTTTCAACTTTGTAGTAGGCCTTTTCTAAATCGACAATCCGCCAATAAACAACGGCATCTACGCTAATAGAAACGTTGTCGCGGGTAATGCATTGCTGAGGGGGGACATCGAGCACTTTTTCGCGAATGGTTTGCTTATAAACCATCTTGTCGATAAAGGGCACGGTGAAATTTAAGCCAGGCTGGAGCTTTTTGCCGTTATATCGGCCCAGGCTTTCTACTAGGGCTTCATCTCCTTGATTAACAATACGGACTGAGCCAGCGGCCATGGAACCGCCAAGAGCCAACATAATCAGAAGTACAAGTTGTTCCATGATGTGTGTCTTTCTAAAAAATATTTTGGGATATTTTTGTAGGGGCGTCGCAGGCAATGCCCCCTACAACCGTCTCTACAAGAGGGCGCTTTCGGGCATGACAATTAGCGTATTCCCCTGACGACCAACGACAATGACGGTTTGATTGGTCGCGATCGCAACATCTTGATCACTACAGCATGCAGGCCATGAATTCCCCTCATATATCACGCGTCCACTTTGACCTGCTGGGATCGACGTAATCGTTCTTGCTTCTGTTGAATCCATGAGCGCAGGGGGTTGTCGCCGTGGAGAAAACCGTCGCAGTGCCCAGAACAGCAGCATTGAAAGCACCATCCACAGTGCCACCTGCCAGCTAAATGCAATGGGCAGCAGCATCACTAGCACCCCCACGGCAATGGCACTCACCCCTAAAGCAGATTCTAAAAATGCCGTTGGAATCATTAATTCCATAACACAGAGTGCTACGCCAAGCAGAATCCAAAAAATCGCCAAGCTCATTGGTATTTCACGTTTTAGCTATCTCAAGGGTAATCCAGCCAGATCCAGATCGGCAGAGATGTTAAAGAACTCCTCATTGTTAAAGAATTCCTCATTTGAGCGCTTTGCGACTACCATTAACCTAATCTTTTTCCCTTTGTAGTTCTAAACCGCGTCCAGGTTGAAGCCTATGGTTTCTTTAGGTAAAAATTCCAATTCTGGACATGGCAAATGTTTATATCGGCAAAATCGCTGGCTGACATGACTCAAATGGACGTCTACCCATTTAAAAAATACGTTCTAGCCCTGGGACCTGGGCGTGATGTGCCACCTGGCCAAAGCGTAAATGAACGCTATTGGGTGCTTAGTCCAGGTATATGGCATGATACCCAAGCTCCAGAGCCTCCAGACCATCCAGAAACTGTTTCAGCGGCGGCTTTACCCTACCTGCGAGCCTATCCTCACCAGTTGCATTTACCAACGGTTTATGGAGAATGCAAGCTGATTGATGGCCCTGTATTACTGCTCGATAATGCCCCGATTGATCGTCATGGCAGGCTGATGCCCACCCTAGGTACAGCCTGGGCTGGAACCACACCATTTCGCCAAGTTTATTGGTGCTGGCAGCTATTTAATCTGTGGCCCCACTTATTTGGCATGAATATGGCGGCTAGCTTGACAGCCCCTGAAGCGATCCATGTTGATGGCTGGCGCATACGGTTAAGTAATTTGATTCCGGGGCAACCGCCTCTTCAAAATCTGGCGAATTTGATTGCAGCGCTGCTGTCTAAGTCAGTACCGGCAGTTGCCAATAATCTCCGACCCGTTTTAGAGCAGTGCGATGGGTCTCAGCCAAATTTTGATCGCATCCTTGAGCAACTTAATCGAGTTCTACTGAGCCAGGCAATGGATATGTCGCTAGCGACTCAGGTAGCGGGTAGCACCAGCAGTGGCCAACTGCCCCACAATGAAGATGCCTGCTACCCTAGCAAGGTGGAACTAGAGCGGTCTAGCCCTGCTGATCTGCCTAGCTTGCCTCGGATTGCCGTGGTCTGCGATGGAGTCGGTGGTCATGCGGGTGGCGAAATTGCTAGCCAAACCGTGGTGCGATCGCTCCAGCTACAGTTCAGGGGGCTGCTGACAGAAATTGCTGAACAAGAAGAACCTCTGCCTCCCTATGTGGTGATGGGCCAGATTGAAGCCGCCATTAGGGTTGCCAATAACTTGGTCGCTAGCCAAAACGATAGCCAAGGGCGAACCGAACGGCAGCGCATGGGCACCACCCTGGTAGCCGCCCTGATGATTCCCCAACGCATTCCCACACCGCAGGGCTACGAAGAAGTGAACGAGCTCTATATTGCCCACGTGGGTGATAGCCGCGCCTATTGGATCACCCCCGAAGCCTGTCATTTACTTACGGTAGATGACGATGTGGCAGGACGTGAAATCACATCCGGCAAAAGCTACCCCGCTGCTGCCTATGCCCACACTGATGCCGGTGCTCTCACCCAAGCTCTAGGCACCCGCGAGGCCGATAGCCTCAAACCCCATGTGGAACGTTTTATCTTGGATGAAACCGGTGTTTTGTTACTGTGCTCCGATGGCCTCAGCGACAATCATCGCGTGGAAACATCATGGGCTAACTATATCGGCCTGATTGTGAAAAATATTGTGCCGTTACCCACTGCCGTAGAGTCTTGGGTGGAATTAGCCAATCAAAAGAATGGGCATGACAATGTTGCCGTTGTGCTCATGAGTTGCACCATGACAGGTGATACGGTCATTATTGATGACCCGATCACACCTCCATCCATAACAACCCAACAGGACATAGGCTATCCCACAGAGCTGACTGCGGCGTCTAAAGCCCTACTGTATGGGGAGAGTGAGGAGCCCACGGAAATGGAGACACCGACTGAAGAGAAACCGCGAAGATCCTTACAAGCTCTGGTTTTGAGCATTTTGCTCTTGATTGCTGTCAGTGTGGCTGGTGTAGCCGGAGTTTTGGTTTGGCAAAATCTACGCCCTGCTGCCATCCCGGATGACCCCCAACAGGAACCCATCACGGCACCCGATTCTTAATCCGATGCTTAGCAACCTACCCAAGGATAGAGCTAAGACTACCCGACTTTAACAACTACTGAGTTGTTAAAGTTACATGGAGGGTGCTATCTTATGAGAAAATAATTCTCAACTTAATGAACAGTGTGGTTCGCAATGCGATCACACGTTTTTTCTTTTTTGGGATTATTGCATGTCTATGAAAGCTGGCGATCGCGTACGGGTTTCCACTCCTGTTGTTCTGTTTCACCATCCTCAACACCGAAATCAACCTCACAATGCTGAGGGCATGGAAGGAGTCATCAAAGAAGTCTTAACTGACTGGAAAGGACGCCCCATTAGCCCTAACTTTCCAGTCGTGGTTGAATTTGCCATTGAAGGTGCCAAAAGACCGTTCAAAGCTCACCTGTCATCAGCAGAATTAGAAGTACTCTAGCATCTCCCTCAACAGTTACCGCTTAGGCTAGCTGAGCCGTTGGCTAACACTTTAATGGTATGTCAGCATCCTACTCTCTAGCCAAACCATCCTCTCTTAACTCCAACAGTCTCCTCAGGTACGACTACGACAAAACCAACTAAAGAAAGGGATATCGTTTTTCATTGCAGCGAGCTCTGTACGATGTTTTTCAGCCGTGTCGTAGTACCACTGGCAATAGGCTTCAAAGTCATCACGGTATCTAACCTCCTGACGAAACTCGTAGGCAATTTGTTGTAGTTGAATCGATTCACCAACATTCGTTGCGGGAGGTTCTAAAGAACGTTTGAACATACTCGAGCTAGTCAGAAAGTTAAGGTGGAGGTCAACGTTTAACCTTGCATAGTCTGAAAATCATGTGGGGAAACAGGTGCTACTCACCTCACTATAACCAGCCCCTCAGACGATAGATCCCGAGTCCTATATATTCCTTAAGAGCTCTTGTAAAAAAGTGAAGGGCTTCGGTGTCAGGCAAGACATTGAGAAATGTCCCTGGGGAAATTCCTCGCATCTGATCCAGAGATTCCTGAGCAACCCAATAGTCAGTAGGAGCTGGCGTCACATCAAACCCCTGCTTCTCAAAAATTGCGACAGACCTGGGCATATGGATAGCTGAAGTCACTAGTAAAATGTTGGTGATCTTTTTCTGGCGCAGGATTTTCGCTGTTTCTACGGCATTTTGGTACGTATTTAAGGATACATTCTCTAGCACAATACTGCGTTCAGGCACGCCCATTGTTTTCGCGATCGCAGCCATATCCTGAGCTTCTGAACCACCCTCATTACCTTGCCAAGAGACACGACCACCGCTAAACAAAATCGAGGGAGCCACCCCCTCTTTATAGAGCTTGACACCATACAAAATACGGTCACCTGCTTCTAAAACTTCGACCCAAGGACGAGGTGGGGACTGAGCGCGGGTGCTCCCACCTAGAACTACAATCACTTCAGCGGCGGGTACAGGGTCTAAGGGCAAGTATTGCCATTCTAGGGTTTTGACAAAGGTGACCGCAATTAAAGGATTACTGCTGCAAAAAAGGATGAGTAAGGCGGTTGCGATCGCAAATAAAGACCGGCGAGGAAACTTCCACAGCGAAACTAGAGCTATCAATAGGAGCAAACAGCTCAATCCCAACGGATAAATCAGTAAAGGAAGGAACTTCGATAAAAAGAAAAACATAGTAGTAGTCCATCAAGGGTCAATTGTTGAGTAGATGGAATCACCGAATTAAAAAATGTAATAGCCATCATGCTACCCACCGTCTATCAACTTTTTTAAACTTGATGGATATTAGCGCTGCCGCCGCCGCAAATGACGCCGCTCACCGCGCCAGCGCAATTTAGGTAACTGCAACATGGGAGACAAGGTCTGCCCATCTGCTTTAGGCATAGGCTCTCCTCCTGGTGCATACCACCAGGCAGACACTAAGCCACCTGCAAAACCACCCACAGCCCCGAACAAAATACTGACCGTTACTGGATACCCTAACAACACAAAGACCAATAGAAAGACCAGCCAAATCCGCAACGCAGCTGGCACAATCAAATCGGTCATGTCATTAATAATTTTTTTTCCTTGAGGCGTTTTCATATCCGTCGTAAAACAGGGCTGAATAGTTAACGCCTATACTATACTGGCTGCCATTAAAAAGCCCGGTTTCTTTAAAACCCCCGACTTCTTAGAGAAATCAGAGGTTTTAATAGCTGTGCTAAAAATTAAGCTTATTGAGCCAAGAAACTAATGTGATAAATCTCACTTTTCCAAGGATGATTTTGCACTTCTTGCAAAACGACTTTGCCGTTCCAAGGCATATCAATCACATTCAGGCTCAACTCCACTTTCTGCCCCTTAGCATTACGTATCAGCGCTTCAACTTCACGGGTATTTGCCTTGAGGGATACCGAGTTAGTGCCATCGTGGCCATAAAGTACAGCCGGCATCACACCTGCGCGACGTAAAGCCCCAGGTTTTTCATTATCTGCACGCTTACTACAGTCGAGAGTCAGTTCCATTATAATTATCCGATCGATGAAAAAAGAAATTGTTGTCCGTCCAACTTTTTAGGCAGCCAGTCAGCCTACAATCGAGTTTGCACTGGCCTCAAACCTTTGCGATACGGCATCTGCCCAGTAACACCGTAATTTAGAGCTTTATCATCCTAGCGTTTGGGGGCCAATGATCATAATCTAAGCCACCTTAAATGCGCCACCGTTCTCATAGAGCAGGGCACGCTTTGGACCATGGATTGGATCTTCCACAATAATTGTCTGATCGCGGCTAGCACCCAACGACACAATGGCAATGGGAACTTCCATCAGCTTGGCCAAAAACTCTAGATAATCAAGAGCCTGTGAAGGCAGGTCCTCTAGTTTACGACAGTTCGCTGTGGATTGTTTCCAACCTGGCATCACCTCATAAACCGGCTTACACCGAGCAAACTGACTAGCACTACCCGGCAAATCATGGCAGCGTTCACCATCTAACTCATAGGCAACGCAAACCTTAATTTCGTCCAGCTCATCTAAAACATCCAGCTTGGTAATGGCCAAACAGTCTAAGCCATTAATCCGGACAGCATAACGACCAATCACAGCGTCAAACCAGCCGCAGCGACGCTGTCGACCCGTCGTCGTACCAAACTCGGCCCCACGCATACAAAGAGCATTGCCCATTTCATCCAATAGCTCAGTGGGGAAGGGTCCTTCACCTACACGAGTTGTATACGCCTTGGCAACACCAATCACGCGATCAATAGCAGTTGGGCCAATACCGGAACCAATACATGCACCACCGGCAACTGGGTTGGATGATGTCACATAGGGATAAGTACCGTGGTCGAGATCTAGAAGAGTTCCCTGAGCCCCTTCAAACAGTACATTTTTACGCTTTGTCAATGCATCGTATATGTGCAAAGAGCTATCAACCACATGGGGGCGTAATCGCTCAGCGTAAACCTCATACTCCTGGAATACTTCCTCTGCATCGAGAGGTGGAAGATTATAGAGCTTTTCTAGAACAATATTTTTGTAGCTAATTGTCCAATCTAACTGATCGCGAAAAGCTGACAAATCCATTAGATCGCAAATGCGAATCCCTGTGCGCTCTGACTTGTCCGCGTAGGTGGGACCGATACCACGCTTTGTAGTGCCGATCTTCTTACTCCCTCGACGTTCCTCAGAAGCCTGATCAATCAGCCGATGATAAGGCATGGTCACATGGGCAGTTTCAGAAATAAAGAGATTTTTACTGGAAACTCCCAGGCCATCTAACTTATCAAGTTCAGCTATCAACTCCTTAGGGTCGATAACTGTACCACTACCGATCAAACACTCCGTATCACGGTACAAGATGCCCGATGGGATCAAGTGCAGCTTAAAGGTCTGATCTTTTACAACAACAGTGTGTCCTGCATTGACACCACCTTGATAACGGACAACCACATCTGCTGATTTACTAAGCAAATCAGTGATTTTTCCTTTACCTTCATCGCCCCACTGGGCACCAATTACAATAACGTTTGCCAAGGGAATCTCGCGCGTTAGAGTTCAAACAAATCACAATTATGATGAGGCAAGGTAGCTAGTGTCAACAAATGCAACATAAACCTTGGTCGTAGTAAAAAAATAAATTCCGCTAACTTGCGCGCTACTTTCTCAAACCCCAAAGGTTAACTAAAGTTTAAGCTCATCAGGGTTTTGAAGTTTTTTTTAGGCAAAAAATTAAATCCTGAGGTAAAACTTAATTTAATAGGCATTTCACACTTTTTTAATTTTTGTTTCAACGTTGTAATTTTTGATCCCCGCGTAATTTTGAAAGGGTCGTGGGGTTGTCGTTGCTCTCGCAACATTAAGCAATTAATTTTTTTCACCAATCCACCCAATACATTGAGACATCATGAGTCTTTATGCAGAACTCCATCGCCATCTGGGGGGCTCTGTCGTACCCAGAATCCTGTGGCGCTACTTTCAGAGAAACCGTCCTGATTTAGCTGAGCGGTTTCAAAATTATGCCGAGTTTGAGCAATTCTACATTCAACCCAAGGACTCTCTAGAAGAGTATTTGGAGCTACATACCCTCGTAGAAAGTGTTCAAACTCGCGAAGCACTGCCTTACTTTATCTATCGTCTAATTCGAGGAGCCTACATCTTCGAAAACCTGGCTTATCTTGAATTGCGCTATACGCCGTTTTATCGCACACCCCACAGCATGAGCGAGCGGGAGCGCATGGACATGATGGCGGAGATCGTTGAGATCGTTGGTCGTGCCAGTGAACAAACCGAGTATCCAGTCGTGACTCGGCAAATTCTATGTATGCACTCCCGTTTGCCCTACGAAATCAATCGAGCCACCGTTGATCTGGCAGCACAGTACCCAGACTATGTCTGTGCCATTGACATTGCGGGTGGAGATGCAGCCTATCGAGAAAAGCTGGATGAGATTGTGCAGCTATATCGCTATGCTCAATCGTTGGGGATCAAGACAACGGGACACCTCTATGAAACGTCCAATGGCTGCTATCCAGAGCTGTTGCCCTATCTGATGAGGATTGGCCATGGTATTCAGATCCCGCTACATTATCCAGAACTGCTCAAGGATGTAGCGGCGCGGGGACAATGCTTAGAAGTCTGTCCGACGACCTACTGGCAAACGGGTACCCTCGATGAAATTAGTCAGCTGAAAGAGGTCTTTAGCCGCTGCTTTGACGCAGGTGTGGATATTGCAATTTGTACGGACAACGCTGGGTTGCACAATGTGCGACTGCCCTTTGAGTATGAAAACCTGCTAACTCAGGACGTCATTGGTTTTGATGGCCTGCGAGCATGTCAAGAAGCTGCGTTTCGTCATGCTTTTGCCTGGCCCCACCAAAAGCAGCCAGCGTCTATGCTGTCGGATATGATGCAGGGTCGTGCAGCCGTCCGATAGCGGTTTTACGGAAAGGGAGATTTGGCCTTGAAGTTTGAGTTTTAAGTATTGAATTTTGAGTTGATGTCCTGGGCTTGCCAGAAAAATCTCAAAAGGATCAAACTTAAAACTCAAAATTCAAAATTCAAAACTACCTAACAATCCTAGATAATAGGTAGGCTTTGTTGAAACCTACGAAAAATCACCCTCTTTCTATATCCATGCGTACCTTATACTGCGGTCAGCTGCGGGCCGAGCATATCGATAAGACTGTTACCCTGTATGGCTGGGTGGATCGCCGCCGTGACCATGGTGGTGTGATTTTTCTAGATTTGCGCGATCGCGATGGTGTTGTGCAAATTGTCAGCGATCCCGAACGTACCCCGGCCTCCTATCCAGCGGCTGATCAGGTACGTAATGAGTATGTCGTAAAAATTGAAGGCCGGGTTAGCCAGCGTCCACCCGAGTCATTGAACCCTAACTTGCCAACGGGGCAGGTAGAAATTTACGCCGATAGCATTGAACTCCTCAGCGCCGTGCGTAAGCAACTGCCGTTTCAAATTTCAACGGCGGAAGAGGAAAATGTGCGTGAGGAACTGCGGTTAAAGTACCGCTATTTAGATTTGCGACGAGAGCGCATGAGTCGTAATATCCGCTTGCGCCATGAGGTCATGAAAGCGATTCGTCGTTTTCTTGAAGACCAGGAAGGATTTGTTGAAGTTGAAACTCCAGTCCTCACCCGTTCTACGCCAGAAGGGGCACGGGACTATGTACTGCCCTCACGGGTTAATCCAGGCGAATGGTACGCGTTACCCCAGTCGCCTCAGCTATTTAAGCAGCTACTGATGGTAGCAGGCCTGGATCGCTACTACCAGATTGCTCGCTGTTTTCGCGATGAAGACCTGCGCGCCGACCGCCAGCCAGAATTTACTCAGCTGGATATGGAAATGAGCTTTATGGATCAAGAGGAGATCCTGGCGCTCAATGAAAGTTTAGTGGCCCATATTTTCAAGGTCGTGAAGGGCATCGACCTGCCGCTGCCGTTCCCCCGCATGACCTATGCCGAGGCGATGGATCGCTACGGTAGCGATAAGCCGGACACTCGCTACGGACTGGAGCTGGTTTCAGTCTCTGACATTGTTAAAGACTCTGGATTTAAGGTGTTTTCCGGCGCTGTCAAGTCTGGCGGTCAGGTAAAAGTACTACCGATTCCTGGCGGTAATGATGCCATTTCGAATGTGCGCATTAAGCCCGGCGGTGATGTGTTTAAGGTGGCCACTGATGCGGGTGCTAAAGGATTGGCCTACATTCGTGTTCGCGAAGGTGGGGAAATCGACACCATTGGAGCCATTAAGGACAACCTCAGTGATGAGCAAAAGCAAACGCTGCTAGAGCGTACCGGTGCTGAGGCTGGCCACCTGCTGCTATTTGGTGCCGGCCCCACAGCCACCGTTAATGCCGCCCTGGATAAAGTCCGCCAGGCCATTGCCGCCGAGCTAGATCTGATTGATCACGACAAGCTCAACTTCCTCTGGGTGACAGACTTCCCCATGTTTGAGTGGAACGCTGATGAAAATCGCTATGAGGCATTACACCACCCATTTACAGCGCCCAATCCTGAGGATATTGATGACCTAACAACGGCTAGAGCCGTGGCCTATGACCTGGTGCTCAACGGCTATGAGATTGGCGGTGGCAGTCTCCGTATCTATCAACCCGATGTACAGGCTAAAGTATTTTCCACCATTGGCCTCAGCGATGAAGAAGCCCGCGAAAAGTTTGGCTTCTTTATGGATGCCTTTGATTTTGGTGCACCGCCCCACGGTGGCATTGCCTACGGTTTAGACCGATTGGTGATGCTCATGGCGGAAGAAACGTCGATTCGCGATGCGATCGCATTCCCCAAAACCCAACAAGCCCGCTGTCTATTGACCCAGGCACCATCCAAAGTAGATGAGCGTCAGCTCAAGGAATTGCAGGTGAAGTCAACCTATAAGCCAAAGGAAAAGGAAGAAAAATAGGGAAAATGAATGTTGGGTCGTGTTTATGTCGTGTTTATCGTGACCCAACATTCACTCTCCTCCCTTCACCCCCTCTTCCACAAATCTACATCCGCCGCTCCAACAACCTGCGCTACGATCAGGGAAATTACCCTCAAATAATCGCTCTGTATGGTCGTAGTGGTATTTTTGATTCTGATAGGCCTACTGCCACCAGCTCTATCAGTTTGGGCAACGTATCGAGCCGAACGACGAGTCATTGAACGATTTGACTTTGCCATAGAATCAGCCCAATACCCCTCAGTTCACCCGTGGCGACGACGAGATCCAGATGAGCATTATATCGACGGCATTGGCTTGGTGATTGGTGATATCACCTGTCAGCTCAATGCCCGTTCTCCCCATATTCGCTGTGCCGTTAATCCCATGGGGCCATGTGAAGGTTGCCGCTCCTATGAAGGACGTACTTATGAACCCATGGCCCGATGAACCAACGGCCTAGGGACCGTTCATTGAACAGCTATCACCCAAGGCACTAAGCCACCGGATCGGCAATGGATTGGGTCCATGTTTCTGGTTCTGACATCGCTGGTGCAGGCGCGATCTCATCCATGGCAGAGGGATTGCCAGAGCGCTTTGCGGCGGCTTTGATCATGCCTAAGAAAAGTGGGTGAGGGGCATTGGGTCGGGATTGAAATTCGGGGTGGAACTGACTGGCAATAAAGAAAGGATGGTCGGGCAGTTCGACAATCTCCACTAAACGTCCGTCGGGGGAGGTGCCGCTAACCACATAGCCTGTTTCTAAAAACAGATTGCGGTAGGCATTATTAAACTCGTAACGGTGGCGATGACGTTCGTAAATGACTGGCTGGTCGTACAGCTGACTGGCGAGGGTACCTGGCTCTAAACGACAGGCATACAAACCTAAGCGCATAGTGCCCCCTAAGTCCACCACATCCTGTTGCTCCGGTAGGAGGTTAATGACTGGGTTTTCACTTTCAGGATCAATTTCAGCACTATTGGCTTCAGATAGCTTAGCTACATTGCGAGCCCATTCCACCACAACACATTGCATCCCCAGGCATAAACCTAAGAAGGGAATGCCCTGTTCTTTGATGTATTCAATGGTGCGAATTTTGCCATCGATGCCACGACTGCCAAAGCCCCCCGGTACCACAATGCCGTGAACACCTTCTAGATAGTCAGCCGGATCGTTCGCTTCAATGTCTTCTGAGCTGATCCAGCGGATACTCACTTCAGCATGGATTGCGATCGCAGCGTGCCTCAAAGCTTCTACCACCGACAGATAGGCATCGTTCAAGCTGACATACTTACCAACAATGGCAATATCCAAGGTTTGGGTAGGCGTGTATAGCCGCTCCACCAGGGTGGACCACTTGTCTAAGGCGGGGATGCGATCCTCTAAATTAAGCAAGCGAATAGCCTGTTCTGCCAAGCCTTCCTGCTCCATCAGCAGAGGCACTTCATAGATGCTGGGGGCATCATTTGCCGCAATCACACAGGCCTCGGGCACATCGCAAAAGTCCGACACCTTAGCCTTGATGTGCTCGGGAATCGGCTGGGCACAGCGACACACCAAAATATCTGGCTGCAAACCAATGGACCGTAGTTCTTTAACCGAGTGTTGGGTGGGCTTGGTTTTAATTTCTCCTGCCGCCGGGATATAAGGAATCAGCGTCACATGCATGTAGATAACATTTTCGCGCCCCACATCTTTACGGAATTGGCGAATGGCTTCTAAAAATGGTAGCCCCTCAATGTCGCCTACGGTGCCACCAATCTCCACGATCACTACATCGGGGTTGCGGTTTTGAGCAACCCGACGAATCCGCTCTTTGATTTCATTGGTAACGTGGGGGATCACCTGCACAGTGCGTCCATTGTATTCACCCCGCCGCTCTTTATTGATGACTGCTTGGTAAATCGAACCGGTGGTGACACTATTGAGACGCGACATAGAGGTATCGGTAAATCGCTCATAGTGACCCAGATCCAGATCCGTTTCGGCACCATCTTCCGTCACAAACACTTCTCCGTGCTGAAACGGACTCATGGTGCCAGGATCAACGTTAATGTAGGGATCCAACTTGAGGATAGACACCGAATAGTCGCGGGACTTGAGCAAACGGCCTAAACTAGCCGCGACAATGCCTTTACCAATACTGGAAACGACACCACCCGTGACAAACACAAACTTAGTCATAATGCGATCGCAAAGCGGAGATTGGATAATTATGCAAACCCAAAACAACCAGGTTTCAATTTAAAAACCAGGCCGTTAAAAGTTGGATGCAGTGGACCCCGTTAATTGTGCCATAGCCTCAGAGGGCCAGATTATTCCCTCGATGGGAGAGAAATACCTGGTTTTACCCCTGAGCAATCAGAATGAGTTTGACCCGTTAGTTGATTAAAACGTAACACTCTCTTTCTATTCGTCCTTACATCTAGTCGTAAAACCTATAGGGGGAGCAACAGCCGCTATAATTTCGCCCGTGGGTTGAATAGAGGGTAAATCACCATGGCAAATCGTTGGAAAACATTGGCGGGGGCATTAGTACCCGCATTAACATGCCAGCTTGCAATTGTTCACCCAGCCATGGCTGAATTATTTGTTGCCTATCCACCGTCCACTCACACTACCGTATCAGATCGAATTTTCTTTATTGGCACCGGTGCCCCTGACAGTGACGTTTTAATTAACGGTACCCCTATCACCGACCGCAGCTCAGCCGGACATTTTGCCCCCACAGTACCCTTAGCCATCGGTCAGAACCAATTCACCATTACCCAAGGCAGTGAAAGCATCACGTTTAACATTACCCGTGATTCCTTAGAGCCTCCTCAGATCAATGGCATTGCCTTTGCAGAAAATACATTAGAGCCTAGCCGCAGTATTGCTCGTCAGCCAGGAGAATTGGTGTGTTTTGAAGCCGTTGCTCCACCTCAAGCCCAAGTCGCCGTTAATTTAGCCGGTCAGAGCATCGCTCTTAGGGTTCAGCCTGGCAGCTTTGAGCTACCTCCCAACTATGCTGTACTAACTGAACAAACTGAGCCCTATGCACTCAATGCTGCGCAGTATGGCGGCTGTGCCACCTTTAATCAACCGGGAAGCTTTGGCACCCCCGAATTTCAGCTCACCCTCAATGGGCAAACAATCACCCAGGCGGGTAGTGGCTCCATAGAGATTCTCTCTCCCACCTCTTTTCAAGTGGCAGAAGTTACCGTAGAGTCTGGCATTGCTCGCACTGGCCCTAGCACCGATTATTCTCGTCTAACACCACTTCCCCAAGGCACCAGCGCTACTGTTACCGGTCGTGAAGGGGATTGGGTGCGTCTAGATTACGGCGCTTGGATTCGGGCATCAGAAGTCTCGCTTTCTCCTAGTCCTGTCCCAGTCACAACAACCATTCGCGGCATCAGATCCCGTCAAGTAGCAGACTGGACTGAGGTCATCTTTCCGCTACAGGTGCCAGTGCCCATGACGGTGGAACAAGACACCAACAGTCTGACCCTGATTTTACACAACACGGTGCCCCAAACGGATACTATCTTTTTCTCTGATAACCCAGTGGTGGAACGGATGGACTGGCAGCCCATTTTGCCAGATAAGGCTTCCTATACATTCCATTTTAAGACCGATCAACAGTGGGGGTATAAACTGCGTTATGAAGGAACAAATCTGATTCTCTCGCTCAAACATCCGCCCGCCATTGATGCCACTGTCGCACCACTACAGGGCACAACAATATTGCTTGATCCTGGCCATGGCAGCAGTGAAGATCTGGGTGCCCGTGGCCCCAATGGGTATCCCGAGAAAGATGTTGCACTATTAATCTCTAAGTTAGTAAGAGATGAACTAGAGGTGTTGGGCGCTGAGGTTGTGATGGTGCGCGAAGGCGACGATGATTTGTTTCCACGCGATCGAGTTGCTGTGATTGAGGCAACAGAGCCCACCATGGCGCTAAGCCTTCATTACAACGCACTGCCTGATAATGGTGATGCCCTCAATACAGCAGGCATTGGCGCATTTTGGTATCACCCCCAGGCCCATGATCTGGCATTATTTTTGCACAACTACTTAGTAGAGACGTTAGATCGCCCAGCCTACGGTGTCTATTGGAATAATTTAGCTCTCACAAGACCCAGTGTGACACCAAGTGTCTTACTAGAGCTGGGCTTTATGATTAACCCCTATGAGTTTGAGTGGATTGTTAATCCAGAATCACAGCAGCAACTCGCTAAAGCGTTAGCGAATGGAGTCGCTGAGTGGGTAGTCAATCAATGAGGAGGATAAGGGTTATGGTGATGTTGATGATGCAGTACCTGAATTTTGATTTAAACATTATCCAAGGTTGTTTAGCTGCTGAAACTCTGACTGTGAGAGACTAATCGTTGCGCTGGCTAAGTTCTCTTTGAGATGGGCGATCGACGTTGTTCCTGGAATTAGCAAAATATTGGAGGCCCGATGCAACAGCCAAGCCAAGGCAATCTGTGTCGGGCTCATATTATGGGCGTTGGCGATTTCACGTAGAGTTCCCTCAGCATCCACTAAGGGAGAACCAGGTCTGAGTGGATGGGCGGCCAGGGGACCGTAGGCAATGAAGGCAATCTGATGGGCAGTGCAATAGTTGAGGATATCTTCGTGGGTGCGATCGAGCAGGCTATAGCGATTTTGTACTGAGGTAATAGGTGCGATCGCTTCAGCTTCCTTGAGCTGAGCCAGGGTGACATTTGAGACACCAATATGGCGAATTTTACCTTCCTGTTGTAGCTCGGCAAGCGTCTGAATCGATTCGGCAAAAGGCACTTTGGGGTCAGGGCGGTGCAGCTGATAAAGGTCAATACGCTCCAGATTGAGCCGTCGTAAACTGCCCTCAACACCTTGCCGCAAACTCTCTGGTCTACCATCTGCTTGAATATTGTCAGGTGCAGGCTTATTGATCCCTCCCTTGGTAGCAATGACTAAACCCGCAGGGTAGGGATAAAAGGCATCAGCGATAATTTCTTCGTTATGACCAGGGCCATAGGCCTCAGCCGTGTCGATCAAGTTAACTCCACGGTCTACAGCGTGGTGCAGCAATTGTTTACCGCCTTCCCAATCTGCATAGGGGCCAAAGTTACCGGGCTGTCCAGTCAGGCGCATGGCCCCATAACCTAAGCGGTTGATAGGGAGATCACCACCAAGTAAAAAGTTCAGAGGGTTAGAAGTGGAAAAGAAGGGAGACTCCATGGGTTTAAGACTAATAGCTTTAAAGTTTATGTTGACGAGGTTGCCTATCTTTTTAGAAATAGGTTGTTCTGTTCCTGTTTAGGGGATGATTTTGCGATCGCGAGGATCCTGAAATAGTTATAAAAACATCTCCTCACCATCTACAACAGAATGAAATCCAACTACATCATGTTGATAAATTCACTATGACAGGATCAACTGATATTGTGTAGACGATTAACAAAAATAGCTGTTATTCATTTTATGCATGAGCAAATCCCTTGATCGCCTGACTCTTCTGGAGACCTTTGTACGCATTGCCGATGCAGGCAGCATCAGTGCGGCTGCTCGCGATTTGGGGCTGTCGCAGCCCTCTGTCAGTCGTCAGTTGGCAGAGTTAGAGACTCGTTTTAAAACTCAACTCATGCACCGGACGACCCATAGCCTGTCGTTAACTGTGGCCGGAACTGAACTGCTCGCCGATGCTCGTCAGTTGCTAGACAGCTGGGAAGCCCTTGAAGAAAGACATCTTGACGCCCAAACCACCCCCCGAGGCAAAATTAGCGTGGTTGCTCCCATCGCCCTGGGACAAAACCAACTACTGGATAGCATGCTGAGATTCCAGCAACAACACCCTCAGATTTCGCTAGTTTGGCAATTGCAAGATAGTAATATTCGCTTTGCCGAAGTTGGCTGTGACTGTTGGATTAAAATCGGCCCTGTCCCTGACGACTCCCTAAAAGTTGAGGCCCTTGGGCAGGTAGAGCGTATGATTGTTGCTTCGCCTCAGCTACTGGCAAACTATGGCTCAATCAATAAACCGCAGGCATTGGGGCAGCTTCCCTTTGTTGTGCTGACGCCCTTTGAAGGCGATCGCATTCCTTTGTCGAATGCCAAAGGAATGCAGGTTTTAGTGACTCCTTTTGCCCAAATGACCACCAACAGCATCATCGCCCTGCACAAAGCTACTCTTGCGGGCATGGGTGCATCAGTCTTGCCTCGCTGGTTTATTGAAGAAGACTTGGCTGATCAGCGTTTGGTGGATATTCTGCCGCAATGGCGTGCACCAAGGCTCACCATTCACGTGGCCACCTTACCAGGGCGTTACCAACCTCAACGTTTGCAACGCTTCCTCGAATGTTTGAGGATCGAAATCGGCAAAATTCCTGGCATTCAGAAACCCGATCGCTAAGGGAGCACTGGGTGATTGTGCGTTTAGTACATCAGTAATTTGATTTAAGACCCATGTTTCTTTTTCAGCGTAACAATTAATGTACAATCATTGCGCTTGAGAAAAGATTGTAAGAGCCAACAACACTAATGCTCTTGCGTGGTGTAGATTGATAAATCCTAATCGCAATGCTTATATTATTTTAATAGCCTTTGATAAGCTGACGCTGTGAAACAAGCCCCTTTTGGAACTAAGAAACAGTCCTCAAGCAGCGCGATAGCGATTGACTTCACCAAAGACAGCGAGATTTTACAGGTTTTGCCCTCTGCCTCGCTCCTTTCAAGCCAACCAAAACAATGGCATGGGGTTAACCTAAGCTACTATCAACATCGTCCCCATGAACTTCCTGAAACTGTCTCCAATCAGCATTTGGTTTTAGTTCACCTAGAGACTCCAACCTGGGCTGAACAGAGGTTAGATACCCAGTTTCAAGAAGATCACTTTCAGGTCGGCGACATTCTCATTATTCCAGCCCAGATGCCCCACTATGCTTGCTGGGATACAGAGCATCGCTATCTGATTCTTAGTCTTGAACCAACCGCATTTCTCAGTGCGGTGCAATTAACGGGAAGCTGGGATAGCGCTGAACTAGTGCCCCATTTCGCAACAGCTGACCCGTTAATTCATGGAATAGGATTAGCCCTAAAAGCCGAGCTTGAGTCAAGTGGCTTAGGGGGGCAGCTTTATGCAGACTCCCTCTGTACCGCGCTGCTTAATCACTTAATTCGCCATTACACTGCACAAAAACCAATACTCCCAGCTCAAGCAGGTGGACTGCCAAGCTATCGATTGCGGCAGGTGCTCGAATACATTGATGCCTATCTGGATCGCAAACTGTCTTTAGCTGATCTTGCGGCTGTCGCTCAAATGAGTCCAAGCTACTTCACTCAGCTCTTCAAAGCATCGACTGGATTCACACCGCATCAATATGTGATTCAGCATCGAGTTAAGCGGGCGAGGCAACTTCTCGTTGAAGGGAAGCTACCAATCGCAGAAGTTGCTCTCCAGGTCGGCTTCGCCCATCAAAGTCATCTCAACCGCCACTTTAAGCGATGGTTTGGAGTCACGCCAAAGACATTTCTTAAACATCTTCTGTAAGAACGTGCTAAAAATCGGAGAAATTGGCAAGAAACCAAGAGTGAACCATATGCATACTGTAAATGCTCAGGTAATGATGGGTTTGACAGATTAAGCTTAAATATTTGGTTCAGAAATGAATGGCTTACAGTTTGGAGGCTCACTTCCAGAAGTGATGAAGTATTGGCTTTATGCAATTCATCCAGCCTGGATGTGGGTTGTGTTCGTCTTGACGATTTACGCACTTTACTTAGGATTGCAATCTCATCGTGCTCGCAAAGCGACTGGAGAAACAAAGAAAACCTTAGTTAAACAAAAGTTTTCTCAAAGACACTATCAAAGCGCAGCATTACTTTTAGCTCTTATGACAACAGGAAGTATCGGTGTTTTAGGAATTGAATATCTTAATAGTGGCAAATTATATGTCGTCCCTCATACCATCGTCGGGCTTGTCATGACAGTTTTGATGGCTAATGCCGCAGCCCTAGCTCCCTTTATGCAAAAAGGAAAAGAGTGGGCACGTCAAATTCATATGGCTTTTGCATTCTCAATTACAGGTCTGTTTGGCTGGCAGCTTATTACGGGATTTGAAGTCATTTTAGAGATTATTGGTGAGTATAAGCCATAGAGGTCAGATGGTTTCTCTGTCTAAAAGGAACTAAGTCGATTAATGACTTTCAAGGGTGAAAAAACTCAATCAACACTATATTCATCAGCCTTTACAGAAACCTATCTGTGCGATCGCTAACCCTTTCACCAATAGCGACTCGTCTCTCATTTTGCTTTGGAAAGCCACTTTGGATAACTACAAATGAATCAAGATAGTCGATTTTTTTTTAACGTCAACTCCTTATCCCAAATTAATCGTCGTTGGCTTTTGCGGGGTGTTGCTGCTTTAAGTGGTGCAGCTTTCACATCTCGTTTTATTCACACAAGAGAGCTATTACATGCAAAGGCCTCTAAAACAGAAATCAAGTCTACGAATTTGCTGAACGAATTAGATGCTACTCCTAATCCTAGTCAACCTTTGAAGGTAATAATTTTGGGGGCAGGAATGGCAGGACTTTGTGCAGCTTACGAGCTAGAAAAGCGGGGACATTCATGTGTCATTCTAGAGGCGGAATGTAGTCATATTGGAGGACGAGTTCGTACCCTGCGCTTTGGGAACGGCTTGTATGGCGAAGTTGGCGCATCGCAAATCGCTAAGAGTCATAATCTGACCCACCATTATGTGAATGAGTGTGAGTTACAACTCCGTCCATCGGTAACAGTCAATCCTGAGGCATACTACTATTTGCGTAACCAACGTATACGGGCGAAGAATTCAGAACAGTTGAGCAGTCTTTATAATCTGACTGGTTCGGAGAGAGGATCGACGCCGGATGATGTTTTAGGAACCGTCATTGGAAGTCGTCTTTCTCAATTGAACGAACAGGAGAAAGCTGAGATCTTTGCGCAGCAGATTCAAAATCCAGCCATTCGCGAGATGGATCAGCAGTCTATGCTTCAGTGGTGTAAAGCGTCTGGTTTTTCAGACAATGCCATTGAAATGATGGCGGCGGCAAATGGTTTTTTGGGCGGTTTGATGTATTGTTCAGCGCTTAGTTTTGTCCGGGTAGGCGCAAATTATGGCGAAATGGAAGAAATCGTGGGTGGTAGCGATCGCTTCCCAACTGCTTTGGCAGACAAACTCAAATCGAAACCGAGAATGGGTTGTGAAGTCATTAGCCTAGAGCGAGATGATTCAGCGTCCAAGGCGGCAGCTGTTTATGTAGAAGAAAATAGCATCAAGAGAGAAGTCGGAGACTTTGTTCTTTGTACGATTCCTTTCCCTGTTTTATCTAGACTGGACAATCCCTTTTCTGCCGCTAAGCATCGGGCTATTCGGGAGTTTTCCTATGTTTCTGCTACGAAGGTATTCGCTGTAACGAATCGCCGTTTTTGGGAAATAGAGGATGGGATATACGGAGGGAGTACGTCGAGCGATTTACCCATCTCTACAGTCCAGTATCCTTCAGATAATACACAGGCCAAAACTCCTGCCATCTCGGCTGCTCCATCTGTTTTGCTAGCATCCTACACGACAGGTAAGCTAGCCCGTCATTTAGCGCATTTACCTGAGCAGGAGCGCCATCAAATTGTTCAGCAGAATCTCGCAAAGATTCATCCTCAGGTTAATCAAAATCAAACAATCCAGAGTATGAAAAGTTGGAGTTGGGACAATCACCGTTGGAGCTTAGGAGCTTGGTCTTTGATCAGGCCCTATCAGCAATTGAGTCTGTACGAACATGGGATTGTTCCAGAAGGGCGCATTCATTTTGCGGGGGAACATACATCAACCAATCAAGGTTGGATGCAAAGTGCGCTGGAATCATCGCTAAGGGCTGTTCAGGAAATATTGGTAGAAGCTAACAAAGCGTAATAACATTCCACCCATTAGGCACTTTTGTTGCCCAACGGTAAAATTGAGCGGTGTGAGGCCATTTTATAACGAAGCCTGACGCTTTAGCCTTCACATCCGCTCCAACGCAAAGTCAGGCACGTAAAGCTCTGTGATTGCTGGGTTTCATTCTTCAACCCAGCCCACGAAGCTGTTTTCTGAGCAAGTTGCCATTAATTTGGGCCAAACTTAGGTAGTTCAGTTTGTTGGATTAATGCACTTGCCATCTCAACTGCCTCGGCAACACTCCTTAAAACTGTAGCTTTGTTACCTGGATCTTGGATAGAGTTAGCTTCAGCGAGTACTTGCTGTAGCAATGCCGTGACGACTTGGTTCTCGGCAAGCTTTCCACTAACCCGTGCAAAGCTATCTAAGAACAAAGCTTTTGCATCAGAGTCCATCGACATGTCCAAAGTGAGCGACTGTTGTAAAACTGCTTTAGCCATCTCAAAATCTTTGATTTTTCCGTATGACAATGCAATACTCCTCAAGACCCAAGCTCTAGTAACAAAATTCGGGATGAGTTCAGTTTTGGTAAGTACCTCCTGTAAAATCTCTTCAGTGGCTTGAGATCCGGAGAAACGATCTGATATCCCTGCGACTATAGTCAAAACCAAAGCTTCAGCACCTGGTTCTGGAATGGAATTATCCGTAGCGGTAGCTCGCTGTAGAATTGCTTTAGCGACTTGAGTATCGGAGAGTTGCCAAGGCGTTATAGCGATTAACAGTAAGATTCTCGTTTGCTCTGTCGAATCTTGAATCGAGTCAATCGTAGCGACTGTCTGAAGTAGAAGCTTTTCGACAGCTTGAGTATCAGCAAGCTGTCCATAGGCTTCGACAATGCCAATTAGGATTCTGGCTCTAGTATCCGGGGCAGGAATATCGTTAGCTGCCGTGACTGCCTGTTGCAGGATATCTTGCACTAATTGTAAGTCGCCGAACTCGCTGTGTGCTTTGGCAATATCAGTTAAGGCCCAAGCTTTAACACTCACCTCCTGGATGGAGCTAACTGTAGTGAGTACCTGTTGTAAAATATTTTGAGTGATCTGAGAATCAATAAGTTTTCCAGATGCCTTGGCAATGCTGATTAAGATTACAGCCTGGTCATAAGATTCCGGGATTGAGTTAGCTGCCGTGACTATTTGTTGTAGAATCTCTTTGGCAGTTTGCGGGTCAGAGAACTCTCCAGACACCTCAGCAATGCTGCCTAGGACTATCGCCTGGTCACGAGACTCTGGAATTGAGTTAGCTGCGGCAAGCGTTTGTTGTAGAATCTCTTTGGTAGCTTGTGGTACAGAAAGTTGGCCACTGGCCTCTGCTACTCTCTTCAAAAATCTAGCTTGGGCATTTAAGTCTTGAATTGAGCTAGCTGTCGTAATTGCTTGTTGTAAAACCTCTTTAGCGGCTTGTGGATCAGCAAGCTGATTGTAGATTTGGGCAATATCCAACAATGCCTCAGCTCTAGTTCTTGAGGCTGGAATTGAGCTAACCGTTGTGAGTATATGCTGGAGAGCTGCCTGACCTGCTTTCGGATTAGAGAACTGGCCAGATAATTCTGTAATGCCTTCCAAAGCACTTGTACGTCTTCTACTCCTCTTATCCCAGTCTGAAACAGCGTTAAGAATGGCAAGTATCTGTTGTAAAACTTCCTGGGTAGCTTGATCATTAGACAGTTGACTATAGACTTTTGCAATTTTGCTTAAGACCCAAGCTCTAGCATCTGCATCTGAGATAAGGCTAGCTTCGGCAGCGATCTGTTGCAATAGCGCTTGAGCAGTCTGAGTGTCGGGAATTTGGCCAGATGCTTTTACAATTTTACTTAAGACTGGAATTCTCTCTTTTTCTGGCCTTGTGCTAACCGTGATCAGCATTTGCTGCAATAGCTCTTGTGCCTTTGGAGAGTCGGAAAGTTTACCATAGGTTTCTGCAACCTTAATCAAGAACAAAACTTTCTCTTCTTCTGGGATTGAGTCAGCTAAGGTGAGTGTCTGTTCTAGAATCCCCTTAGCCATTTGAGGTTTAGGGATTTGTCCGTAGGCTTCTGCCAGCCTAAGTAAGGTGCGTGCTTTTTCATCTGGCTTGGTAATGGAGTTAGTTGCAGCGAATACGTCCCCTAAGACTTCTTCCGTTATGAGAGGTTCAGAAAGTTCGCTGGCTACATATATAATCTGTCTAAGAACGTTCCCCTTAGCTTCATCTGGAACTGAGTTAGCTACAGTAATTGCCTGCTGTAATACCTCTTTAGCTACTTGAGCATCAGGGAAAAGTTTGGATGTACGTACAACTTGCCACAAAATTGTAGATTTTTCAGTTGAAACTGGGATTGAGTCAGCTGCCGTAAGGGTTTGTTGTAGCAGATCTGCAAAGTCTTGCTCCCAATTGATAAGAGGTGAATCCACCAACTGAACAGTGAAATTTGATTCCGCCGTTTCTAGGCGTTGAGACAGTGATGATGGTTCATCCTGGTGTTGAGTGAGTGCCCAACTACTTTCCAAAAATCTACTCCCAACTAAGCCTAATGCGATCGCAAGTCCTAGTAGAGATTGCCTAACCCAAGTTCCTGTGGACCTCCCCTGCTGTTTGTAATTCATGGCTTGGCGATGATAAATTTGTGGGAACAAAAATAAGAGCCTCCATAGAAGAGAAATGCCGGAACCCACTTGACACGTTCACGGCTTCATAGTTGTGAAACTGAGCGGCGGTCAATATTTTTGCTGTATCACCTGCTGATTATTAAATCCGTCCGCTCCTGCTTAGGGTTTTGATTTTATTCAGGGCATTGCAGCAGAAGCTTGACTACACGCTGATATTAAAGTCGTTCTAACCAGCCACGCATCTTGCCAGGGTTTAATAAGCCATAGGGATCAATTTGAGCCTTAAATGCCACCTGGGTTTCGTTGATCTGCTTACGGCCTCCATCTTCCAAAATGTAGGTGTGAGGGTTGGCAATAAAGGCTCCCTGCTCCTCGTGATAGCGAATAATCTCATTGAGGCGCGCTTCGTTGGTGTAGCGCACTAGCTGTAGTGCAGCTGGGCAGACCTGTCCATGTACCCGAAAGAACTCTAAGTGCATCATCGCTTCATCGCCAAAGTGCTGATACATGTGCTCAATCAGCTTCATATTTGTGTCGTAGGGAAACAGCGTCTGTAAATAGGTGAGGCTGTCATCCACATTCCGAGCATGGAGTGTGGTGTGGTTCCAGGTAAATTCTGCTAGGGCAGCCCCTTTCTTGGCTTCCTCTGCAGTTTTTTGATAGGTGATTGTGCCGCCGGCTGTTTTGACCAATTCCTTAAAAGGCTCTAGGGACGATTCTGAGATCATCAATAGAGCGGCTGCTTTACCCTCAGGTAGGGCATCCTGTAGCGCTGCAAAATAACTGGGTATGGGCCAGGCATGAATGCTGATCAGCTTTTTAATAATGCCGTCGGCTTCGCCCAGGGTATACCCAAAGCGAGCGGCGTCCATAAAATTATCGAAGGTGACAATCACCTCTGCCCAGGGATAGGCTGGGCCTAACGGAATTTCCAGCTCGATGATAATGCCATTGGTGCCGTAGGCGTGATTTACTTTTTGCACCTCGTCACCGCGCAGTTCAAGGATGCGGGGTTCGTCTTCCATGGTGACCACACGGACCGCATGGAGGTTACCGCGATCGGCCAACTGACCATAGGTGATGGAACCAATGCCGCCACTGCCACCACCGATAAAGCCACCAATGGTAGCGGTGCGGTAGGTGGAGGGAACCATGCGAAGTTCCCAGCCCTGCCCACGGGTGATTTTATCAATAGCTGCTAGTTTGGCTCCAGCATCTACACAAGCCAGCCCCGGCTTTACCCATTTCACTCGATTGAGCTTACTCAGATCTAAAATTACGCCGCCTTTAAGGGGGATGCACTGACCGTAGTTACCCGTGCCTGCGCCTCTGACTGTTAGCGGTGTCTTGGTGGCAACACAAGCCTTAGCCACTTGGATCACCTCTGCTTCCGTGGAAGGCCGCACTACCAGGTCAGCCACTTTGTTTTCTAACTGGGCCGTCAGCACAGGGCTGAAATGATAATAATCCTTGGAGAGCTTAGCGACCTGGGTAGGGTCTTGGATCAGGTCCAGGTTGTTGGGCAGCAGGGAGAGGATGGGAGAGGCCATAGTTGGAATAAGGCGGAGGGGTAGAAAAGATAACCGATGCTGAGTTAGCAATGTCGGGACTGAGTCCCTGAAAAAGTATTTGGCATCTGCCGTAGGAGTAGTGTGGCAAGAATTTTCGGTTGGATCAAGGTGATTTGTGGTGATGCTAGTGGCTTGCACCCCACGACAATAAAACAGCGGCACAGAGACCGCTGCTTCAAACGCTGTATGAAATTAAAACAGTAAAAATGGACAAGTACATCGCACCGTAGTGCTTACCTGTCCGTTATCGAGAAGACTTAATACAGTGTGGTCAGTGCTACGCACGATAGCAGACCCGCTATCATGTAAAACACGCTAACGACCTGAATTTCGGACCAACCGGATAGCTCAAAATGATGATGTAAGGGAGCCATCTTAAAGAGACGCTTGCCTTTACCGTCGGGTCCTTTAGTGGCCTTGTAATAGCTCACCTGCATAATGACTGAAAGGGTTTCAGCTACAAATAGCAGGGTGATAATAAACAGCGCAAACAAGTGACCGCTCAAGATGCCGACTGCGGCCAGGGAACCGCCTAATGCTAGGGAACCGGTATCACCCATAAACACTCTGGCAGGGTTACGATTGTGGGTGAGAAAACCAACACAGGCTCCACTCATAGCGGCACAGAAGATCATTAGCTCTGGATAGTTGGGAGCAATCAGGGCACCAAACCCTAATAGCGCGATCGCACCAGTGCCACCCATGAGACCATCCACACCATCTGTCAGGTTAGTCGCATTACTCTCAGCCACCATGGTGAACCCAGCCAATGGCCAGAAAAGTAATCCCAGGGGCAGCAGGATACCAAAAGGCAAGTCCAGTTCAGTAATTTCAGCGGGCTGACTAGTCATGGCCCAAGCACAAAAGGCAATGGCAAACCCAATTTGCAATGCCAGCTTCATCTTGGGGGAAATGCCCTTATTGGAACGACGTCTTAGCACTTGCCAATCGTCAAGCCAACCAATAGAACCATAGGCCAGGGTCAAGGCACAAACCGCCAATGTATTGACAGCGCCACCCGACGCAATAGCTGCTACCAGGATTGCCACAGGGACAAAAAAGATACCTCCCATGGTGGGAGTTCCAGCCTTTTTTAAATGCGCTTTAGGGCCTTCTTCCCGAATAAATTGCCCTGCCTTGAGGTGCTTTAGCATTGGCACTACACCGTAGCCAAGTAAAGCTGAACCCACAGCGGATAATAGAAATGGCATTAGCAGACTGGATTGAGCTAACCAGTCACGACCTGCCCATATATCTAATCCCGCTGCTAAACATGACAGGGTACCCATCAAAAGTACCGAAAGGCCTGTACCCGTTAGGGCCGTTGCCCTAGAGGTAAAGAATTTAGCATCCACAATTCACGTCCTTCACACACCACACACTTCAAGCGTTTAGCCTCACTTTCCGTACAGAATCGTCTGTAGATAAGGAGTGCTAAAAATACAAAAAGGCCTCACTACCTAGATTTTCCAGTGAATGCTGCTAAAAGTCTAGGAATACAGGCTACAAACTTACTAAGTCAATATACTTAGCTCTGCACAGCCTTGCTTGTAGAGGATGTTTAATCCCCGTCGGGTTCATCACTATCGGAATTGTCATCCGAATCATCGAAGCTAGCATCATCACTGCCCATGAGGTCAGAGATTTCTTCGCTATCAGCTTCTTCACGAACGGCTTCGGTCTCACGGGGAATCAGACGCCCTGTGTTTTCTAGCCAACGCAGAATGGAGGAGTCACCGCGCTCGGGAATGACGACTGCGTGTTGCTGGCGAGGAATTTGTCGTACGGAGGGATTGTATTTAGTCATACGCGTTTGTGGTTGAGACTAGACTGGGGGTAAACAACTATAGCTAACTCATCTGAGCCCAAAGAGCAGAAGCCCCAAAGATCAGAAGACTGAGTATACGCTGATTTACCGTACCGTTTAACCTACTTTTTTCTACACAGAGATCCTGAAACTCTGCATCAAAATATACAGTACCTCAGCACTCATCATTGTTTGTGATGGTCTTCAGCTGAATATTAAGCATTTCTTACCATGCCATGCCAATAAAGTATGAAAGGATGCTCATGTCAAGTCCCTGACAACAATAATTTGCTAGTCCTTTGAAATAGGCACAGTATGGTTAGGTGTCTGTTGGCATCTAATCTATCTGTCACCATCTATGACAATGCTTGAGAAAACTGACCTGTTAGACGCGATCGCACCCACAAACCGTGGACTGCTGGCAGATGACCCTGAGCAACAAGCAGACATCCTCAAAAAGGTTGCCCGTTTAGAGGCTAGTAATCCCACCCCAAATCCTTTATCAGCAATAGATTTGCTCAATGGCAATTGGCAATTGCTCTATACCACCAGCACAGAATTACTCGGCATTGATCGCTTTCCGCTGCTAGCCCTCGGCAACATTTATCAATGGGTGCAGATCGAGCAGATGCGTATCTATAATCTGGCGGAAATCAGGTCGGTATTAGGTGGGCTGGTATCTGTGACAGCGACATTTGAACCGGTCTCTGAGAAACGCGTCAATGTACGCTTTGACCGAGCAATTTTCGGTTTGCAATCGACCCTCGGCTATCAGAGCCCTAGCCAGTTTATTAAGGCGATGCAGCAAACCGATAAGTTTAACTTTTTTAAGGGCATTGACTTTACGGTAAGTTCCAACAGAGAACCGGGTTGGTTAGAGGTTACCTATTTAGATCAGACCATGCGTATTGGACGGGGTAATCAGGGCAGCGTCTTTGTGTTGAGAAAGGCTTAAATACTATGGCGCTGTCTGTTCTATCGCTATCCCAGGCCCATCTCACCCTATTAGATAGCTGTCCACGGCGATTTCAGTTTATCTTCGACCAATCTTTAGCGGTACCGCCCACACCGGATGGACAGGATGCAGCCCTGTGGGGGAATCAATTTCACCTGCTGATGCAACAGCAGGCCCTGGGACTACCCATCGATGTGATGGCAGCGGCTAACGCAGATATGACGGCCAAGATTGAGGCACTGCGAGGGTTAGACCCCCACCTGTTTCAACCTGACCCTGATGAACAGCTGCGCCAAAGTGAGCATCAGCGTACCCTGGCATTGAATGGCTACATATTTACAGTGATTTACGATCTGGTCGTCTTAACTGAGCAATCAGGGCTAATTGTGGATTGGAAAACCCATCTCAAGCCACCCTCAAGAATGCGTCTGGCTCAGAATTGGCAAACTCGCTTGTATCTGTATGTATTAACTGAGACCAGTGGGTTAAGGCCTGACCAGGTAACTATGGTCTACTGGTTTGTCCGCAATCGGAATGAGCAAGGCGATGATTTACCCCCTAGCGACTATCGATTTACCTACAGCCTGCAGCAGCATGAGCAAACTAGAGCAACACTATTGCAATTGACTGAGCGGCTGTCTTTACTACGGCAACGTGGAGAATTCCCCAAGACTGATATTTTGGACCGTTGCACCCATTGTCCGTTTCAAATGCGCTGTCAGCGGTTAGGGACGTCACCGCTGCCGATTAACCTCAATGATATTGAAGAGCTATCAATTCATTGATTTAGATAAATCCACCTAAACAGTCACATTAAAAATACTCTATTCAAGGTCTGGCGTTTTTGGGTGTGGGTAATTAAACTTAAAATATCGATAGATTTAAGTAAATCGTTCTAAGGCACAGATAGATTTTATTAAATGATCTTCTGGTTGGCTTATGGGTGTGAAAAGCTCCCTGACTAGAGCTAGGGATACTCTGGTCAAGATTTTTCTGCCCAAGCTGCATGCCTCGGATTTTAAAGTTAAATCCCTAATCAGTTGCTTCTTGAAATTACTCCATGGCTGAGGTTTACTTGCGCGCGGGATGGCTAATCCCTTTTTACTCATTGCTCGGTATCTTGCTGACGATACCGTGGATGTCAGTCCGACGAACGGGGCCACGGCCTGCTGGGTACTTGAATCTTGCTACGACAGTATTGGCTTTAGTTCATGCCTT
Organism: Leptothoe sp. LEGE 181152; assembly: GCF_032906605.1. NCBI lineage: Bacteria > Bacillati > Cyanobacteriota > Cyanophyceae > Nodosilineales > Cymatolegaceae > Leptothoe > Leptothoe sp. LEGE 181152. The sequence goes on from NZ_JASATU010000067.1 coordinate 91,472, forward strand.
GCTAGCGTTGAGTGCTGTCTGGGGTCAGGAACCCTTACGCTTGTCCATCGGCTGGATGCAGGTGGCAGATCTGTCAATTGAGCTGCCGTTTGAGCTATCTACCCTCAATTTAGTTGCAGTGGTGGTAGTAACAACTCTGAACCTGCTAGCGCAGATTTATGCCATTGGCTACATGGAAATGGATTGGGGCTGGGCGCGTTTGTATAGCCTGTTAGCCCTGTTTGAGGCGGGGATGACGGCGCTACTGCTGTGTGATTCGGTGTTCTTTAGCTACATGATGCTAGAGATTTTAACCCTGGGAACTTACCTGATTGTGGGCTTTTGGTTTAATCAGCCTCGGGTGGTTACAGGGGCACGGGATGCCTTTTTGACTAAGCGGGTAGGGGATTTGATTCTACTGATGGGGTTAATTGCTCTGTATCCGCTGGCTGGTACCTGGAGTTATTCGGAGTTGGCTCAGTGGTCTAGCGATCAACCGATTGAGGGATTAACGGCCACATTGGTGGGATTGGCATTGCTGGCTGGACCGATTAGTAAGTGTGCTCAGTTTCCGCTGCATCTTTGGCTTGACTCTGCCATGGAGGGGCCGCTACCAACAACAATTTTGCGTAACTCTGTGGTTATTCCGGTGGGAGCGTGGGTCTTAATTAAGCTCACACCGGTTTTGGCACTATCTCCGGTTGTGGATACTGTGGCGGTTGCCATTGGCACGATTACGGCCATTGGGGGAGCGCTGATCTCCATTGCCCAGATTGATACGAAACGCGTTCTGTCTTACCTGACAAGCGCCTTTATGGGGCTGATACTGATTGCTGTAGGGACTTCTCAGGTTGGTGTAGCGTACTTTTTGCTGATGACGTTTTCGGTTGCGATCGCAGCCTTAATTGCCAGTACAGGATCCATTGTGTTTACCTGCGTCACCCAGGACTTGACCCTGCTAGGAGGTCTCTGGTCACGGCGTCCGGTCACGGCGTTGTCCTTTATTTTTGGGGCCCTAGGCATCTTAGGACTGCCTCCATTTGGCGGGTTTTGGGCGATGCGTTTTCTAGAAACTGGTCTGTGGTACGACGGTCAGATTCTGCCCTTTGCTATCGTGCTTGCCATTAATGGTCTGTGTGCCTTTAGTTTGGTGCGGATGTTTTGTCTGATCTTCGTAGGTCAACCCAAGGCCATGAGCACCCGCGCCCCTGAACCGCTTTGGGCAATAGTGTTGCCAATGGCAATCATGGCGGCACTTACGCTGCATGTGCCCATCATGTTGCAGACCCTCAAGCTATTGCCGATTATGCAAACTGCCATCGGTGAGACCGGTTTGCTACTAATTTGGTCCACGATGCTGGGCTTGGGCCTAGGTTTTGTCTTTTATGGCATTCAGCGAGAGAAACTGCCTGCTGACTACGTGCCACAGTGGATGACAAATTTGTTTGCCTATGACTTCTATACCCCCGGTCTCTACAAAAATCTTTTAATTTGGCCCGTGGCCAGCATTGCTAGCGTTTTTGATTGGGTAGAGCGCTACATCATTGATGGGTTGGTCAACCTGGTAGGTGCCCTATCGCTACTGAGCGGGGAAACCCTGAAATATAGCAACCCTGGCCGGTCTCAGCTGTATGTGCTCACCATTACTGTGTGCATTGTGCTCCTAGGTATTGTTATGACGTTGAGCACCATGAAAAATCTCGGTCAGCTCACTGCAGCATTTTAGTCTCAGATTTTCAATCTTGTTCTGCCTGTTGTCTTAACCCATTCAAGTCATGATGTTAACTCTGTTAATGGTGCTTCCACTGCTAGGGGCCATAGCATTACTATTTTTCCCACCTGAGAAGGCCAAACCATTAGCCCTACTGGGTTCAGGGGTGACGTTGCTCTGGACGATATGGTTGTTCAGTCAGTTTAATCTCAGTGTTAGTGAGTTTCAGATGGTGGAGTCTCTAGACTGGTTGCCAGTCTTGGGGCTGAACTATGATTTGGGTTTAGATGGGTTAGGGCTATTGATGATTGCTCTAAATACTCTGTTGACATGGATCGCTATCTACAGTGCTCGCCCTGACCTTGAACGTCCTCGACTGTTCCATGGCTTGACGCTAATTACCAGTGGCATTATTTCAGGAGCATTCCTAGCACAAAACTTTCTCCTCTTCTTCCTCTTCTATGAAGCCTGTCTAATCCCTCTATATTTATTGATCAATATTTGGGGTGGTGAGAAACGTAGTTATGCAGCCACTAAATTTCTGATTTACACAGCGATTTCCGGTGCATTTGTATTGGTTAGTGGCTTTGGTTTGTTGTGGTTGGGTGGGGCTGATAACTTTAGCTACGCTGCGCTAACCGATACTGATTTATCGGTGCGGCTCCAGGTGATTCTCTTAATTCCTATGGCGATTGGCTTTGGCATTAAGGTTCCCATGGTGCCGCTGCATACCTGGTTGCCAGATACGTATGTAGCAGCGTCTACCCCTGTGGCCATCATATTAGGTGGTGTGTTAGCCAAACTGGGGACCTATGGCCTGTTGCGGTTTGGCCTCAGTTTGTTGCCTAAGGGATGGGCCGTCATTGCTCCCTGGCTAGCGGTCTGGGCTGCAGTCACCATTATCTACTGTGCTTTTTTGGCGATTGTGCAACAAGATATCAAACGCATGGTGGCCTATAGCTCTGTTAGCCATATGGGCTATGTGCTTTTGGGGAGTGCAGCCGGTAACAGTCTGAGCATATCGGGCTGCATTGCCCACATGATTGCCCACGGTTTAGTGTTAGCCATTCTGTTTAACTTGGTGGGTGTGATCGAAGCCAAGGTTGGTAGTCGAGATTTAGACAAGCTGAACGGTTTGATGAACCCTGTGAGAGGGTTACCGTTTGTTAGTGCAACGCTGCTGTTGGGGGCGATGGCAAGTGCCGGCATCCCTGGATTGGTTAACTTTGCAGCGGAATTTGCTGTCTTCCAGGGTAGCTATCGAGTGTTTCCGGTTCAAACTCTCATCGGCATTGTTGGCACGGGACTAACGGCAGTTTACTTTGTGATTTTACTTAATCGCACATGTTTTGGTCGTTTAGATAACCAGCGAGCGTACTTTCCAAAAGTCTCCTTCAATGAAAAAGCGCCAGCTTTGTTACTGGCTGTATTGATTGTGGTACTGGGTGTACAACCAAACTTGTTGATGCGTTGGAGTGAGCCGATAGCAGTGAACTCCATTGCGATCGCACCCATTCAACACTGGAGCATTGGCAGTCTTTTTTCAGACGATGCTGCATCTTAATCAGCCATAGATATTGCTGACTTAGCGGTCTTTCTTGACTTCCGTATACTTGTTTTCGTAAAAATCATGGTAAACACCACTACAACGATTCCCCTGTCTACCCATCCCTATGCTGAGGTTATTCATCGGCTCGAAGCTGGCGGCTCCATGCTGCCCGATACCCCAGAAAATCTCATGCAGATTATCGGTATCTACAAAGCCTATGCGGTACCGATGGATTTTTATTGGCGGGATCTGTTGTACATTGGCGAACGAGTTTTCCTACAGCCCCTGCCATTTTTCAAATATTTCATTTCTCAAGAGTATCTGGACCGTCAGAACACCTATGCAGGTGATCAGTCACCCTTAAGGATATGGCGAGGGGTGGGGGAGGCCCATCCCGAGCTACTGGAGTTCATGGCTAAGGGAGAAGGTAAGCGCAAGTGGCCCCGGCTATTTCACCATCTAGGACATGACCGTGTCAATATGGAGTTTGCGGAAGCCTGCATGCGAGCCATGTTTTGGCATGAGGATCTCAATCCCAAATTTAACGAGTATCTCTATAGCGAACCCTATAAGGCCGCCGCAGATCGAGCAATTAAAGCCTATTTCAGGGGTAATCCAGCCATGTTGGGGCTTTATAAGCTCTTCCCCGACATGTTCTTAGAGCAGGTACGACAGATGTCATATTACGCTAACCTTGGCTTGTTTTGGGAAGTAATGGCCCCGGTGTTTTTCGAGATGTCAGACATCTATGATGAAGGTGGCTTTAAGGGAGTACCTGATGCCATGAACTTTTTAGTCAATGGCATTTTTGCAGTGGCTGGTCGTCCCATCTATCACCATGTGTATGTCGGTGATGAGTGCTTTGAAATCATTCCTAAATCAGCTGGATTTACCTGGCTTTATGAGGCAGCCCTGCCTTATGTGGAGGCCGTCTTTTATCGTACAGCACCATTTCGAGGCACTAAATCCTACGATGCCCAGGTGCATCAAGTGCCAGACCAGCAGCCAGAATTTCACTATGGCATTCTCTATGCCGATGTGTTTCCGGTGGGTAGTGCAGGTATTCCACCAACACTGTTAATGCAGGATATGCTGCACTTTTTACCGCCCTATCTGCAGGACTATTACCAACAACATTGTCGTGGTGAAGACGATCAGCTGATTCAGCTAGGCATTACCTTTCAGCGCTCAATGTATAACGTGACATCAGCGGTGATTCAAGCATTACGAGCGGCGTTGTACTATCCACTAGATGATCCAAACCCAAAGCATCTGATGGCCAACCGCGAATTTTTTGAAGCTCAAATGGATCGGCTCATACGCCCAGAAGCACGTCTGCGAGATATTCAGACTGCAAATTACCGCTAAGTGTGTGTGTCTTGCCGCGTAGTGGCAAAAGCCCACGTTGAAGTTTATGTCCTCTGAATTTTGCTTTAATCATGGCAACGATTGTCGATATCGCGCTTGAAAATCCTGGTTTTGAAACCTTAGTGGCGGCTGTTAAGGCAGCAGGCTTGGTGGAAACGTTGCAATCTCCAGGGCCATTTACGGTGTTTGCGCCCAATGATGATGCCTTTGCAAAACTACCTCCCAATACTGTGAATAATCTGGTGCAGAATCCTCCTCAATTAGGCCGAATTCTTTGCTATCACGTGGTTTCTGGTCGTTGGGATAGTGCCCGTATCCGTGAGTTTTCCCAACTGACATCAGTGGAAGGTTCGCCCATTCCTATTCGTAGCCAGAATCCCCTAGAAGTGAAAAATGCCTCGGTGATTGCGGCTGATATCGAAGCCAGCAACGGCATTATTCATGTCATCGACAATGTAATTTTGATGGATTAATACAATTCATGGGTAAAGTTTTGCAGGAACTTGATCTGTTTTTTTGGATAGCGGCTCTGATGATCGCTGGGATGACGATAGTGGATGTGGCAGACATTCAGATGGTAAGTCCCTATAGCGACTTTGTTCAGGCGATGACTGAGCCAGTAGACTCGCTTCAATAAAGGCCGTTGCTGATCTAGAGGATGCGTTAATCGATCACGTCGCTCATTAATCTGAGCTTGAGCAATGACATCATACCGAGGATTTGCAACGCCTCATAAAACTTCTGAGGTAGTCATGTTGACGCAATTCCGCGCTATGCTCAGATTTTTATGTAAAAATGTAAAGCGTGTGGATTACTTCATCTCCTACATCGGCTAAAAAGCCGACTAAAATTGCCCTCGGTAACTTTGATGGTGTCCATCTCGGTCACCAGCATGTTATTGAACCTGTTTTAACCCATAAGGGCGGTCTGCCCTCTTTGGTCTTAGCTGACGATATGTGTTTGCAGGCCGCTGCGGCCTCTGGCTATAGTGATTTGCCTGGCGTAGCGTCTGTTTCTGAATCATCGAAATCTGGCTTTGCTGAGTGGGCGTCGGTAGTTACGTTTTTTCCCCATCCCAAAGAGTATTTTTCCGGTCAGTCGCGCTCATTACTGACGCCGCTGGAAGAAAAAAGTCGCCAGTTGGCCTGTTTAGGGGTAGATCAACTCGTGCTGCTGCCGTTTGATGCGGCATTGGCTAACTTGGATGCGGCGATGTTTGTGGAAAAGATCCTGATTCAGGATTTGCAGGCGACGCATATTAGTGTGGGGAGCGACTTTCACTTTGGTAAAGGGCGCGGCGGGAATGCTGAGTTGCTGTATGCGATCGCAACCCGTCACCATATCCCAGTTACCATTATCCCGCTGCACAATGATGCCGAAGGACGCATCAGCAGCTCCCGCATTCGGCAAGCTCTGGCGGAGGGCGAGCTAACCAAAGCCAATCATCTACTGGGGCGACCCTATGCCCTCAGCGGGCAAGTGACCTTAGGAAAGCAGTTAGGACGTACAATTGGATTCCCAACCGCTAACCTCAAGTTGCCAAGCGATAAATTTATTCCTTGCCAGGGCGTTTATAGCGTTAAAGTATTTGGCATTCTACCAAATCAGAAACCTTTGCTGGGTGTCATGAACATCGGTAATCGCCCTACGGTTGCAGGTCAGGATTTGAGTGTCGAGGTACATATATTTGATTGGGAAGGGGATTTGTACGGAGAGACTCTAACAGTTGGTTTAGAAAGCTTTATTCGACCTGAACAGAAGTTTGAGTCTTTGGATGCCTTAAAAGAACAAATTGTCAAAGATTGTGTGACAGCAAAAGAAATGTTGAATATCTCCACATCACCGGTTACTTAGCCACAGCACGATAGGGAGTGTGCCTAGGCTGAGTAATGTGGACACGACAATGGTTCTGGCAACTCGCACTGTGTCCCCGCCCAGTTCGATCACCCAGATTAACGAATTCACTGCCACAGGCATAGCAGCTTGTAAGATAACAACTTGGCGATCAATACCAGTGAGCCCCACTAGGTTAGCAATGTTAACTGCTATCAGTGGTGACACGATTAATCGTAGTCCTGCCCCCATGAGCTCGTAACGGCCAAATACAAACGGCGTTTCCGACAGCTGAATGCCTAGCATTAATAGAGCAACTGGGATCGCGCCTTCACTTAAAAGGGTGACACCTCGATCGATCGATATGGGCAGTACGGTGCTTGTGCCTTGTAAAATAAGCCCTGCGATCGCAGCCCACAAAACCGGTAAACACGCGGTATAGCGTAAGCCTTTAAGAATTCCCTCTCCTTTGAGCACTATAGGGAAGACACTGGCAGTCATCAGGCTAGAGCCCACCAGGTAAACAATGGCTCGTTCGAGTCCGGCTTCTCCTAGGGAGAATAAAACAAAAGGAAGACCCATGTTACCCACATTGGCAAAGATTGTTGTGGCGATTAAACTCTTTTTCTCATCTGATGAGAACTTGAGTACTTTACCCAGGGTGACAGCAAGTAGATAGAGTACGGTGGTGTGGAGAACAAAGGCGATGAGGATTGCGATCGCATTGCCTAACTCCAATGTTGTTTTAGCTAAGCTGTGCAGTACAAGCGCTGGCACTAACGCATAAATGCTCAACCGTGCTAAGGTTTGCCGCTCTAGCGTAAACATACGCCCCACCCAAACACCCACCAGTGCCACCAGTGCGATGGGCAGGACAGCTGAAATTAAAATGCCCATACCCTAAGAATCAAGAGAACCGCCATCCCATTCATGGTTAGGATCTGGATAAAAGGTGATGCCGCTACCCTCGCCACCACCACAGCGAATGGCCACCAACCAACCGCCTGGCACCTTAGCCCTCCAGGCACCTAAGCCACCAATTGGCTGGTTTTTACAGTCTAGCTTCTCCCAAATGAAGTCAGGCATCACTTCTATTTTAAGTACTGGCCATAGGGGTATGGTATCGCCTAGTATCCTTAACTAGTGGGTTGCATCCAGATTATTGCCTAGACTCCATGACCAAACCTGTTCCTCAGCATCCAATGCGTGGCTTTAGACACTTAGATACCATTACCGCTCTGTTTGTCACAGTACTGTTGATTTCTAATGTGACATCGACCAAAATTGTTGATTTTGGTATCTTTACCTTTGATGGTGGCACATTACTATTCCCCCTCAGCTACATTTTTGGGGATATCCTGACTGAGGTTTACGGGTATGCCCGGTCTCGCAAGGTGATCTGGACGGGATTTATGGCTGCACTGGTTATGTCTGTCACCTTTATGGTGGTGGGGGCGCTACCTGCTGCTACAGATTGGCCCCACCAAGAGGCCTATGATCAGATCCTGGGGCTGACGCCAAGGATCGTTATGGCTAGCCTGATTGCCTATGTCGTTGGTGAGTTTTCCAATTCGTTTATTTTAGCCAAGTTGAAGGTGGCGACCAAAGGTCGACAGCTATGGGTGCGGACGATTTCGTCTACGCTGGTGGGCCAGGTGTTGGATACAGGATTATTTATTGCGATCGCATTCTGGGGCCTATTTCCTCCCAGCCTGATGGTGACTCTAGTTGTGTCCAACTACATCTTTAAGTGCGGTGTAGAAATTCTCTTTACCCCCATCACCTATGGATTAACCGGCTGGCTAAAACACCAAGAAAACGAAGACTTTTACGATCGCCATACAAATTTCAACCCCTTTCACCTTTTACCAGGTCCCATATCTCGATAAGCCAGGTCTTCCTATGGGTATTTAATGGTCGAAGCAAATCTACAATAAGCAGGTTGCTTGATAGATCTTATCGCTACACTGAGTCTTTAAATGTGTGTGTATCTATCAATGAGTCGTCGAGCAGCCCCTAAAGAACGTGTTAAGTTTTGGCGTGATCCGGCGTTGCGTGGTTTAGAAATGCTCCATGCCACGTATGTGACATACGCTTTCTCGCGTCATGCCCATGAGGGATTTGGCATCGCCATTGTCGAGTCAGGCGCAATGGAGTTTGACTATCGTGGTGCCAGTCATATTGCGCCCCCTGGGAGTGTGGTGATTACTCACCCTGGTGAAATGCATACGGGGCATGCGGTCTTAGAGACAGGGTGGACCTATCGAACGCTTTTGCCAGCTATCGATTGGCTACAGCAGGCTGCCAAAGAGTTGAGTGAATGTTCAGGGGCAATTCCCTACTTTTCATCTCCTGTTATCCAAGATAAGTGCCTTAATCAAAAGTTAGTTAATCTCCATCGCACGCTCGAAACATCTCCCTCATCCTTAGAAAAAGAATCTCGTTTTTTATGGGGCTTAACGCAGCTAGTGCATGGATATGCCAGCAATCGTCCCCAGATAAAATCTGTTGGCAAAGAAAATTATTCTGTTCAACAGGTCCGAGAGTATCTTCACTGTCACTACACCCGTAATATTTCACTAGACGAATTAGCTAGGCTGACAAACTTAAGCCCATTTCGTTTGCTGAGAGCATTTAGGAAACAGATTGGCTTACCTCCCCATGCTTACCTCAATCATGTGCGTGTTCATCAGGCTAAAACCCTTCTAGCTGAAGGACATCCCATTGCTGAAGCAGCTCTAGCGACTGGCTTTGCCGATCAAAGTCATCTGCATCGACACTTTAAAAAAATGCTTGGGGTAACCCCTGGACAGTATGTCCAAGGCTGTCGACTTATTGCTGTCAGATAATCATCAGTTGCCTTAAACAATCAGAGAGTAGCACTGTTTAACAGCATCCATGCAGCGGTTATGCAATATTTCCTACAGTCACTAAGTATAAGGCTGCTTCTTCTATACCATCGATACCTAATAATTCATTGAGTGCATCGTCGAAGAAAGCACCAACACCGCAAACACCAAGCCCCAAGGCTGTAGCGGCTAAATATAAATTTTGACCTAGATGTCCGGCTTCCATTAGTACATAGCGATAGGTGCGTTCGTGATATTTCCAGCGAGTGCGTTGGAAAATGCCTGAGATCACAAAACAAACCTGTGCTTCGCCCAGAAACTCCTGGTTTAAGCCTGCTCTGATAAGTGGCTGACGGAGGTCCCCAGATTGTACCAATTCTAACCGATGATGCTCCACAGCATGGTGATAAAGTCCTGGCTCTAATCCTTCGACGCGGTGGACAATCGGATAAATTTCTAAAGGATACAGCGCTCCAGAAGAGGGCACTGTCCGAAACTCTCGCTCATCCCAGGTGATGCCTTGAGCTAGATATAACAATTGGGAAAGTGTATCTAGCGATATCTGGCTCTGGGGGTTGTAGTTACGGCGCGATCTCCGAGTGGTTAAAGTTGTCGCTAGATTCAGCGTAGTAGGTGATGATTCCTCTGAGAGGGGAAATTGGGGCAGTTCAATTTGCTGGGCATCTGGGTAAGTCTTGTACAGCGGTGGCGCTTGTCCCCAATTGAAAATAGTGGCAATGGCTTCCCCATATCCAGGCTGACTCCACCTATGGTAAAGCTGCCCTATATCCTGATTGACATCAGAATTGACATCAGAGAGGCCACCGGGTTCTGAAGGGGAAATCAAACGCTCAAAGCCAATGCCAGTGGCGATGGCCAAAATAAACAAAAGAAGATTACGGCGTCCGCTGTTTGGTAAGACGACTTGTTTAGGGGGAAGAGGTGGGGCCTCTGTTGATTGGCCTGTGACTGTTGATTGGCCTGTGGCTGTTGATTTAGGGTGAACTTTGGTTAGGGAAGGTTCTTGAGGGCGATCTCGCAATCGATTGCGCATAAAGGCTTTAACCCGAGTCCAGGTTTGGATGAGATGAATTGTGGCTAGGGTGACCCACAAATACCCCACCTGACTGTGAAAGCCAAAGTGATGCAGCCCCATTGTATCGGCGATGAGTCCGGTGATAAAAACGTAGATGCTGCTACCTATGAGTAGGGTAATCACCACATAGTCAAGATCGCGCCGTTTTACTATTGCCATAGGCCCCCACAAAGCGCTTGTCTAATAGTCTAGCGAGCCGTTGTGGGATGTGCGTAGGGCCTATCAAGAGTTTTTGAGCAAAGCATCTCGACGGCTAAGGAGTACCACCTATGTTGACAATGCTCTGTGTGGAATAAAACCAGCGCAAAGCTGGCTATGGGGGCAGATGCGCTGGTTGCTTAGGCAGCAACTACTATCCAAAACAAGCCGCTGAGCCTAACTTTTATTAGACCCATTGCATCTAAGAAAGCATTAAGATCATCATGAGATTGCTCTCATGATTTGAATCGTTTGCCTTGAATCGCCTTGATGTCAGAAACGTATACTGCCTTGATAAAGATGACTAGAAGACCATATAACCTCATATACTGGCAAAGTTGGATGACTAATACTGAATCCTTAACGAACTGAGCCATTGGACTTATCTTTTCTCAGAAAGCGCTTATTTGCACCGTTTTATGCCAGCTTTACGGTGTTAGTTGTCCTGCTATTAGCTCAGGAAGTGCTGAGTGTAGCCGTGAGTGTTGCCAGACAACGGACCTCCCAAGAGATTACTAAGACCGTTGAAATCAAGCGTGAAAGCGAGCGCCTACTGAGATCTGCCTTAGAAGAAAAAGTGGCCCTGCGTGGATATTTGCTTAGCGAAAATGAGGATTACTTACAACAGTATCAAGCTGGACGTCAACAGTTTGAATCAAGTTTGGCAACTCTTTCAACCCTTTTAGCTCAGGATCCATCTCAGCAGGGTACTCTATCGCTGATTGAAACCTTTCATAATCAGTGGCTACGAAAATTTGCACAGCCGGTTGTCGATGGCTCATTTGATCGAAATAGCTTAGCGGAGGAAAGTTCATTAGATACTCTGAGGGAAGCAGTCAATCGCATTCTAGAGTATGAGAAGTCTATCCTAGAAGCACAGAATCAGCGACTAAACCGTCTAAATCGCTTAAATGTTTGGGGCTTAGGCCTCAGTGGTACTGCCATTGTGCTAATTGTTGTTGGCAGTGCACTGAACTTAATTCTGCTACGCCGTCGTATTCTCACACCTTTAAGACAACTTATAAGGGTCGGGGATAACTGGCGGCATGGTCAATTGGATAGGAGAATTCAGCATGTGTCAGAAGATCCGATGGGAGACCTGGCAACTACGCTGAATGGTATGGCTGAGGGGATCAGCGTACGGCAAGAACGGATTCAACAACGCAATCAACAGCTAGAAGATTTAATCGGTACACTATCCCACGATTTACGGACTCCTTTGTTGGCTAACCGTGGTACCCTCAACGCTATTGTTGGAGGGGCATTTGGCCCAGTGAGTAATTTGCTCAAAGATTTGTTAGAAGACTATCGTGAAGCTAACGATAACTTGATTAAGCTAGTGGAGGCACTGCTAGATATTAGTCGCTATGAAGCGGGGGGTAGTCAGCTACTTAACTGTGAACCTTTGAACTGGGATAAAATTTGTAATCGGGTGATTGTTTGGGAGCAAAATAGCTCGGAAGGGAAATGTGTATTAGAGGTCAACATCGCGTCTAAGATTCCGGTCGTGTACGGTGATGCCATCGAAATTCAAAGGGTTTTGCAAAACCTAGTCGATAATGCTGTACGGCTGAGTAAGCCAGGGAAGCCGGTTTCAATTGCAGTGACATCGCGGCATGATTTAAGTGTGTATGTAGCCGTACGTGATCAGGGACCAGGTCTTAAGGAGGAAGAGATCGGCTTGTTGTTTTATCGGTTTTCTCAAGTTGCAGGCCGTCAAGGACGAGCTGGTCTGGGCCTCTACCTCTGTCGGCAAATTATTGAGGCCCATGGCGGTAAAATTTGGGTAGAGAGTATTCCAGGTAAGGGGGCTACCTTTTGGTTTATGCTATCAACGAATGCCCTTACATGTGATGTCCCGAGCTTGGAGTCTGGTTGACATTTCGAGGTAACTATGGGAACTGCTCCTATTCGTGTTCTTTTGGTGGAAGATCATGCCCTAATGCGGCGTGGCTTGTCGGGACAGTTTAGCTTAGAAGATGACTTTAAAGTGGTCGGCGAGGCTGAAAACGGTCAGCAGGCTATTGAGCTGGCAGCTCAACTACAGCCTGATATTATTTTGATGGATATTGAAATGCCTGTTCTGGATGGTATTTCAGCAACTCAAGCCATTAAAGCAACAGAATCGGAGAGTCGAGTGCTGGCATTGAGTGCTTTCGGTAAAGATAGCCAGGTCGTGGGTATGCTGGCAGCAGGGGCAGATGGCTATTGTCTCAAAAGTATTGAATGGCAGCAGTTAATAGCAGTGTTACGGTTGATCCAGGGCGGCGGCACCTATTTAGCGCCGCAGATTGCCCACAAGCTTTCTTCAATGTTGAAATCAACGACAGCCCCGGTTCCCGCTCAAGATAAAGCACCTTCGATGCTTACGGATCGCGAGCGTGAGGTTTTGCAACTGATTAGTGAAGGTTGTTCAAATCAAGAGATTGCCGATCAGCTTTACCTATCCTTAGGCACCATTAAGGCGTATGTGCGTACTATTTTGAATAAACTCAGTGTTGATGACCGAGTGCAAGCTGCCGCCAAAGCCGTTCGTGAAGGTCTGATTTAAGCCTGTGCCATCTGCGGATAGCCAGGTGGATATCTGGCAGACTATCCACTGGAACCATAGAAACGGTCAATAGATAGTATTACAAATCATCATGTCTAAGCCATAGTAATGGAGCACATGCAGCATGGCTGCTATGGGAGCTGTTTATTCAAGTTGGCTGTGAATCATTTTTCTCCACCCCATAACCTTTATAAATAGTCTTGTCCGTTTTCAACGGACAAGATGGTTTTAATCAATAGTTTTAGGATGGCTCCTCGCTGTCGTCTCTCTTGAGAGAGGTACTTTATATGGAGCTTTCTATCTATGTCGTGGCTATCAGCTAAGCATTTACTGTGTCATCACTGGATGAAGTCTTTTTTAATAATTTTGGGAATTGTTGGCGCTTTTATTGCTGGCACTCTTATTAATCAGAGATCTTATTACTCATCATATAAAGGGATAGCAATCAGGCCATGTCCTGACAAGCAACGACAGTCTCCCATTGAACTCCAAACCACCATTCAAGTGGATTTAACTCCGTTACAGTACGATTATCATTCTGTTCCTCTGACAGTTGTGCACAATGGTAATACTATTCAGGTTAATTATCGATTTGGTAGTACGCTGACCCTGGATGAACAGCTGTATACGTTAGAGGAAGTGCATTTCCAGGCTCCGAGCGAACATGTTGTCGCTGGTATGCCCTATGCGATGGAAGTTCAACTTGTGCACCGCTATGGTGAGCACGTTGTAATTGTAGGAGTATTCGTTGAAGTTGGGGAAGGTAATCCTGTGATGCAAAGTATCTGGGACCATATGCCTGCCACACCAGGGCTCAAAAAGACTTTTGACAATGTAGCGATTGATGCTGCTCAATTATTACCTGACAACCTAAGGGCTTACTACCGTTATTCAGGTTCTTGGACAGAGCCACCCTACAGTGAAAGTGTTACGTGGATTATTATGAGAGATCCGATTACTCTTTCTATTACCCAGCTAGAGCAATTTATCGCTGTTTTAGGTGAAACTGCCCGACCTGTTCAACCTCACCATAATCGATTGATTTTAGAAGCGAACTAGGATGTTTCCAGCTTATTTAAGAGATATTTCTAGCTTATTTAAGATACGGTTTTGTAGCAATTGGGGTCTTATTGCCAATGTTTTCTCTTTCTCAACCTTGCTCTATAACTGCTATGAGCCGTATTTTGATTATCGAAGACTCTCCCCGCGTGGCATCTTTCCTGGAGAAAGGGCTGCGGGCAAATGGCTATACCCCAACCATTATAGATAATGGGGACGATGCGATCGCACTTGCCCTCCACCAACAGTTTGACCTGATCATCCTCGATTTAGGGTTGCCGAATAAAGATGGTCTAATTGTGCTGGATGAGTTTCGAGGGCAAGGTATCTCCGTGCCAATTATTATTCTTTCTGCTCGTCATGAAATTAACGATAAAGTCGCTGGGTTTGAACGGGGTGCTGACGATTATTTGACCAAGCCATTTCGGTTTGAAGAATTGCTAATGCGGATCCAAGCTCGTCTACGCAATGCCCATCTCCAACAGACCCACACCGACACATCTAATACTTACATCCTAAGATTCCGAGAGGTTGAACTAAATTTGCATTCTCGCGAAGTACGTGTAGCAGGACGCTCGATTAAATTGTCAGCTCGAGAATTTATTCTTGCTGAAACGTTTCTGCGCCATCCTGGTCAAATCTTAAGTCGAGAACAACTATTGGATCACGTCTGGGGATACGACTATGATCCAGGCTCCAATATTGTTGATGTGTATATTGGCTATTTACGCAAAAAACTGGGCCGCCACTTCATTGAGACCATTAGAGGGTTAGGCTACCGTTTGAAACATGAATAAGCTCTCATCGCTGTATCATCGAGATTTTAATATCGTCTAGCATGCTGAACAGTAGCACAGTGTGAACGAATATTAAATTCTGAATATGGCCAAGATTTTACTTGTGGATGATGAACCTCGAATCGTCACATTCTTAGAAAAGGGACTTAGGAGACAGCATCACCAGCCTGAATCAGCGTTTAATGGTCGCCAGGCTCTGGATATAGCTCTTTCTGAGTCTTTCGACCTGATCGTTTTAGATTTGGGTTTGCCTGAGCTCGATGGATTTGATGTATTAATGAATTTACGCAAAATGAATCAGTCTCCACCGGTTGTGATTATTACAGCCCTTGGAGAGTCCGACTGCGCTCGAGCGATTGAGCTGGGAGCCGATGACTGTCTGCATAAGCCGTTTCGATTTGGTGAGTTATTGGCCAAAATCAAACGCCTTTTAGGAGAAACAGAACAGAACATTGCAGAAGCTAAGGTCGGCTGAGGACGTCAGGTTTTCCAGCCCTAATCCATAGAATCTATGGATTAGGGTTGGAGAGATGGTGCCGTCATCCTTCATCTTCGCAGGGATTACGTTTGGGTGTGATTAGTACCTTATCCACCCGATTACTGTCCATGTCCATCACTTCTACGACGAATCCATTCCAATCAAAGCGATCGGTTGCTGTGGGAATGCGCCCAAGTTGGTGAATCACTAGGCCCCCCAGGGTATAGTAGCTAACTGTTTTATCAGAAAAGTCTCCTAATTCAAGACAGTAATAGACATCCTCAATATTCATCATGCCGTCGAGTAGCCAGGATCCATCTTCCCGTTGGCGCGGCTGATCGCCAGGTTCGTCAAGAGATGGCGCATCTCCCACGAGGGCTTCCAGAATATCCCACAGGGTGACTAATCCCTGAATGACGCCATATTCATCAACCACAAGAGCGGTGTGCACACGCGAACGTTTGAACTGCTCGAGTAGGGGTAGCGATCGCGATATTTCTGGAATCACCAGGGGTTGTTCCAGATCTACGGTTAAATCTAAAGGATTTTGGTTCAGGGCTCGATTTAATAGGGAGTTAACACTGACCAGACCGAGAATATTGTCTAAACTACCCTGGCATACGGGTAGACGACGATAGCGACTGGCAATAATCTTGCGTTGATTTTCTGTGGCAGTATCTTCTAAATCTAGCCACATGATTTCAGGGCGTGGCGTCATGATAGAGGTAACTTGGCGGTCTCCAAGTCGAATCGCCCGTTCCATGATTTCCCGTTCAGCTACCTCTAACGTGCCTTCCTCAGTCCCTTGTTGAATAAAGGCCCGAATTTCTGCTTCCGTGACACTGGGGCCACGGTCGGGTTGAATATTCAGGACGCGCACCACTAGGTTGGTTGAAAAGCTAAGCAGGGCAACAATGGGAGCGGCTAGTTTTGAGAGGGTCGCCATGGGCCGAGCAATGACTTTTGCAATGGCCTCGGGCATGGTCAGCGCCACTTGTTTGGGCACTAGCTCCCCTAAAATCAGTGATAGATAGGTGATAATAGCAACCACCAGCGGAAAAGCCAGGGTATTGGCATAGGTCCCCAAACCAGGAATCTTATTAATCAAGGCGGCCATAGGGGCTGACAGGGCCTGGCCTCCAAAGGCACCACTGACAATGCTGATCAGGGTGATGCCCACTTGCACCGTAGAGAAAAAGTTATCGGGACGTTTAGATAACTTGAGGGCCGCCTGGGCACGACGATCACCGTTGCGAGCAGCTTGCTCTAGGCGCACCTTGCGAGCTGATACAATGGCCAGCTCAGACATGGCAAACACGCCATTGGCAATGATTAACGCCAAAATGATCAGAATATTCGTGAGCATAAGAGCAAGCAAACAGCAGAATCTTTATCCTACTATTAGTCTGTTGTCTCCCTCTTTGATCACTGCTGATTTGAGCAGCGTACCTGAGTGTTGCGCCAAATTTAAACGTTTACTCTTGTGAGCCAACTATTGTAGTGCGGCTCTTTCCCGAGCATTATGGATTGAAGACTTTCCCGAAGCTGATGGGTTATGGGCTGCATTGAGGGAAGATCATAATTCTCAATACTCAAAACAGGTGTAATTTGAGCAGCAGTTCCTGAGAGAAAAATCTCGTCAGCAATAAAAAGCTCAGATTTATCAACAGGCCGCTCTATGACTGGTATGTCTAAATTCTCGGCAATGGTAAGAATGCTGTCGCGGGTGATGCCTTCTAAAATGTCTTGGTCAAAGCTTGGGGTAATCAGCTGGCCATTTCTCACCAGAAATAGATTCATGGCAGACGCTTCGCTGACCTTACCTTGGGAGTTCATCAGGATGGCTTCGTCAAAGCCGGATTCTACGGCTTCTGTTTTGGCGAGGGCTGAGGCAATATAAGCGGCGGTGGTTTTACCTCGGAGGGGCTGGCTACGATCTTCTTGCCGTGCCCAAGAGCTAATGCGACAGCGTACACCATTGCGAGCGAGGTAATCCCCCATGGGTACACCATAGATTAGTAAATCTTTTTCGACTTGGTGAAATCGAGGAGCGACACCCAGCCCAGACGTGTAAATCAACGGCCTGAGATAGAAGGCTGTAGCAGGCTGATTGCGTTGTACAAATTCAATGAGTGTTGCTTGAAGTGCATCTGGGGAAAGGTGGTAGCCCATAAATTTAGCGCTGTTGCTCAGGCGCTGACAGTGGGCCTCAAGACGAAAAATCAACGCTTCTCCGTCAATGATGAAACCGCGAATGCCGCCGAGAACAGCGGTGCCATAGTGGAGTGCATGGGTGGCGATAGAAATTTGAGCTTGGTCAAAGGGGACAAACTGATTGCGAAAATAAGCCGTTGGCAGAAAATTAGGTGCTGCGAATTTGGCCTCGGCAGGGCGCTGAAGCGTGGTGATACTCATGGTTTGTAATGCTACTTGTGTGATGACTGACAGGATTCTACAATAGCACCACTGAGCAGTGGTGTCATTTCTTGTCACAGAACTATGAGCGATGCACAGCAGTTAGAAAATCTGACGAATCTGGGGTTGACCCGCTATGAAGCGGCGGTCTATCTAGCGTTGCTAGAACGGCAGGATTTTACCCCATCTCAACTAGCAACCCAGGCAAAGGTGCCTCGGCAGCGAATTTATGATGTGTTACGGGGGTTGTGCGATCGCAACCTTGCCCTCGAACGCCACTCTGGCAGACAACGCCTATTCCAGGCCGTTGATCCGACCCAGGCCTTACCGGGACTAGTGCAAGCTAAACAGCGTCAGTACGCAGCCGAACTATCTCGCCAGCAACAACAGTCTGAGGCAATGGTGGCCGCCCTAGCCCCACTCTATGCAGCAGGCCATCGCAATCAAGATCCCCTGGCCTATGTCGAAGTATTGTCAGATCCCAACCACATTAATGAACGAGGCAGCCATTTGGCCCAGGCCGCTGAACATAGCATTTGCGTATTTTTTACCTATCCCTCTCTACTTAGCTATGAAGATGGCCTAAAACTCGTGGAAGGTCCCCTGAAACAAGGCATTACCTATCGCACCATTTACGAACACAATGTGTGGCAAGATCCTAGCAGTCGTGACTTTATCCGCCAGTGCCAGGACTGGGGGCAACAGGTACGATTTGTTGCAGAAGTGCCGTTTAAAATGCAGCTGTTTGATGAGCGGGTGACGCTACTGTCATTGCAGGACCCGGTGGTCAGTTCTCCCAGCTTTACGGCATTGAGTGTTACCCATCCAGGGCTAGCAAAGACCTTACAACTCTCCTTTGAAGCACTCTGGAGAGAAGGTGATGCCAAACCACTGCAAGGTTAAAAGGTAAGAGACACGACCGTTACCAGGTGTAGGGTTTTATTGTTAGCTTATTTATTCATCCAAATCTTTCCCAATCATCAGACGATGACCATCAATGGTGCGTAAACCAAACTCTCTCATGCCCCACGGTTCATCGCGTAGGGGTTTTACAATCTCCACATTGTGAGCTGTCACTTTGTTATACTCACTGTCCACATCATCCACAACAAAGTAGGCAAAATAAGAATGGTCGCCTAGCTCTCTTGCCGGAATGGCATTGGGGCATTCTCCAGCCATGATGCGGCAGCCATCACGCCTATACATCCGCCAGCCTGGGTCCCCCATGTCTTCGATGGTGAAGCCCAGAACATCGCGGTAGAAAGGGGCTGAGATTTCAAGATTGGGGACAGCAATGACGTAGAGGGTACGCTGAATCATGAGCTGATCTTGGGTAAGGGGACTACGAAATTTGTGGCACTACATCTCTAAAAAATCTTTAAGGGCAAGCTTATAGCGGTTCTTCAACCGTTTCGAGGCTAATCCACCGGCTTGAATGTGTTGGAGTACGGCTCTAGAGCAATAGCCTTTATGGGTGCGATGTCCCATGGGTAGCAATTTGGCTAACTCCTTAACTGTTAGTTCACGGGCAAATCGGTAATTAACAACCGATTCATGAATGATAAAGTCTGGCACATCAGGACCGGGTTTGAGAATACAGACAGTTTCTGACTTGGGTTGGCGACTATTGACGCTGACAAATAGGTGTCGAGTTTTAGTGGTTTTTGCGATCGCAATATACAAATGCTTCCCTTTCGGCGGTGTTTTAATTAAAAACGCATCGCCGAGACGAATAGAGAGGCTAGCCATTTAACCCTCATCCTCTATAACTTGATCGAGATAGGCCTCGCGCGTAACATCGTCTTGAATGCGCATAATTTCAGCATCACTTTTGCCCAGATTTTTAAGAATCTCTTCTACCACAATGGGAATGGCTGATCCTTCAGGATCGCTCCATTCAGGTAAATCATGGGTCCACTCGGCGACCTCAAAAGGATCCAAATGACCAAACGTGTTATACACCTGTTGAAGGATCTCTTCTTCTTCTTCACAAAGTTCTCCATTGCCTGGATCTTCAAGCAGAGAAACACAGTTGTCTTCACGGGGAGAGATAAATTTGGACCACAGAGGCAGCGCATCATCAACGGGTTGCCCCTTGATCAAATCATAAACACCGCTAAGGACCGGACCATAGTCCATGGACACATAATGGTCACCCGTAATCGGCTGCTCCATTTGTGCCAACGCGACTCGATCGGCAATGTACAGCATCTTGAGCAACCCAAGATATTTTATCGGTTCACCATGGCACTTTAATAACAGGGCTGCAGCTGCTATTGCTTTCTCTGGCTGAAACTGAAACTCAATGGTCATCGCGTTTATTACCTTGTGGCGCACCTCGACCTAGTACATTTTTATTGTAGGCAATGCAACGCCCCCCGTCATCCGTAGGTGGCATGGGGCAAAGTTCTCTAAAAACGTTTGCCTGTGAGCTACATCATTCCAAAACCTTGAACTGTGTGGGTAAGCTGTAGGCAGTTCACTAAGGGCAACCATGCGCGATCGCATCGACCAAATCGTTCAGAACCTGAATAAAACCATTGTTGGCAAAGAAGAGCCCATTCGCCTGGTGCTGGTGGCACTTTTATCCGGTGGTCATGTTCTGCTCGAAGATGTCCCTGGAGTGGGAAAAACCTTACTAGCAAAGTCCCTAGCCCGCTGCATTGATGGAAAATTTCAACGGGTGCAGTGCACACCCGATTTACTGCCCAGCGATGTCACTGGCACAAATATCTGGAACCCCAGCAGCGGCACGTTTCAGTTTATGCCAGGACCAGTATTTGCCAACATACTACTGACCGATGAAATTAATCGTGCGACACCGCGAACTCAGTCAGCACTACTCGAAGTGATGGAAGAACATCAGGTGACCCTCGACGGCGTTTCTCGCCCGGTACCCGAACCGTTTTTCGTGATTGCAACCCAAAATCCTGTGGAGTATCAAGGAACATTTCCATTGCCTGAAGCCCAGATGGATCGCTTTGCCCTATCCCTAAGCTTGGGCTACCCCAGTGCTGAAGAAGAACTGAAGATGCTGCAAAATTTGACCCAGCCATTTAAACCAACTGATCTAGAGCCCTGCATTACCCTAGACGAAATGCACAGTCTGCAACAGCAGTGTCAGCAGGTCAGGGTCGAAGACTCCGTACAGCAGTACATGATTAATCTGGTGCGTGCCACCCGTGACCATGAGGATGTTGCCCTTGGTGTTAGCCCACGAGGGACAGTGGCTCTCTATCGCGCAGCCCAAGCCTTAGCCTTTCTAGAAGATCGAGACTATGTTCTACCCGACGATGTCAAGACCCTTGCCACAGCTGTTTTAGCCCATCGAATCATTGCCAGTGGCGGCCACAAAAGCGCTCCCATCATTGCCCAGCTTTTAGACACGGTGCCCATCCCGTAGGGGACGGCCTTGTGCCTACTCGCCTTGTGCGTACCTGCCCTGACACGGTTCAACCCATGTTTCTCAGGTTATCTTTAGAAAAATCGATTACTCTTTAAGCGTTACTCTCGCGTTAGCAACAATGCGCAAACTGTTGGGTCTTGCCCTGGTGACAGCTCTATTCGCCTTTAGCTGTACCTTGATCAATCCTCCTTCGTCTAGTCAAACTCCTGCTAATGACCAAAGCGAGGCCATAGCAGAACTCCACAACGACGATGTTCCAGTGGCGTCTCCTGCAGCCAAAGATGTTGCAGCTGAGACTATAACGGCACAGGATGTTACCTATGGAACCCTTGATGGCATTCCATTTGAAGGCTATCTTGTTAAGCCCGCAGAGGCCACTGAACCTTTACCAGGCTTAATTGTGATTCAAGAATGGTGGGGCCTTAACGACAATATTCGCACCATGACCCGTCGCCTTGCTGCTGAAGGCTACGCCGCCTTAGCTGTTGATCTGTACGATGGGCAGGTAGCAGAAACCCGCGATGAAGCTAAAACCTTAGTGCAAGCGGCTATTCAAAACTCAGATCGGCTGACTCAAAACGTGATAGCCGCCCATAACTATCTTACCAATGAACAACAGGCCCCTAAGGTTGGCAGTATTGGCTGGTGTTTTGGTGGGTCCTGGTCTTTCAATGCAGCCCTGGCGCTACCTGAAGATCTTGACGCGGCTGTGATTTATTACGGCAGCCAACTATCCACTGATCTAACCACCCTTGAACCCTTACAAATGCCAATTCAAGGACACTTTGGCGCTTTGGATACCAACCCCTCTCCCGACACAGTTCAATCATTTGAGACAGCGCTCAAGAACCTTGGCAAAGATACTGATATCTATATATATGAAGGAGCCAATCATGCGTTTGCGAATCCTTCTGGCACCCGTTACAACGCTGACGCGGCAGACCTTGCCTGGCAAAGAACTATAGCGTTTCTAAGGCAGCATCTTAGCAATAGTTAAACGTATTTGTCAGCGGTGTGGAAAGGGCTGCAATTTCTAATGGGCACTTAGTTTAGCCTCAAGCTCAATTTGTAAAGCCTCAGGAACATCCGATAGTAAATCGTAACCTGTAGCAAGCTCAATTCGATCAACAGAGGTTTGATACGTTTGCCATTGATCATCGAGACGCTTGTTATTAGGCATATCCACAGCGATGATCTCAGTGTTGTAAGAAACGTTATCCACAGTTGGTTCATCGTCAAAAATCACAATCACTTTCCAGGTACGGCTGGGAGGGATAACTCGCTCCTTAGCAATAGGTTGCTTTTGACCATAGACTCCACCAACGATATACAGGATCTTATTTTGCTGATAGATCAAGTCACGGGAATAATTTTCCAGCTCTTTCCAGGGTCCACGATTATTCTCAGCCGTCTGAGGAAAAACATTGGTCATTAAAAATGTTGCCGAGTTATCTTTTTTGCTAGCTGTACGATCCGCTGAAGGCACCATATGCCCACGATCATAACCACTATTGGTATAGTCTCCAGGGGCTACTTTATATGTCCCCTTGGGTAAAATGCCATCCGGGCGAAAGTTGTTTTGTCGCTCGGTACTACCAATCCAGTCGCGACTTGAGACCCAACTAGCCCAACGCAATACACCTCGACTTTGACTGTAAGCCAGAACATATTGCTCTCTATCAATTAAATAGTTATTAATATTTTCTTGCCCGGCGTGGCTAGGATTGCCCAGAGCAATATGGGGATTGTTAGAAAAATAAGTTTCCCAGTCTAATGCTGGTGTACTTTGAGGCAGTTGTTCACAAGCGCGACCGTTATCATCACCGTCCAAATTATGGGGGTCACCCTGAATGTCATTAAGGACTAATTGCGCCAGGTCTTGACTGACAAAATCACCACAGTCACAATTTTGCTCGACACAGGGGGGAAGATGGGCGTTGGGATCGGCCAATTGAGTGGCTAAATTATCGCAACTTGTCAGTATGAGTAAGAAAGCTGATGTTCTTACTGAATAACGTATCCAGCGTAGCCAATATGCTAAATTCTGATGCCTCAAGGTTCCGCTTAAAAGTACTTATATTTTCACCCATGAGTTTACCCTGAGGTTAGTACAAAAATATTATAAATATTACAAAATAAATCCTTATACATCCTTTGCTATCCCCCATGGAGGGATGGGAAAACGGCAGTATACTGTTAACTGCGCTGGACGATTTCGCTGGACGATTTCGCTGAACGATCTTGCCGGCGAAGTTTCTAGCAGAAGCCCCATCAACTATTGAATCGATTGGTGATTATGCTCAACAACGCAATTGAATTACTAAACGCTTGGTTCCCTGCTACTGAGGTCCACGCTCACTGTGATGGCCCTTGTGGTGTTTATGATCCCTCTGCTGCCCGCATCACCGCTGAAGCTGTGCTCTCGATGACTAAGAAAATTTTGGCCCTTGAAGAGCCAGCAGATGCCGCTGGTAAAGTAGTCTACGCGAACACTCTTTCTCGCTACATCGCGATCAAGGAAGAGCAGGCTCAAAAGACTAAGGATGATCTCCTGATTCTATGGACTGACTATTTTAAGCCCGTGCACTTAGAGTCCTATCCTGATTTGCACGATACTTTCTGGAAGGCGGCAAAACTTTGCTCTGCCTGCAAGGTAGAGGTCAGCCAGCAGCATGCTGAAGAGCTCATGGCTGCTGTTGAGAAGATCCACACCATCTTCTGGGCAACTAAGGGCCGTGATGTGGCTTGGTATACCGCTAGCTAGTAGCTATGTAGCTCATGTTTCTATAGCAATCCCGCAGGGTCTTTCCCTTGCGGGATTTTTGTATTCATAACCAAAGGCTGTGAATGGTAAGTCGTAAAAGGGGAAATGGGTATAGCCCATCACGTGAGGTACACAAAAGTGTACTGCCTAGTGCCGGATGGAAGGAGTATATTCAATGGCTATCAGGGCGACGGCGACGGTTTGTGGTTCGTGAGAATTCTATGGTGCCAACGCTGATGCCTGGAGATACGATTTTAGCCAAGATGGGAGGAGCAGTGCAGGTTGGTGATATTGCCATCGCCCAAGTACGCACTAGTCAGGTTGTTGCACCTGATAACTCTGCTGTATTGCTCCTCATAAAACGGGTCGGCGAAATCTTCTATGACGGTAGTGTATACCTGATCAGCGATAATACAAGTGAGCCGCAAGCCCGTGATAGTCGACATTTTGGTGTCATAGCAGCGAACCGTGTTATCGGCCGCGTTACGAGCCGTTTGGCTGTCTCAAAGTAGTTGTGTCTCCACCCATTTTTGATTAATTGCTCAATGGTAGCCCCCATTACTATTAGCCCCGCAACCCGCAATGATATTCCATTACTCTTTGAGCTTGTTATGGCTCTGGCGGAATATGAAAATCTGGCCCATGAAGTGAGTGGTGCGCCAGAAGATTTAGAAAAATATCTCTTTGGCGACAGTCCTAAAGCCCACGCGATTGTTGCGCGTATTGATGGAGCACCTGCTGGGTTTGCACTTTATTTTTTTAATTTCTCTACGTTTTTAATGAAACCAGGTATTTATTTAGAAGATCTCTTCGTTTTGCCTGGATATCGCCGTCGAGGTATCGGTACTGCCATTTTTCAATATCTCGCCCAGACAGCTTTGGCTAAAGGGTGCGGCCGTTTTGAATGGAGTGTTTTGGATTGGAATCAGCCTGCCATTGATTTCTATAGGTCTAAAGGTGCCGTGATGCTCAATGATTGGCGCACCTGTCGTGTTGCGGGTATAGCTTTGGAAGAGTTGGCTAGCAGTGAGCAGTAGTGCAGTACTAGTGGTCCATCAATCTACAAAATATTGATATAGTGAGTCCAACATAGGCTGGAGCTCAGGAGGTAAGCGCCGGACAATTTTTCGTTTGCTGATATCTATAGGAACCAGCAATACTTGACCGGTAATACATAGTTTTTGTGCGTCTTCTGTCGTATCGTAAATTTCATAAAGCCAATTCATTCTGACACTGCGTTGTATATCTAATCGCGTTCTAACCAATCCTTTGGCTCCCAAGATCAGGGGTTGGTGATAACGTAATTGCAGGTCGATGACAGGTAAGTCATAGCCTGCTTTGACAAAGTCTTCGAATGCAAATTCCAGGGCACGAAGACACTCCACCCGGGCTGCTTCCATCCATTGAACATATGTGCCATGCCAGACAATACCACCATAGTCGGTGTGATGAGGCTGTACTCGAAAACCATAGTCAAACCAGCGGTTAGTCATAAATAAGTTGACTGTCAAACTACGAATTGTGAACCCTGATCAAGTTTATGAAAACAGGGTGCTTATCATAGATATTTATACATCCTTGAGAGTTTATCCAATAGGATTTAGTCAATGATCGAGAAGATTTTGTTGGCCAGCTCCGGCCCAGGCAACACTGAGACAATGTTTAAGGCCCTGCTGGAAATCCCCATGATTCAGCGAGCGCAGGTAACTGTATTAAAGGCTATCCCGCCTCAAACAGCTTCCAACGACATGGGTAATCAGCGTACTGACAGTGAACAAGAGTTGTCAGACACGGTGACACGCTTGGGTATCGAAGCATCGAAGGTAACCCCTATGCTACGAGAGGGCGATCCTAAAGATGTGGTGTGTAAGGTCGCTGATGAAATTGACGCCAGTCTGATTGTTATGGGCTCCCGTGGGCTCGGTGGTCTAAAGGCAATTTTCAAAAACTCGGTCAGTCAGTATGTGTTTCAGCTATCCTCTCGCCCCATGCTACTGGTGAAGGATGATATATATAGCATTCGACCCATTAAGCGAGTTTTGGTTGCCTTAGATAAATCTGATATGGCAAAAGAGTCGCTGAGAGTTGCCATCGACCTCACCCGTGATATCCAGGACAGTGAATTGATCTTTGTTCATACGCTATCAAACTTGCGTAACTCCATTGATGAGGCCATTAACGCAAATCCAGAGACTGATCCAGTTCTAGCGCCTGCCATCGCTGAAGCAAAGCGGTATCGTATCAACTATCGTTGTTTGGCTCCAGCCGGTAAACCGGGTCAGCGTATTTGTGTATTGGCTGATGAGCTCAATGTGAATCTACTGATTCTGGGTTCCCCTGACCGACGTCCTTCCATTGCTAAAGGCTTACCTGATATTGATCGGTTGCTAGGTGGGTCTTTGTCTGACTATGTGCGTATCAATGCTCCCTGTCCGGTGTTACTGACTCGTATGGCAACTAATTAAGTAAAGCTGATTGGTTTGGGGAGTGTTGAATTTTGAGTTGAGTGTTGATGCCAAATTCAACACTCCAAACCAAGAATTTAGCTGTGATCGGCGATTACTCTACGGCCAATGGGGGTAGGATATGCCTGCGTTTGCTATCCTTGACCCACGTTTGTAGGTATTGATGACTATGGCGTCTTTGTCCCACACCATTGAAGCAATCTTGTACCTTAAGGCCAAACCCTTAACCATTGCCCAGATTGCCGAGTATGCCAAGTGTGATAAGGCGACTGCGGAGGAAGGGTTGATCCAGCTGATGGGAGATTATTCTCATCGAGAGGGAGCATTGGAAATTTCTGAAACTGAAAATGGCTATAGCTTGCAGTTGCGTCAGCCATTTAAGCCGCTACTCGATGAATTGATTCCTTTAGATATTGGTTTGGGTGCATTGCGGACGTTGGCCGCGATCGCAATGAAAGGTCCTCTCAGTCAGACCGACCTGGTTGACTTGCGTGGGTCAGGGGCTTATGGACATGTGCACGATTTAGTTGACCAAGGCTTGGTTCGTCGCCGT
The DNA here is from genome assembly GCF_032906605.1 of Leptothoe sp. LEGE 181152. Taxonomy (NCBI): domain Bacteria; kingdom Bacillati; phylum Cyanobacteriota; class Cyanophyceae; order Nodosilineales; family Cymatolegaceae; genus Leptothoe; species Leptothoe sp. LEGE 181152. The sequence goes on from NZ_JASATU010000067.1 coordinate 118,543, forward strand.
CGTCAATCCGATGGACGATCTTTTTGGTTACAAGTGACCGAAAAGTTTTATCAGCGTTTTGAGATTGATAAACTTCCACAGATTAATTTACCTGACGTCACAAATGATACGTCTGAGCCTGGTGAAACCTCGATGGAAACATCCGCCAACACAAATGATGATTCAACCATAGAGACAGAGACGGAAACAGTGCCAAACCCTCTTTCAGAGGTGAGTGTAGCAGTTGAACCAATAGCTCTGTCAGAGACTTGAAAAGTTCACTAAGGCTAGTAGTCAATTAAGATATCGTTAAATCAAGCGATGTGATGGGGCATGTTTAAGATATGTCGTTCACACTGAACTTCTTGGAAGTGCTAGCTGAAATCGGCTTGATCACGCTAAGGTAATTAGAAGAAATACACAACCATTTATGTTTAACCCTGATAGCGCCCAATTTATCGGCATGGGTTCTGACGATGCACAGGTCAATCAATTACTGAAGTACCTACAGCATCAGCCACCTGAGGTTCTCACTCGCGTGGCCCAATCCGTGAGCGGTGAGATCAAGCAAATCATCTCTCAAAACGTTCAGGGCCTCATTGGCGTGCTGCCGTCGGAAGGGTTTAACGTGCAGGTGACAACTGACCGTGAAAACCTGGCGGGGTTGTTGGCTTCAGCCATGATGACGGGATACTTCCTACGTCAGATGGAACAGCGAATGGAACTTGAATCCAGCCTGTCAGGGGTATCCTCTACACTAGATAGTGATTCAGATAGCGAATTCCCAGAATTTGATAGCTAGGCCATCTAAAGCCTAGCTGTTACTACTTGGTTTTCAAGCTCACCACCAGTTTGCAAGTAAATGCTTGCAAGCATTTACTTTGATTACGAGGACTCACTACAGCAAGTCATTTACTGCAGATTGTTAGGCATTTTAGTAGGTTTGACCTTAAGGGTCTTCACTTCACCTTTGCGATCAATTTCTACTTTCAGAGCCTTGCCAATAATACTAGCCTCAACCTGAGTCTGTACATCGGTAGCGGTAGCAACCTCAACCTCATTCACTTTGCTGATGACATCACCCCGTTGGATCCCGGCAATTTCAGCCGGTGTATCTTCCATGACGCGAATAACCATTACACCTGACTCTGCCTCGATAGTGAAGTCAATATCTTCATCGGCATTAATGCGCTGACGCATCTCTGGATTAAGGTTAACCATCTGGATTCCCAGATAAGGGTGCTTCACTTCACCATCTTTAAACAGCTGATCACCAATGCGTTTAGCCGTCTCAATGGGAATTGCAAATCCAAGCCCCTGAGCACCGGCACGAATTGCTGTATTCATGCCAATAACTTCTCCTTGGGCATTAAGTAGTGGCCCACCAGAGTTACCAGGGTTAATGGCAGCATCAGTTTGAATAAACTGCACACGTTTGTCAGAAATGCCCACTTGGGAGCTGGTTCGACCAATAGCACTAATAATGCCAGCGGTAACACTGTTATCTAGACCTAGAGGGTTGCCAATGGCAATGGCCCACTGACCTGCCGCTAAATTATCCGTTGCTCCTAGGGGAGCCGTTGGCAGGTTCTCACCATCAATTTTGACAACTGCAACATCGGTGACCGGGTCGGTCCCGACTACCTCACCTTCAAATGAGCGTCCATCATTTAAGGTCACATTGACTGTTTTAGCCCCTTCTACAACGTGGGCATTGGTCATAACTTGACCATCACTCGTCATAATAAAACCAGAGCCAGTTCCCTGTTCAAGACGTTCGGGTAAATCTGGTTCCACCGGAAATTCATCTGTGAAAAATCGCTTGAATAAAGGATGCTCAAAGGGTTCTGATACTCCCCTAACTGAACGTGAAGCATCAATACGTACAACGGCAGGTCCCACCTGCTCGGCGGCAGCTGCAATAAAATTAGGATTATCAACCGACGGATAGCTGGGCTGTGGAGATTGAGTTAAAACTTCTGTAGGCTCAGTTGCCGTCTGCAAAACCGAAGTAGCAATTGGTAGTTCACTATCCTGTTCCTCGACAACCGACTTGAAAAAGTAGCTATGACTGGCCCAGCCAGCACCACTACCCACCAGAAGGAGGCCTACATATAGACCGAGTTGTTTGGGAGAAATTTTCATTGCTGCTTCCTCATCTCTAGGTGATGAGGGTTCTAATGAACTTACCTTAGCGAAGATTACCTCGAAAATGTATCGGCTTAAGTACACACTCCTGATACAGACTTATCCATGGTACTGAATGTTGGTGCTGTGCTCAGGTAAATTTCTCTACCAATCACTGCGGAATGGTGATTTGCTATTGTTCGTAATCCTGGGTGCTCCAAGAATGCATGTATTCCAAAGATTTTATAAATTTTTCCTATTCCTATCTGGATTTAGTTTGCTTTCCCTGGGTTGGTTGAAGCCGTTGCAAGCATCAGCGTGCCCTGACGCGGCGCTTTCCCAAATGACCAACCACCGTGTTACAGCGGGAGAAACGCTGGAGGGTGTGGCTGCACAGTATGGGTTACGCCCGGCAACATTAGCGGCAATCAATCCACAATTGCCAGCTCAAGGAGCTCTGCCCACGGGGGGAGTGGTCGAAGTCCCCCCATTTAATGGTGTTCCTGTCCAAGTCGGGGCGGGTCAAACCTGGCAGTCATTGGCAGAGCGCCATGGGACAAGGGCAGACCTTTTATTTGAGGTGAATGGCTGCCCTGATACCTTACCCAGTCGAGTATTTATTCCTGCTGGTAATCGTGGGGGCACTATGGCTGCTGAAACTACGCCTTCAGCAGTTGCCTTAGGGTATCCATTGCCCGTTCCAGCCAAGCTTGTGTTGAGTTATGGTTGGCAGCCTCATCCCCGACGAGATGAACTGGTTTTTAACAGTGGTATTGCTTTTTCGGCAACACCAGGGACTGTGGTGACATCAGCTGCAGATGGCACCGTAGCGTTTGTGGGAGAACACAATGGCGCTTTGATCGTGGTGGTTAATCATAGCAATGGCTTGCAGACCCGTTATGGCAACTTGGCTGATGTTGAGTTTACCGTTGGTGATGCAGTTACCCAAGGGACTGGATTGGGCACCGTAGCAGGTGAGTCGCAGGATTCTTTTATGTACTTTGAGGTGCGGACAAATTCTAGTGAGGGCTGGATTGCTCGCGATCCAGGTCAATATTTGTCCGAATTAGAATTACAGCAATAGCTCACTTGCGAAACTCGATAAAGTATCGGATATCTGAAGAATTGCAGCGTAAAGCTAGTCATTGCGATAAAGAAGGCTTACAATGCCGTTATTCTAGGTCCAATACCAAGGGTGAGGGTGCTTTTTAAGGAACGTGTTGTGCTATGGCTAGGCATCCAATCTTGTCTGAGCAACTATCTAAAAGGTTAAAAGCGCTGATGAAGCGTGCTTCGAGACGTGTATCACCTTCCCGTAGCAGACGGGGCTGCCCCCCCTCATCTCTAAAGCTTAAGAAAGTGGCTGTGCCCAAGTCGCCTGCCGCTAAAGCAACCCGGACCATAGCTCATAAGACAACTGCACCTCAGAAAAGGTCTGCTAAGTCGGGTTCATTTTGGTCACATCTATTTTGGGTGCGGCCATGGCTGCTGGTCGTTGCCCTGTGGCTGACATTTATATTGATGATTGCGATCGCACTCGCTGGTCTTTCTAACCCTGGCCGTGAGATGACTCTGGAGCCTGTCAATAGCAGCATTGCAGGGCAGCCCCTAAGCACTCCTGATGCCGCTGCTTTTTCACGGCTGAGCATTCGTAATGAAAAAAGTGTCCTGAGTCAGCGAGATCCGGCAGCGACGTTACCAGGGGCAAACGAGCAAGCTATGCCAGCTTGGCCACTGTTATTCATGGTCGTCACCTGCGCAGGTGGCTGTCTACTGGTATCTAAACAAGGTCTGTTAACAGCTGAGTCTCGTCGTAGTCGCCGCCGGGTTACAACCACTCCTGTGCCTCAAGCAGGTTCTCGCCCTGTACGCTCTGCACGAACCCCAGGTAAAACCGTTAGTAAACGGCAACGTCGTGGTAAACACCGCCGTTTGGCAGCCCAGCAGCGCTCAGCCCCTAAAGGCATGGCAGTGCAGTCAGGCCAGAGACCTGGGCACCATCAAGTACCTGCTCAGCCATCAGCACCCATGGCGTCACAACCAATGTCATTTGCTGTGACTAGCCAGTCTGCTCCGTCTGGTCCATCGGTGACCGTTGTTCCGGACAATGAAACGTCTCCCCTGGATTGGAAAGAAGGGAGTCTGGCCCATAAATTAGATGTCCGTCAGACTCGCTCAATCAGTTCTTTCTTGTAAACCGCGTTTTGACGGGTCTGCCGGTTATTTATCACCCTGACTATGTGACGCCTTTGCCCACAGGGCACAGGTTTCCGATGCCAAAATTTCAGCTACTGCGGGATCTGCTGGTGCGCGATGGCGTCATTTCAGAAAAGCAGATTTATCAGCCGGGGCGTCCCCCTAGGGACTGGCTCGAATTAGTGCACGATTCGCCCTATGTACAAGCTTATTGTGATGGCGGATTAGACGCTAAGGCTCAGCGCCGCATTGGTTTGCCCTGGAGTGCGGAATTAGTGCGACGAACCTGCACCGCAGTCGGCGGGACTATCTTGACGGCCAAACTAGCACTCAATCAAGGGTTGGCCTGTAACACCGCTGGAGGAACCCACCATGCCTTTCCAGGATATGGAGCAGGATTTTGTATTTTTAACGATATTGCGATCGCAACCCGTCTTCTCAAAGCCCAAAACTTACTTAAAACCGTCCTAGTCGTTGATTTAGACGTACACCAAGGCGATGGCACCGCCTGGATTTTTCGGGATGACCCCAGCGTATTCACATTTTCCATGCACTGCGCAGTGAATTTCCCAGGGCGTAAGCAAACCAGTGATTTGGATGTGCCCCTGGATGAAGGCACTGAAGATGACGAATATTTAGCAAAGCTAGAGGCCCATCTGCCCGATCTATTGGCTCAGGTAAAGCCTGATCTGGTTCTATACGATGCTGGTGCTGACCCCCATCGGGATGATCGTCTGGGTAAATTGGCCCTGACGGATGAGGGGCTATATCGTCGTGATTGGTATGTCTTAGAAACCTGCGCGAAAGCGCGATACCCGGTAGCCTGCGTAATTGGCGGTGGCTATGGCAAAGACATGAACGCGCTGATCTATCGACATTCATACTTACATCGGGCCGCCAGCGAGGTCTACCGGAAATATTGCTAGAAATTTAGGATAAAGTTGTAAGGCTTTAGCAGCACCGTTTCCTGGAAGCAGTAAAGCCTTACTAACGGAGATGTCACCATATTCAGGAAATTTTGACCATAGCTGCTGAAGTCCGATCTAAACCTAATTTCAAGCATCAAAAATCTTTCCCATGCCTTGGACCGTTATTACCTTCTATAAATTTGTTCAGCTCGATGATTTTGTTGAATTGCGTCAGCCCCTCACAGAGCTTTGTAAAACGCAAGGCATTAAGGGAACCATCTTGCTAGCCCTTGAAGGAATTAACGCTACGGTAGCAGGCACCAATGAAGCAGTGGAAAAGTTACTGTCCCACCTTAAACAAGACCCCCGGTTAGCCGATCTCACCCACAAAACCTCATCTGCGGAAGAGCAGCCCTTCTCGCGGATGAAGGTGAAGCTGAAAAAAGAGATTGTCACCCTAGGACAGCCGGACGTGAGCCCGACGAAAAAAGTCGGCACGTATGTGGACCCCAAGGATTGGAATCAGGTAATTTCTGATCCAGACGTGGTGGTGATTGATGCACGCAATAATTACGAAGTGGATATCGGTACCTTTAACGGTGCCACTAACCCAGAGACTGAGTCTTTTCGTGATTTTCCTGACTATGCGGATCAGCAGTTAGACCCAGCAAAACATAAACAAGTAGCGATGTTTTGTACCGGGGGGATTCGCTGTGAAAAAGCATCATCCTACTTGCTAGAGCAGGGATTTGAGCAGGTTTACCATCTTAAGGGCGGTATTCTAAAGTATTTAGAAGAGGTCCCACCAGAAGACAGTCTTTGGGAAGGGGAATGTTTTGTGTTTGATCAACGGGTGACCGTACAGCATGGCTTAGCAGAGGGCAGCTATGCCATGTGCCGTGGCTGTGGACATCCGATATCCGATGAAGATATGCAATCACCCTATTACGAACCAGGGATGGCATGCCCTAATTGTTACGACCAACTGACTGAGAAACAGCGTATGCGATTTGCCGAACGTATAAAGCAGCGACAGCTAGAGAGAGAACGAAAGTCTCTTTAGGCGCTTGTGCTTAAATAATCAGCCCATTACCCCATCACTCATTCACCCATCGACAGCCCCAACCTGGGTCTTTATTTTTGTTCAGTCCCCTAAGAGGCACAAGAAGAGCCCCATAACTAAAGATTTGACCTCAAAGCGTTGGGTAAGGGAGCTTTGTCTCCTACTCGATACCCTTGCTGCGCAATCAGGCGCTCAAGATTGCGCACCCGCTTTTTAGATGGAGGGTGACTGGCTAATATGGCTAAGCCGGGACGCTCTGATCGACTGAGCCGGTCAAAGAAGTCGGTGGCTCCAGCAACATGACCATAGACTTGGTTAAGCAGTGTCAATCCGAGTCGATCAGCGTGTTGTTCTTGCTGTTGCGAAAACTGAGCAGTGGAAAGTGTAGAAATGCTAGCGCTGGCGATGGAACCCCAAGAGCCAAAGTCACCGAGTAAAGACGATAGGGATAGACGAATTAAGACCTGACGGCTGAGGCCGCGCAGATGATCTCGATTGGCAAAGTGCCCCAGCTCATGGCCTAAGACCATCATTAACTCGTTTTCAGAAGCTACTTCGGCGAGTAAACCCTGGTAAATAATAATGTGATCGCCTGGAATAGCCAGGGCATTCACGGTCTGATCTGGCACATACAATACCTGATAATTCCGTCCGTTAGTCTGTGCAGCAGGTAAATACGTCTCCAGCCGGTCTAATAGCTGATTAAGGGTTGCTTGTGTCGCTGACACTTCAGCTTGAGCCGCGTAAATGGGCACAATTGCCCGCCCCAGTTGTTGCTCTACACGAGTCGGGATAAACCATACCAAAGCTCCTGCTAACCAGAAGGCAATGGCAATGGCGATAGCGATGCCTGCGAGAAATAACCCCAACAACACTAACAGCTGATGATGGCTGGGTGGGGGTGTTTTGTCACTATACGCCGCTGTTCCAGGCGGAAGTTCCATGGGCATTGGTCATCTAGTTGTTACTCTTGGTTGGGCGGAAGGGATTCAGGAAGTTAACCAGTGAGTAAACATTACGGGACTGAATCCACAGTCGACCCGAGCCACTAAAGCGAGCCACGAGCCCTTCTCCACCAAAAATGCCAGTTCTCAACCCCCTAAAGGATAGACCACTGATCATTTCAACGTTATAGCTGAGGCTATCTTCAAAGGCGACAATATAGCCCGTATCCACTATATAATTGCCTTCCACAGGGATTTCTAAAATTGCGCCAAAGGAACTAAACCAAAAATCCCCCTGGCCGGTAACTCGTAAGAGAAAAAGCGATTCTCCACTAAAGAATCCTTTAAAGCCTTGAAATTTGCTGTCAATGGAGACGCCTGGACCAGCTGCGACAAAACCAGATGATTGCACCATCAGACTTTGATTGCCGTCTAAGATATAGTGTTGAATGTCTCCAGGCACACCTGGCGATATGTATAGATCACCAGAACTTCCCTGGGCTGTAAACTCACTGATAAATAAAGATTCGCCCCCGAGCATGCGGCCAAGGCCTTTTTTCCAGCCGCCTTTTGCTTTGGATTTCATATCAATGCAGCTGTCCATAGCTGCCATGGCCCCAGCTTCTACAGAGACGGTTTGATTGGGCTGCAGGCTAAGTTTGAGGGAAGCGTACGCTGGATTATGGTCGATGGCATATGTGACTTGATTACTCATATCGCTTGGTTCCTGATTCATTTACAGTGGCCGGATTTTGGCTTTGCTCACGCTGCTAACGAGGAGGCAGTTTGCCCCCCACTAATCGCCCAAATGATCCAGGATTGTGGGTTTGGCAAAAGACTTTACCGCGACCTCTAAATTGGCAGACAAATCCTTCTCCGCCAAAGAATGCACCAGCCCAGCTTTTGTTAGCTTTGGAGATGCTGTAGTCAAGGGTACGCTCAAAGGCGACAATGTGGCCTGTATCGACGACATAGTCTCCATCCACATCTATTTCGTAAATGCCACCAAAAGCGCTGAGCAACAATAGGCCTGAGCCGCTAGCTGTGAGCCAAAAGAGAGATTCTCCTGAGAAGAGACTTTTAAAGCCAGTGAAGCCTAAGTCAATATCAACATCGGGTGTACTGGCCATGTAGCCAGTGGATTGCACCACAAGTTCTGTTTCTTTGAGGGTATAGGGAAGAATATCGCCGATTAGTTTGGGGGCAAGATAGAGTTCTGCCGAGCTATTTCCTGAGCGAAAAACGCTCAGGAACAGCGATTCTCCAGCTAGCATACGCTTTAAGCCACCAAAGACGCCGCCCCCCTTACCTTTGCGGAGTGTGGTGCTAACGTTCACAAAGCCGCTCATGGCGACCATGGCCCCGGCTTCGGCAATGAGTTCTTCTTGGGGGTCCATGAAGATTTTTGCGATCGCACTATCCGGCTGATGTAACAGTTCAAGCTTCATACTCTTTCCAGGTTATATAGATGTTATCCAGCACTCTCTACCGCAGCTTCGACCTGAGGAAGCGAACCAACCCATCCATACTGCGGGACTGGAGATAAATTTTTCCTCGACCCTGGAGCCGGTTGATAAACCCTTCTCCAGAGGTGATGGAGCCCACCATACCTCCCGACAAGCCAATGTTCATCTTGATGCCTGGTTCGTAGGCCACGAGATGACCGTTGTCGACAATAAATTCATCTTTGACAGTGACTTCCGAAAGGCCACCATAGGCACCAAAGAAAACGAGTCCACGACCACCTAGCTTGAGCTTAAATAACCCTTCGCCAGCAAACCAACTAGCGAAGCCGGCCCACTGTAGTTCTACCTTAACGCCTGAGCTGTGGGCGATATAGGCTCCAGGCTGCAGACACAGTTCATTACCATTCAGCTCCATGCGGGCAATATCGCCAATGGTTGACTGGGTGAGCACCAGCGTTTGGGGATTATTAGTTCGATTAGCAAAGTGATTCAGGAATAGGGATTCGCCACCGAAAAATGCTTTGAGCAACCCTGGAATCAGGCCACCAAAGAAGCCTGTACCCATGGATATTTGCCCATCCATGCTCGCCATCGCTCCCGCCTCGGCAAAAATACGCTCTCCCGGCTGTAAGGTGACAAATAAGGTGGCAAACGCTGGTTTGTAGCGAATTTCGTACTTCATCGCTAACACTCCCGTATTTGAGTCGTGAATCGGTAGTTATCCCTCTCAGACTACCTAGAACGGGCAGGAAAGTAACAGCTTAAGTTGATAAAGCGCAACATGAACATGATTAATATAAGTATTCACCCAGGAGCACTGGCTGAGTTATTCATAGCCAGTTACCCACCAGAATCAACGGAGCCCAATTTCCAGGATGACCATCCCGTTGAATGGCTGCTATCTGGGCTGCTTGTAAGGCTTGGGCTTTATTGAGGTTTGGATGCTCTTTCAGGTTGCGGTAGAAGTGACCCATAATATCGGCAGTGATGGCATCATCAATCAGCCATAGAGACGCGATCGCGCTTCTGGCTCCAGCCCGAAGTGCGACACCCGCTAACCCTAAGGTTGAACGATCACTGCCTAACCCGGTGTCACAAGCTGTCAAGGCGATCAGTTCAATCGGATGAGTATTGGATGAGTTATCTCGAATTAATTGCTCTAATGCACCAAAGGTAAGTTTCTCGCCATCACCCGTCACAATAAATGTGCTGTCAGGGTCTGCACTAAACTCTCCATGTGTGGCGATATGCAATAGGGAATAGTGGTTCTTTTTTAATGCTTTGGCCAGATTTTCTGATGTGAATTCTCTATTTAGAAGTGGGGCAGGACTACCCGGAAAAATATGTCTAACAGATTGAAGTTCTTGCTCCACATGCCAGATCGGTGCGTATTCACAGTTACTACCATTTTCATCACATAAACCATCGCTAAAGCCTAAGGTTAAGACCTCTAGCTCTTTTGGTCGCAGTGCTTCTGGCTCGGTCAAGGTCAGTGATGGGATAGTTGCGATCGCATAGTGCTCAATTAAATACTGTGCGCCATCCCATAAAGCCGCCATGGGTATGCTGCGAAGGATGCCATCTTGGATAAAAACGAGGGTCTTAACATGGGTCTCTGCTAAAACCTCATCAAAGGGAGTAATGATCCACTGATAAAGCTGTGCAGCAGAATGATAGTCATAGGTACGATCATGGGATCTTTCTAAACCTTGCCGGTAGTCGATGGCTGTTTTTACCAGACGTTCGGTATTGACTGGCACCCAGGTCAGCTGCGCCGCCACATTCGGCACAGTCAAGATCAGCGCCATTTGATCACCCACCGTAATGGAGCTAATCACGGCAGAGGTTGTATTTTGATTAATTAGCCCAATCACCTGCTCTTGCCGGATTGGACTGAGTAAACAATCATCCCCAAAGTAATTTTGCAATTCAGCTAATCTGAGAGAGTCTACGGTCTGTAACGCACCTTCTAGACTATTGAGAGGAACATCGTCGTTTCCGTTTTCTACTGATAGTTGGTAAGAGGTATTGTCCGCTAGTTCAAGCTGGAGCTTGATCATTCTGCGATAAAGTGGCTCGACAGCATCACGAAAGTCAAACTGTAGATCTTGAGTGGCCGTTAAAATATCGTCACGAATACTGTCCAAGATTGTAATCGCCTGATGGTAACTGGCCATCGCTTGGGTGTAGTCGCCCTGGGACTCATAGAGGCGACCCGCTTGCCATTTCCACAGATATTGACTATCAGCAGCGTCTCGTCCCTCATCGGCCTGCCACTCAGCTAGTTTAGTGAGCCTGAGCGCTTCTTGTTGATAGGTGAGCTTTTGTGTCGGTGACAACGATGTTTGAGCTTGGCATTCATAGAAATGGCCTAACTGCCCCGTCGCGAAGGATTGGGCCCGAAAATCATCGATATCTTTAGCAATTATCTGGGCATGGTCTAGTACCGTACGGACGATAGAGTCAGTTCCTGGAGAAAAACAGCTAAAGGCCTGTAGATTTTCTTGATACGATTTTGCTAGGGCAATGGCAGCATAGGCGGTCTCACGGGAATTGGGTAATTGTTGTAATAATTGACCAATCCGTTGCTGTGTTAAGGAGAGATCTGGAACAGGATGTCTTCTTTGGGAAAGTTTTAACAGCGTTAGCTGGGTACGCAGTTCATCTGTTAATAACGGTATAAGAGAACGTCCGTCAGTTAGGGGCTCGTCAATTAATTCAAACCGCTGCTGCACTAAAAGCAGAGCCTCTTCTACATAGCTGATAGCATTGTCAAACTGCCCATCACCTTTAACTTTCAGCTCCTGGGCAGAACTGACAAAGGTCAGACTTTTAGCCGCTTCAGCCCGTTGATAGCTGAGTAGAGCCTGTCTACCATAGGCATTGGCTAAGCTATTCAGCATCGGAATCTCATAGGCATCTGAGAGGGGTCCCTGATGCGCTAAGTGAAGACCAGCGGTGAGAATTACCACCGCACTCCCATAGTCGCCTTGAAGCTGGTAGGCATCCCCCAAACTCCCCAAGGCTGCAACCTGTCCTGCTAGATCTTGAGTGGAGAGCGCAAGCGGGTAAGCTCCATCTTCAACACAGTTTTGGAACAGGGTGACAGGGCTCGGTGGCTCATCTACATCTATAGGGTTGGTAGTTTGAGTATCAACATTTTGAGGTAAACAGATCAGTGCAATTGCTCGCCGGTATTGTCCCAAGCTGGCGTAAATCTGGGCTTGTTCAGTTTGTATTCGCCCCATCCTTGCCACCATGCCTAACTGGTCATAGATGTTTCCCGCCTCAATCAGAGCCCCTAGGGCTTTATGGGGTTGTCCTAGCTGCTGATAGGCATTGGCTAGGTTAGTGTGAATCACAGCTTTCTCAGGCACCGGATCGTCAACCGGGTAACCATTGAGGGCTTCCAGCCAATGCTCAATAGCTGCAGAATAGTTGCCTATATTGTAATCATCAACCCCCGCCTGCACCGTTTGAACCCCTTGGATAGCAATTCTTTTAGCAAAACTCGCTGCCGATGCCATCCCAGGGATAAAGGAACTATGACCAATCCATACCGCTAAGGTCAGACTGACAGCAAATAGAGTTTTGAGCCAACGTCGGTTAATAAGTCGGTTAACAAATAAACACCGCCAAGGAATGTTCATCAAAATATTATCAGGGGAGAAAATTGTTAATTTGCAATAGGACTATTGATATATGGGTGAGCCAGCTGTGACGTCATTACGGCATCAGATGTCTCATGAAAGGACTTAGCAGATTTGTACAATGCGTGATCCACTCCCAAAATGTAACAGAATAGATGTCTGAATCGTTATTAATCAAGAGATCGTCCCATGAAATTTACTCAATCTGCTGGTTGGTTTCATGTCTGTACGTTGTTATTAACGAGCAGCTTGGTTGGGCTCTCCCATGGAACTATGATGGCTCAGATTTTGCCGGATAATACGTTGCCGGGTGAGTCTTCGGTGGTAACGTCTGGCGCGGCGGTACAGGGTTTGCCTACGGAGCTGATTGAGGGAGGAGCACGGCGAAATACTAATCTTTTTCATAGTTTTTGGGACTTTAATGTAGATTTTGATCAGCGGGTTTATTTTGCCAATCCTGCGGCAACTGAGCGAATTTTTAGTCGGGTAACCGGGGGAAATCCATCGTCGATTGATGGAGTCTTAGGAGTCGATGGGACAGCTAGCCTATATTTTTTGAACCCCAATGGAGTGATCTTTGGACCAGCAGCGAGTTTAGATGTGTTGGGCTCGTTCTTTGTGAGTACGGCGCAGGGGATTGGGTTTGAAGATGGTAGTGAGTTTAGTACATTGGGGCCGAACAATAGTTCACTTTTGACAGTGAGTGTCCCACTGGGGCTACAGAAGGGACCAGCACCAAGAGAACAATCTGTGGTGCTCAATCAAGGTAGTCTTGCGACTGGACAAGACTTAACAGTGTTTGCAGATCAGGTGGATTTACAAGGACCAGTCATATCCGGTGGAAGTCTTAATCTATTCGGTACAGGTACGGTTCGTATTCGAGATTCCGTAACCGTTCCTTTCATAGCCGCAGCAGCAGGAAACTTAAGGATTCAAGGAAATGAGACGGTTGATATTGTTGTGTTGAGTCATCCAGATAGTGGTCTTTATTCTGGTGGAGATTTATTGTTACAGAGTGCGAATGAGGTGGGGGGAGATGCTCATTTTTGGAGTCGAGGAGGGTTTAGGGTTGAGACATTAAATGGTGATGCTGGTAACTTATTCAGTCCAATCGATCCTATTATTCGAACGTTTGGAGATGTTGTTATTAATGAATATGAGGGGGCATCGCTCCATATTTTGGCCGGTGGTTCAGTGACCCTAGGAACAGCTACAATTACTGGCTCAGATCCAGGCATTTTGGGCATTGATGCGATCCGGGAAGTAATTGAGTTGTCGGACGGTACGCTGTTGGCAGTTGATGGCTTAGCTCAACCAACGTTGGATATTAGGGCAGGTGTTAGACCCGAGATAATCGGCGATCCTCCTTTAGAAATCTTAACTGGGTTCAATCCGTTTACGGATATTTTTTTTGCACCAGCCTTTGCTACACCTAACCCATCTACTGCTGATATCAGCGTAGGTGACGCACGTATTGAGCAGCCCGATGGATTGATTCTGTTGACAAATCAATATTTTCCACAGCCAACCGTGTTGAATAGCTCAATTTCGATTACGGGTGATGGAAGATTTAATGATGGATTAGTTGTCGGCACCTTTAATGGAGAAAGCAGTAACATAGTTATTGACGCTCGCAACAATGTGTCTGTTACTGACAGTGTTATTAGTACTACTGCTTTAGGAGACGTTGGCGATATTACGATACTGGCCAATGATGAGGTGGATTTCATCAGCACCAATGGCAGGTTAACAGGGGTTTTTAGTGATGTTGCTGCCAATGGTACAGGCAACGGTGGCAATATCGTTATTCGAGCCTCTGAGTTGATGCTTGCAGGCGGAGCTCAACTATCTGCCGCCTTGGTTGGAACGGGTAATGGTGGCAATATTTTTCTTGCGATCGCTAATCAATCTACCATTGATGGATTGAATGAAAATAATGCACTTGTCAGTGGTATTTTTGCCGAGGTGAGTGGCCCTGGGGCAGGAACTGGGGGAGATATCGAGTTAAATACCAGACGTTTAAACGTGACTAACGGTGCACAGATTAGTACGTCAACCAATGGCATTGGTGATGCAGGTCAAATCATAATTGATGTTGCTGAGACGGCCCGCTTTGATGGAGTAAATAATGCAACAGGAATCGTTAGTGGTGCCTTCAGCAACGTCAATCGTACTGGATCAGGCCAGGGTGGAGTGATTCAAATTTTAGCCAATGATCTTGCAGTTACCAATGGGGCACAACTGAGTTCATCCGTCTCCGGTACCGGTGATGCAGGCGATGTGATGCTTGAGGTGACAGAAACGGTCCACTTTGATGGATTTGATCCACAGGGAAACTTTCCGAGTGCGGCCCTTAGCAATATTAATTCTGATGGGGAAGGCACAGGCGGAGTGGTGAGCATTACGGCCAATCAGCTTGATGTCACCAATGGGGCAGCAATAGCTGCTTCCTCAAATGGTCTAGGTGATGCGGGAAGTGTGATCATTGCCATCTCTGACTCCATGCAAGTCACTGGTTTTAACGCTGCGAACGGTAGAGCTAGTGACATCTCTAGTAGTATTCGGTTTGGAGGGAGAGGCAATGGCGGCTTGGTTGACATTTCAGCTAACACGCTGGAAGTCAACAATGGCTCCCAGATTGAAGGATCAACCAATGGTACAGGTGACGCTGGCACGGTCGTCATTGATATCGCTGAAACAGCTAGATTTGATGGCTTTAATCCAATTAATTTCTTGGGCAGTGGCGCTTTTAGTAATGTGAATTCAGACGGAGTTGGCAATGGCAGCCTAGTGCAAATCTCAGCTGGTAATCTTGACGTGACAAATGGTGCACAGTTGAGTGCGTTAGTGTTTGGTCAAGGGCAGGCAGGTGATGTGGTGCTCAATGTTAGAGAAACAGCACGTTTCGATGGGTTTAATCCCAATGGGAATTTCCCAAGTGCGGCGTTAACCAACATTGAACCCAATGCCGTCGGGATGGGGGGAGATATCACCATCACGGCTGCTAATCTTGACATAGTCAATGGAGCCAGGGTGGTGGCCAGCTCTGATGGCATTGGCAATGCAGGGGATGTGAGGATCAAAGTCACTAACACCATCTTTATCAGTGACTCTGATCCTGTTTCTTTGAGTGGCATTTTTAGTAATCTTAGAAAAAATGGCATCGGCACTGGTGGAGATATTGTTGTTTCAGCCAACAATTTGGAAATGAGTAATGCTGCAACAATCAGTGCATTCTCCGATGGGGATGGTGATGCAGGCAATATATTTTTAACTGTCAACAATAGTTTTCGAGCAGACGATAGCAGTATTCTCACGAACGCAGAGAATACTGCTGGAGGCAGTATAACTATCAATGCTACAAACGTCTTACTAATAGGTGATAGCGATATTGTTACGTTTGTAAATATCGGCGCATCAGGAGGAGGAGACATTACGTTTAATGGTAATGCGGTTATTGCCCTTGATGACAGTGATATTTTAGCGTTTGCTGATGATGGACGCGGTGGGGACATTACCTTCAACACAGCCTTCTTTGGAGAAAATTATGTACCGGGCAGTCCACCACCGTTTAATGGCAATGATCGAGTGGATGTAAATGCCAGTGGTGCCATCGACGGCAGTATTACTATCTCTGATATCTCTTTTATTGAAAACAGTTTAACCGAACTGCCAGATGCCTTGGTAGATCCCACCACACTTACCACTGGCAGTTGCATTGTCCGCACAGAAGAAAATCCAGATTCTTTTATCACTACGGGCTCTGATGGTCTTCCACTACGTCCTAACGACTCTGCTAGCTCCAGGTTTTCAGCGCTCCCAGTACAACCCCTGACTAACGAAGACGCTCCGAGCCCATGGCACATTGATCAACCTATCGTCGAACCCAATGTCCTGCATCGGCTGGCCGATGGTCGTTTGCTGCTAGGGCGAGACTGCCCATAATCAAATGTAGTTTTCTGCAATGCTCGCCTCAGAAAACGGAAAATCTACACTCCATTTATATGGCTATTTTACTCAAGTTTGGATAGTCGATTGGACACAGCGAGAATCTCTTGTGTCATAAAACTCTCCTGACTTCAGGGAAAATAACCCTTAATTTAGGAAGTGTGAATGAGCCAACAAGCAATGCATTTCATCGTTATCTCTCTATCCATTTCCTAGAACAAAGCATTGCTACTGAAGGGCTCAATCCGCTCTTGAAATACCTAACGCATTAATGGAGTTCGACCCATGACATATGGACAAATCACTCAATCTATTGACAATACAGCTACAGGGGATAACAATATCGATGCCCTACTGCTTGAACATCGATGGGCAGATACGACCGTAACGTTCAGTTTCACCAACAACTTTAAAAATGACTATGAGGAAGAAACAGATTATCCAGCCGAGTTTGAAAATGGATTTCAAACTCTAAACGCCACCCAAAGATCTGTGGCTCGCGAATGGATGGATATGTATGAAAGTGTCTCTGGCTTAACATTAACGGAGCTAACGGGGGCTCAGGATCGGAATGCCACTATCCGCATAGCAGAATCTAGTGCTGCCAATCCAGCTCGAGTCGGTGATTTCCCAGGAAGTACAGAGCATAGTGATAGTAGCTTTGCAGCTGGAGATATTTGGTTTGACAACAACCAGTTTAACAATCCTCAAATGGGTGACTATGCCTATCTCACCTTTGGCCATGAAATTGGCCATGCATTAGGTCTTAAACATGGTCACAGCACGGAAGAGGGCGTGCGAGCAGTTGCCATGGATGCCAATCGAGACTCCATAGAATTCTCGGTGATGACTTACCGTTCTTACGTAGGCAGCCCAGTTAGGAGCTATACAATCGCACAAGATAGTTATCCCCAGTCCATGATGATGTATGACATCAGGGCTATACAAGAGATGTATGGTGCCAATTTTAACCATAACTCCAACGATACAGTCTATAGGTTTTCAACAGACACGGGGGAACTGTCGATCAACGGTGTTGGTCAAGGGCAACCGGTTGGGAATAAAGTCTTCCGTACCATTTGGGATGGCAATGGCAATGACACCTACGATTTCTCTAACTATACAACCAATCTCTCCGTTGACTTACGCCCTGGCAAATGGAGCAATTTAGATAGAGATGGTAACATTCAACGGGCAGAGCTAGGTCCCAATCAGCACGCCCAGGGTCATGTTTATAATGCTCTTCAATATAGGGGGGATAATCGCTCATTAATCGAAAATGCCAATGGGGGTTCCGGTGACGACATCATCCACGGCAATAACGCTGATAACGTGCTCCGAGGTAAGGCAGGCAATGACGTTCTTCGTGGTTATCTAGGGGCCGACGAGATTCAGGCCGGCACAGGTAATGATACCGTCTACGGCGGCTTTGGTAATGACAAGCTCTATGGTTTTTCTGGTAATGATAAACTCAATGGTCAAGCTGATGATGATCTGATTCATGGAGGGGCCGGCCATGACATCATCACAGGTGGTTTTGGCAACGATCGCCTCAATGGCGATAAAGGCAATGACCAACTCGTGGGGGGCGCTGGTAACGATATCCTTACGGGGGGTGCTGGAGCGGATAAATTCCAGTTTAAGTCCTTACAGCATGGTATCGATTCCATTACTGACTTTGTCCGTGCCCAAGGCGATAGAATTACACTGGTGGCCAGTGGCTTAGGTGGTGGCTTAACCGCAGGTTTATTAGGTGCAGAGCAATTTGTCCTGGGGTCTGCAACCGATACCAATGACCGTGTGCTCTATAATAGTTCAACTGGAGCATTATCTTTTGATATTGATGGCTCAGGCTCTGCGAAGGCTGTCCAGATTGCCACCCTATCAGCAGGTACATCTCTGACGAGAAGTGACTTTGTTGTCGTATAGAATGCCTTATTCCATGGGACGGATGACTTCAGTAGAGATGTCATCTGTCCATTTTTTGTCTTCATTTGTCTGTCTTAATCTAGCGTTTGTTTTAATCTAGCTCTTGATGACGATTAGCCATTTTGAGCCGCTGTTTAAATTTGGTAAACTATATGACAATAGTCAGCGTACTGCTACTCTCGCGATTGCTGATTTAGGGTATACCCCATGGCCCACAACACTAACATCACCCTTGCCTGGCAACATTTACCCAATAGTTTAAAAAACTGGCAGCTGTCAATATTACCAGGATTGACCTTAACGGGGCTAATTATCATAGTTAGACTTTTAGGTGTATTTCAAGCTATCGAGTGGAGAACGTTAGATCTATTTTTACGACTTCGATCTGCAGAAACAACAGATACAAGAGTGCTGGTTGTTACCATTGATGAAACTGATATTCAAAACTTGGGCACCTACCCGTTACCTGGTCAAACCTTAGCAACCCTTTTAAGACAGTTGGACCAATATCAGCCCCGGGCTGTGGGCATTGATATTTTTCGTGATTTACCCGAAAAATCAGGTAATCAAGATTTTGTAGAGGCCTTAGCCGATCTACCCTATGTCTTTGGTATCGAATTTTTAGGGCAGACTGGTGAGAGTATTGGCCCACCCCCCACCTTACCTTACGAAAGAGTAGGGTTTTCAGATTATCCGCTAGATGATGATGGCGCTGTGCGGAGAAGTCTTTTAGGGAGACCTAAAGACTCTGGTGTTTATCAATTCTCCCTGGCCATGCGTCTCACGTCTGAATATTTACGGCATGAAGGCATTCCATTAGAAAATGGTTTAAAGAATCCTGATGCTATGCGCTTTGGGGCTGTAGAAATTGAACCGTTTTACCCTAATACGGGCGGTTACGTAAGAGCTGATGCGAATGCCCAACAAACACTGATTAACTTCCGCAGTGGGCCTGAGCCTTTTCGGATGGTACCGCTCAGGGATGTGTTAGCGGATAATGTCTCCCCCAGTTGGATTAAAGACAGTGTTATTCTCATTGGCATTATTTCTCCAGGTCATAAGGATAATGTGACATCCGCTGCCCTCGTCGGTAAAAATCCTGGTGCCGTGTCTGGCGTTGAAATCCATGCCCATGTAGTCAGCCAGATTCTGAGTGCTGTCTTAGATAATCGTCCCCTACTGCGCAGCCTGCCAGACATTGGAGAATACCTATGGATTTTATGGTGGGGGACTGCGGGAATTGTGCTGGTGGGTGTGGTCCCCACACCGTCGCGGCATTTGATTTTGGTGCTGATGACGGGCGTAGGTTTGGTGTTTACCAGCTATGTGGCCTTGTCCGTGGGCTGGTGGCTACCATTAGAGCCGCCATTGATTGCCTTTTTACTGAATGGCCTAGTCTTGCCGGGGATATTGCTATATGACCAGATGTTGCGATCTCGCATCGAAGCTGGTCAACGGGTCATCCGACACACATACAATGCTGTTCACAACGGTCCCCTACAAACCTTAGCTCTCATTCTAAAAGATGTTGATGATCCAGATAAAACGATAGATCGCCCCCAACTATCCGCTAAGCTTGATAAACTCAATCAAGAGATTCGGGCTGTTTACAACACCTTAGAAGAAGAACTTAAACCGCAAAATAACCAACTTCATCTGCAAAGTCAGGGGCCTACTTTAGACCTTGATATGGTTCTGCATGAGTTGCTTTATGAAGTGTTTGAGCAAACAATACAAAGAGATTTTCCACACTTTAAATCCATTAAATTTAACGTAGTTCAATTTGAATCTATGGAGGATTCACGATTGGGCAGGGAAGAAAAGCGATATCTCTGTCGTTTCCTCGAAGAAGCCCTCTGTAATGTAGGTAGATACGCTCAGGGCGCTACAAAGTTAACAGTCAATTGCCTGGCCACAGAAAACGAAAATCTCATTTTAGTTCAGGATAATGGCAAAACTGTTCTTAAGGACGACTCTAAGTACATCAATCGGCTAGAAGGAGGTAGAGGCACCTGGCAGGCTCAGCAGCTAGCTCACCACTTAAAGGGACAATTCAAACGCTTTTCAGTATCCCCCCATGGCACATGTTGCGAATTAAGATGGCCCATTTCCAAACCTAGGTGAAATTAGCTAAGCTCAAGAAAATGCAAGATTTCAGCATACTAAAATCTCTTAATATGCCATTTCTTCCCTTAGGTAGTAGATTGACTCGGTTAACCTGCTTAGCGCTGATCAGTACCATTTTAGGGATCTCAGTGTCTGCGATCGCAGCCTACATGCCATCGGAGGATACAAAAGCCCCTGAAGGACCGACGCTTTCAGGGGGACGTCGAGGGGGGTGTGACGATGCCTCAGCCCTTGATTTGCTGGCCCTTGCCCCACAACAATCGGTGGGACAAACGTTGACAACACAACCAACATTGGTTTGGTATGTACCTGATGCCAAGGCCTATAAAGTTCAGCTAAATTTATACCAATATACCGGTGAGGGTTGGGCCGATATTGTGGAAGGGTTAGACATTGGCCTGAGCACGCAAGGCTATATGAGTTATACGGTACCCGCCACCCTAGAGTTGGAAATAGGCAGTGTCTATGAGTGGCAAATTGTGCTAACTTGCATCCCTGATCGTCCATCCAGTGCTCAGGTCACAGGCGCACAGTTTGAGGTGGTTAGCCGTCCCATTGACCTGAGTGCGGTAGACGGTAATCGGGTGCAACAGGCTCAAGAATATGCGATCGCAGGGCTATGGTACGACGCCATGGCGCTCCTATCAGATCCGTTGCTAACCCCTGAGGAAAATGACTATAGACGTGCATTACTAACTAGTCTGGCTGAGTTTGAAGATGTTGAAATTGGGGCTCAACTTCGACAAATCTCGGCAGTTGATTAAGTTTAAGCATTGACTAAGGAATTAGGGGTTAGGTCTGCTTTCTGGTCACTAGGATGAGGCTAACCGGCCTACTCCCTAACACTGACTACCTATAGCTCACACTAAAGACAGATAAGATTACCAACTGGATCAGCTAAGTTAGATATTGCAGTGGCAAATACAGCTCAAATCCTGAATAAAATGCCGCATCTTTTATTGCAAGTCTAAATCATGGCCTCTGACTATCCCTGTAACAAGATACTTATTGTTGATGATCATGAAGCAATCTTAAGTGGCACTATCAGTGCCTTATTACAAGAATATCCTGACGCAGCCATTACCACAGCCAACACAGCTCAATCGACCCAAGGGGAATTATCAATCGCATTACCCGATCTCTTGATCATGGACTTATCCATTCCTCAGGATGCTCAAACACCCTCTGAAGTGGATACAGGCATTGAGCTTCTACGAAAGGTCATGGAAACCTACCCAGAACTTAATATTGTTGTACAAAGTGCCCATATACGTTCACTGATTCGGCTCAAGCCTCAGATTGCGATTCATCAGGCAGGTTTTACCATTATCGATAAAAAATTGCCGATGAAAGAAATGCTGACTAAAGTCGCTTGGGCTTTACAAGGCTTGATTTATACACCCCGTGATATGCGGACAAGTTTAGAAGTTAGATCCGAATGGCTCACGGTTCTGGAATTAGCCTTCAAAGAAGGTCTCAAAGATAAAATAATTGCCGAAAGAATGAACGTTTCAGAACGCACCGTTCGTCATTATTGGTCTAAGGTCCAGGATGCCCTGGACGTTTACCCTGAAGCGAATAAAAATATACGCATTCAAACTGAGATTCGTGCCCGTGAAGAAGGCTTAATTGCCTAAATTTTAATCAACACCCAGAATTAACATCCAAGCATCTGCCCTCACCGGGACATGCGACGTCTCCTAGTTGCCGATGATGAGATTCCAGATACATGGCATACGCTCAATCAGTCTGATGAGATGGTGCCATAACATCACTGGTTAATCCTTGGGCAGCTTTATCGGTTTTGGCAGCCATAATGAAATCATTTCGATGCAGCCCATTTAGAGCATGGGTCCACCAGGTGACTGTGACCTTACCCCATTCAGTCAGTAGAGCCGGATGATGTTGCTCCCCTTCAGCCAGATCACCGACTTTGTTGGTGAACCCTAGGGCGGTCTGAAAATCACTAAAATGGTAAACCCGTTGTAATTGAGGGATGCCCTCTACGGAGATAATATCCCAATCCGGAATCTGAGGCTTAAGTTCCGCTACTTCCGCCTCACTGGCGGGTGGAACCTTGCCACTACAAGGAATACAGGTTTGACGGGTTAATGAATCACTCATTTTTCTTCTCCTGAGTTCAACAGGCCAGAGCCCATACAGTTAGCCCTGGCCTAAAGCTTTCTTTAGTTTACTGAGAGTGCTTCTTTTTCAATCTTCTCTTCTTCATCTTTTGAAAGCACACGCCCTTCGTCCTCAAAACCTTTGAGTTGATCAAAGTTTAAATAGCGGTACAGTTCATCTGCAAAGGGATCGAGCTTCTTCGCAACAATCTCCAAATATTCTTCCATGTTGGGAATTCGGCCCAGCAATGCACAGGCAGCTGCCAGTTCTGCAGAACCTAGATATACCTGAGCACCTTTACCCATGCGGTTATTGAAATTGCGAGTGGACGTAGAAAAGACTGTTGCACCATCTTCCACACGGGCCTGATTCCCCATGCAAAGCGAACATCCAGGCATCTCAGTTCGGGCTCCAGCGGCGGCAAAGGTGCCGTAGTAGCCTTCCTTACGCAGCTGCTGTTCATCCATCCGAGTGGGTGGACAAATCCAAAGACGTCCCTTAACAGTACCAGCCCCTTCTAGCACTTTTGCTGATGCTCGATAGTGGCCAATATTAGTCATACAGGAGCCGATGAAGACCTCATCAACTTTGTCGTCAACAACATCTGAAAGAGTTTTGATGTTGTCAGGATCATTCGGTGCAGCCACCAGAGGTTCCTTAATCTCGTTGAGGTCAATCTCGATCACCTCTGCATAGGTTGCATCTGCATCCGCTGACATCAGGCTGGGATTGGCCAGCCAATCTTCCATCGCCGCAATTCGCCGTGCCAAAGTACGAGCATCGGCATACCCACGGGCGATCATGTTCTTCATCAGTGCCACATTGGACCGTAGATACTCAGCCACAGTCTCTTCGCTAAGCTTGATGGTACAGCCTGCTGCAGAACGCTCTGCCGTTGCATCAGTTAACTCAAAGGCTTGCTCCAGCTTCAGATCAGGCATTCCTTCCATCTCAATAATGCGACCGGAGAAAACATTTTTCTTATTCTTCTTCTCGACGGTGAGTAGACCTTTTTGGATAGCTACGTAGGGAATTGCATTAACGATGTCCCGCAGTGTAATGCCAGGCTGTAATTCACCTTTAAATTTGACTAAAACCGATTCGGGCATGTCCAGAGGCATTGCACCGATGGCAGCTGCAAAGGCGACTAAACCAGACCCAGCTGGGAAGGAAATACCTAAGGGGAAACGGGTATGGGAATCTCCGCCTGTGCCCACAGTGTCGGGCATCAGCATGCGGTTTAGCCATGAGTGAATGATGCCATCCCCAGGCTGTAGGGCAACACCACCGCGAGAGGAAAAGAAATCTGGCAATGTGGCATGGGTCTCTACATCCACTGGCTTTGGATAGGCTGCGGTATGGCAGAAGGTTTGTAGCACTAGCCCCGCACTAAAGCCAAGACAGGCCAGCTCCTTCATCTCGTCGCGGGTCATCGGACCAGTGGTGTCTTGAGAACCCACTGTCGTCATCAGTGGCTCGCAGGACATACCCGGTCGCACACCGGGCAAACCACAGGCTTTACCGACCATTTTCTGGGCCAATGTGTAACCGTTGCCAGTCTCAGTAGGCGCAGCAGGACGAATAAATACATCGCTAGGTGCTAGGCCTAAAGCTGCACGAGTTTTATCTGTGAGCGCACGGCCAATCATTAGGGGAATGCGTCCACCGGCTCTGACTTCATCTAGCAGGGTGTCAGGTGTGAGGCTAAAGGTGGCAATGACAACGCCATCCTTGGTAATTTCGCCTTTGCGCACATGGATGGTAACGACATCGCCAGTTTCCATCTGGGAGACGTCGCACTCAATGGGGAGAGCACCCGAATCTTCTGCTGTATTGAAGAAGATAGGCGCGATTTTGCCACCGAGGATGTAGCCGCTTGTCCGCTTGTTAGGAACGTGGGGGATATCTTCACCCAAATGCCAGATAACAGAGTTCATCGCCGATTTGCGAGAGGACCCGGTACCAACAACATCCCCTACGTAAGCCACCGGATTACCCTTGGTTTTTAGCTCGGCAATGGTTTCTAGGGCATTGGGCATTTTAGACTCGAGCATCACCAAACCATGCAGGGGAATGTCTGGACGGCTAGTGGCATGGGGGGCAGGGGAAAGGTCATCTGTATTAGTTTCGCCAGGGACCTTGAAAACAGTGATATCGATGGTGTCGGGAACCTCGGGCTTACTGGTGAACCACTCCGCTGTAGCCCAGGCATCTACGACTTGTTGGGCGTAGTCACTGCCTTTATCCTTGCCCTTGGCTAGCGCTAGTACGTCGTTAAAGGCGTCATATACAAGCAGTGTTTTCTTGAGTGCATCGGTGGCAGCTTGGGCCAGTTCTGCATCTGGAGATTTAAGTAGATCTACCAAGGACTGGACGTTATAACCACCTAACATTGTGCCGAGTAGCTGCACGGCTCTTAGGGGCGATATCAATGGACTCGTGGTTTCGCCCTTGGCAATGGCGGTTAGAAAGGATGCTTTTACGTAGGATGCTTGGTCAACTCCGGGGGGAATGCGATCGCACAACAGATGCATCAAAAACTCAGATTCACCCTCAGGCGGCTGCTTAAGTAGATCACAGAGATCAGCTGTTTGCTCAGCAGTTAACGGTAGTGGAGGAATCCCCAATGACGCTCTTTCAGCTACATGTTTGCGATATGATTCCAGCATCACTTACCCCTACGCTATCTTAAAAAATATTAGACCGGAAAAATTGACAAAAGAGTGCCACTCTCTGGATTCTACATCCATCCTAGCGCAATTCCACCTCAGCAGTCGCCCAGGATCCTTGTAGTGTCAGGGATAAAAAGATTGTAGAACGTCTCAATGGACTCCTCTCAAACTCAAAATAGAATAGCTTTTTAGGAATTATTCCCGTTATTTCTCCCTATTAGATGAACCTCTCTCTGAGGGAATGGAATACTAATGCCAACTTCATCAAACCGTGTTTTAAGGGATTCCTGAACGCCGAAATATACATTCCAGTAGTTCTCAGTTTTAGTCCAAGGCCGCACAGCCAGATTAACGCTGCTATCAGCCAGCTCTAGGACACCTACCGTAGGTTTAGGCTCTGCTAGCACCAAGTCTTGACCTGCCAAAACTTCCAAGGTCAATTGTTTAACCTTGGCCAAATTTTCCTGATAGGCCACACCGATTACCAGATCCACCCGCAATATTCCCTTGGCTGAATAATTAATGATGTTGTTATCGGTCAGCTTGCTGTTCGGCACAATTACGGTGCGATTGTCCAAGGTGCGTAGGATAACTGTAAACACTTGGATCTCTTCCACAATGCCATTGATATCAGCCGCTTCTATCCAGTCTCCTACTCGAAAGGGCTGAAATAAAATGATTAAGATGCCTGCGGCAAAGTTTGACAGCGATCCCTGCAAGGCCAAGCCTATCGCCAGGCCTGCAGCACCCAGAACAGCAATCAGCGATGTTGTTTCAATTCCTAGCTGACCCAGGGCTGCCAAAATAAAAAAGGCTAAGGTCCCGTAATAAAGGATATTACTAGCAAAAGAGATTAACGTTGGCTCAATGCGAGCCTTTGCCATTAGCTTTTTAATCAGCTGCTTGACAAACGAGGCCATCCAACGACCCACGATTAGAATGATAATTGCAACAATAATCTGTAAGCCAATATCTACAGAGATATCTCGAACTTGGGTCAATAGCTGATTAGACTGAGCAGATGAGATTTGACCTAGCGCATTCATGGATTTATGTGCTTAGCATGACAATATGAGCTAAGTGCTTGATCATACTGCTTTGCTTACGCGCTTAACTGTCTTTCAGCTAGCTATCGGTCAAAACTTTCCATCAAAAAGAGCGATAGACGTGTCTATCGCTCTTGAGGTTGATTTTAGTCAATCGTTAGGATTAACAAAATGGTGTTGCCGAGCGTTGGTATGGTTTCACCGTTTCATCTACATGTCAGTTTCTTGAGAGACTTCGTTTCTAGGCTGCTCGCTGATGCACAGTAAAGTGCTGAGCAGGTGCTGGGAAACCAGCTTGACCAAAGCCCTCGCGAATCACTTTATTGGTATCGAAATACACCTGCCAGTAGTCGTTATTGTTGCAATAGGGGCGTACTGCCAAAACAGGACCCATGGGATTGAATTCCAGAATCTCGACATCTGGAGCAGGCTCTGTCATGACATTGGGAATGGCAGCTAGTTTTTCTTTAAGTAGTGCGATCGCTTGGCTAGGCTCCACAGAATTATCGAGCTGAGCAACTAAATCAACACGGCGATAGGGATTGGTAGAGAAGTTTTGAATTGTATCCGAGAAAATTGTGTTGTTGCCGACAATCGTCATTACATTGTCCATAGTGTTGATTTTGGTAACAAATAAACCAACTTCTTCAATAGTGCCTGTCACTCCGCCTGCTGCAACAAAATCACCGACTTTGAAGGGACGCAAAATAACTAGAAACGCTCCAGCTGCAAAGTGAGCTAATAGACCACTCCAAGCTGCGCCAATTGCAATGCCAGCAGCAGCTAATAGGGCCGCAAAAGATGTAGTTTCAATGCCAAAGAAACCTAAAATGGCAACCACTAAAACAACATTTAGGACAACACCAACGGTAGATTTAAGGTAGATAATTAGTGTTGGATCAATGGTGGTGTTTTTAAGGCTACGGGTCAACAAACCAATGGCAAACTTGATCAGCCAACGACCTACAATCCAGAAAATGAGCGCCCCAACAATTTTGAGACCAACTGCGATCAGAATGCTGGTAGCATTGCTAGCTATATTGGTTAAAAATGCTTCGTTCATTACGATCCTTCCAGCCCAAAATGTATCTACAAAGTGAAAGTATAATATTGAATATAGATATACATTTCTTCCGCTAAAACACTTAAGCTTTCAGCGCACATTATCGATTGTTCTGTTCGTTATTCAGCCTTATTTCTCGTTTTTCGGTAGTTAGCAGTCAAGGTTATTTGTGAAACAATCATCACCTAACTATCTATTGCGGCTACGGCTCTATCTAAACCTTGTGCCAGTTTTAGGCATTCCTGCCTCTCTGTTAACTCTTTATGGTACTCCCCATGAACCTGATGCCCAGCTAAAGCAAGTAAGTCGCTTAGCCGTTGTCTTGGGAATGGGATGGTTATTAGCAACTGTGTTGCTGAGTGCGGGTGCCCATAGCGAATTTTCCCAGCTGGCGACCCTACGATTTTGGATTGCGAGTAGCTTTGTGGGGAGCGGCTATTTTCTGACAAATCTATGGCTGATGCTACGGATATTCCAAGGGAAATCGACTAAGCTCCCAGGCGTTAGCCAGCTAAGCCGCCGGCTACCGGATTAATGTTGCGTTTTGAAAAGATCCGTCTTTTCAGAAAAATACTGCTACTATTCTGCTAAAAATTGGACTGCTGTCCCTGATGTATGGCAGTTTTCCATTACCTTGGGCAAGGGTAGCTATATTAATTAGTCAATTGTGGCCAATAGTCGCTAAACTAACGGCTACATTTCCGCTTTCATAGCCCTTCTTCTCAATTATTATTCTCCAGGTTTGAGGTCATTCTGTGTCCATCCCACACCGCAAAAAACAATCAGCTAAACAGCCAATAAAGAAGGCGGTATTGCCCAAGCAGCGTAAACGTCGTGGGTGGTTGGGCATACCTAAGTGGGCATGGATCACTGTGTCATTGGCCAGTGTAGCGACGTTTTCAGCGGCTACGGGGGCATTGCTGGCGGTGTCTATGAATAGTCAGCCACTGTTACAGAGTCAGCTGTCACCTGAAGAAGCGGCTGTTTTCAGCGAGGATGAACCTATCCTTGCGACCAGTAGTTTGCGCCTCCCCCGTTTGACCAGACCGGTGAATATTCTGGTGCTTGGGGTCAAAGTTCTAACCTCTGATCTCGATCGGTCTGTTGCAGGTGCAGAGGACTTGGGATATCACGCCCTGGTTAACTCCTTTGAGGGCCTATCAGATACTATGCTGCTGCTGCGTTTCAATCCGCGCACGGGGCAGCTCGTGGTGATGTCTGTTCCCCGTGATACCAGGGCATTGGTCAATGGTATGTTGACAAAAATCAATGAAGCTAATTTGGATGGGGGGCCTGCATTAACAGCAGAGTCCATCAGCGACTTGCTAGGGGGGGTGGCGATCGACCGCTATGTTCGTATCAATGTGCAGGGTGTGGAAAAACTGCTGGATGCTCTGGGCGGCGTGACGGTTAATGTGCCACAGGATATGAAATATCAGGACGATAGCCAGCATCTGTACATCAATCTGAAAGCGGGTCGACAAACTTTAGACGGCAATCAGGCGCTGCAATTTCTACGGTTTCGCTACGACGAGAATGGCGATATTGGGCGGGTACAGCGCCAGCAGACAATGATGCGGGCTGTCATTGAGCAAACGCTTAATCCAGCAACCATCGCCCGACTCCCGAAGATTTTGTCAGTTATTCAGTCCCATGTTGATACCAACCTCTCAGTAGAAGAATTGGTGGCATTGGTAGGTTACGGGTCTCAAACTAGCCGTTCAGACGTGCAGATGTTGATGCTGCCAGGTAACTTTAGTAGTCCGACAGAATATAGTCTTAGCTACTGGCTCCCAAATTACGCAAAAATTGATGAGATGGTTGAGCAATACTTTGGGTTAGATGCCGCTCAGATGATGGAGGCTACCAGCCCTTCCTATTTAAGCGTGGTGATTCAAGACAGTACTGGTGATGAAGTTGCAATCCAGTCTTTGGTGGATACTCTCTACGATAGTGGCTATCGCAATGTGAGTGTTGGCTACGATTTGAACGAGGCACTTGCTGAAACCCGCATCGTTGCTCAACGTGGTGATCGTGCCAGTGCATCAATGCTAAAGCAGTTTTTAGGCATTGGTGAGGTGCGGGTTGAAAGTACTGGCAACCTTAACTCAGATATTACAATTCAATTGGGTGAGGATTGGTTAGCCGAACATGGAGCCGCCCTTTGATGCCCAATGAGCGAATTTATCAAATCAAACTGACTTTAACCGATAGCGAACCGCCTATATGGCGACGATTATTGGTCAATGCCACCACAAACTTAGAAGAATTGCATCGCATCGTGCAAATTGCCATGGGGTGGCAAAATTTATCGAACTATCATTACCGCATTGGTAAGCAGCGATCTGATACTGAGCCCTCTCTGTTGCAAATGCCCCTTAATGAAATCATTAGGGATGATCTGGTGCAGTTCTGTTACGTGTATGACCTACGTGACGGTTGGTTTCACACTATAGAGGTGGAAATGATTTTGCCCGCCGACCCTCAAGGCCATTATCCCCACTGCATCACCGGAGAATTACGCTGCCCTCCCGAAGGCTGTGGCGGTATTTGGGGTTACAACGAGCTAATAGAAATTCTCGATGACCCCGATGACCCGCAATATTTGACCCGATGGGATGAAGTCGGTGGGGACTTTGATCCTGACTATTTTGATTTGGGTCTTGTCAACGTACAACTGCACTCGGGCTAGTGGCTATTATTTTTCTGGGTTAGACATTTGCTGAAAGCCTTGGGCCGCTTGCTGCCATCCCCGACGAATCTGTGGTCCTTGGTAGTTTATAAACCACTGGCTGCGGGTGGCGAATAAGGCTAATTCCATGGGTAGAGTGAACTGTATTAACCCTTTGCGACGTAATGTGCTGACGTAGGTATCAAACTGCTGTCTTAACTCATTGAGTTCGTCTAAATACCAATCAAGGCTTGCATGACGTAGTGATGCCGACTTTTTGATCCGCTGTAGTTCAGCTTTGAAGGTACTCAATGACGCCATAAACACCTGGTCCCGCATTTGGTCCTGCAGCATGTACTGACTAAAAAGATGCTGGGTGCTTAAGGCTTGATACTGACTATCAGCGATTTGTTGGGGACGTTTAGAAATTGGCCGCATATCGATTATGGAGAGCGGATGTAAAAGTCTGAGCGGATATCGTTAGGTCAGACACGATGCTGGCCAAATCTTAGCAAATTCGTTGCTAAGGCAGCGACGTAGAATTTCCTGGTGCTTGAAAGCTAATTCCATTTCCAGGGCTTTCTCCAACTCAAACCAGCCAACGTCTGTGACTTCGCCCTTGCTTACCTGAGGATTTAACGGCGGTAGGTCTGCACCTTGACTGAGAAACACCATCACAGGATAGTGCATGGTGACATTTTGGGAGTGGCGGGGCTCACTAAAAACTAGACTAGGTTGATCAAGGGAACCCACTAGTCGATGGTTTGCCTGGATCTCCTTAAGATCCAGACCCAGCTCTTCCCAGACTTCACGAAGCATAGCCCCACCGATGGTTTCGTCATAGTCTAGATAGCCCCCTGCTAAACACCACTTGCCGACCTCAGACGGCAGGTCAGGACCACGTTTATTCAGGGGGACGTAGGCGTTACCGTCACAAACGACCACGACAATGGCCAGAACGGTAACGCTACGGCTGATCCAAAGCTCCTCGCCGTCAACGATGACACAGCGATTGGGAGTACTGGTGAATTTAGCCATTGATTAACCCGGAAAAGGGCCTAGTTACTTTGGTTGTTAAGATAAGTCGCGATCGCATCCTCTGCAATCTGTGCCATGCTCATGCCCTTGGTGGCGGCGGCTTCCTTCAGCTGTAGGTAAACTTCACCAGAGACACCGACACGGTGCTTACGACGACCTGATGCCTTCTTGGCAGGTACATAGGATTCAGCAAAGTTACGAATCGCGTCGAAACCGAGGCGATCGCAAAAATCACCAAAGCTTTCACCAGACTGGCGACCTTTCTTAAAGAAGGCAAACATTGGCTCTAGAGTACTCTCCAGATCATCAATGTTCATTTTCTGCATGTAAGGCTGGGCTAATCGGGTTTGATTAGGCGAACCTCCGAGCCACAGCTGATAGGAATTAGGCGCGCTACCCACAAAGCCAAGTTCAGCCATGTAGGGGCGGGCACAGCCATTGGGGCAACCGGTCATGCGAATCACAAAGTGTTCTTTCTTTAGCCCTAGCTTATTCAGCAGTGCTTGAATTCGGTCAAGCACAGTGGGCATAGCTCTTTCCGACTCAGTAACCGCCAAGCCGCAGGTAGGTAGAGCTGGGCAAGCCATGGCATAGCGGTGAAGCAGATTGATTTGATTATCTGCTTCAATGCCGTTGCTAGTTAGGATACGGTCAATTTCGTCCTTATCAGCTGGGTTGATCTCCGTTAGCAACAGACTTTGGTTGCTAGTAAGACGGATGGGCAACCGATAACGTAATTCAATTTCCTTCAGCGCTGACTTGATCTTGAATGCACCATTGTCATAAATCCGGCCATTCTCAATATGGACACCGAGGAAGAGATTGCCATCGCCCTGCTCATACCAGCCTAGATAGTCATAGAACTTCCATTCTGGCAAAGGTTTAAAAGGTTGCAGGCTCTTGCCAAAGTACTCCTCAACCTTGGCCCGGAACTTCTCAACGCCCCAATCGTTGATGAGATACTTCATCCGAGCATGGCGGCGCTGTACACGATCACCATAATCACGCTGGGTGGCCACAATTGCCTTTACCAGGTCATAGACATCTTCCTTATCTACATAACCAATTTCATCAGCAATACGGGCAAAAGTTTCCTCTTTGTTATGGGTACGTCCCATACCGCCACCGGCCAATACGTTAAAGCCCAGTAACTCCTTATTTTCATCAACAATTACCACCAGAGTGACATCCTGGGTATAGGCGTCTACGGAGTTGTCTCCCGGTACAGTCACCGAGCACTTGAACTTACGCGGCATATAGTGGGTGCCGTAAATGGGCTCGACACTGTCCTGGAAGGTGGTGCCATTGCCATTACTCTGACGCGCAGCGACGACATCTGGGTGCTCTTCACCAGTGACGGCCTTTTCGCCATCTAGCCAAATTTCATAGTAGGCGGGAGTTTGGGGCGTGAGTAAGTCAGCAATCCGGTTAGCATAGTCCCGGGCATAGACATACTCTGGTTTGTCCTTAAAGGGAGCGGGTACAGCCATCACATTGCGGTTCAAATCGCCGCAGGCTCCCAGGGTGGACCCCATGCTACGAATAATCGACGCCATGGTGGCCTTCAGATTTTTCTTTAGGATGCCGTGGAGCTGGAACGCCTGGCGAGTGGTAGCCCGAATGTTGCTGTAGCCGTATTTGTCCGACAGCTCATCTAAGGTCAGATACATTTCCGGTGAAACTAAACCTCCAGGATTGCGGGTCCGCAACATCATGCGGTAATCCTTTTCCTGACCTTTCACTCGGTTATCGCGATTATCTTGCTGGTAAGACCCATGGAATTTCAGGATCTGGATACCGTCTTCACTGAAATGAGTAGTGTCTTGGGCAAGCTCGGTTGCTACAGGTTCCCGGAGAAACTGACTACGTTCCTTAATCCCTTCCAGTCTGGATACTTTCTTTACAGGATTAATCGCCGGAACCGACGACTGAGCTACGTGGCTATTAGTAGAAATCGGGGTTTGAACCATGATGCAGCGGTCGATAGCAGAACAAGAACTGATGAATCCGAAAAACGAAACAGGCTATGGAAAAGCATCCAAGCCTAATATTTAAGTGTCTCGGTTGATTAGACTAGCGGAGCTAAATTGTAGTCAGATAGCTAGTCAATAACGGTATTACCCGGTAAATCGTTAGATTTTGATTTCCCGGTAATCCGCTCGGGATAGTGGTGTATACCCAATGGTATCACTGCCAACCATTTTGTGAGTGGTTACTCTCTGGCCAAATGTTATCTGATGCTGAAAATCAAGGCTGGGCTGAAGTGATTCCACCTTATCCATGGTAAGCCCTTAGGATTGAGTTACCTATCTTGCCAAGCGGAGGCTCGATCTATGGCAGATGCCACCATGTACAGCGAAGAGATGTTTGTGTTGCTGATTCCTGGCAACGAGGAGGTCTTTTTAGAGCCTGATGAGCTATTGGCTAAGCTCAAAGCCATGTTAGAGAAGTATCCTGGCCCCCTTCCCAGAGACTTACAAAAATTTGACTTAGTTGACCAGCAAGCTCTACATCTACGCGATACTGCCTGTGAGTTTGAAGTTACCCCCGGGGTGTCCTGGCAGTGGTATGCAGTGAGATTGGAAAAGTAGGCATGGGTAGTAGGGAATAGGTAAGGGGAACGGTGCTTCCAGTAAAACGGGAGCATGCTGCATTGGCATAAAACTTCTATTAAATTATATGGTGTCCTGAATGCACCAACTCCTTTTCTCCCCCCTGGTCCATCCCGTTTCTCTAGAGAACTATGTAGAATGAAGAACAAAATTATGCTGTCTCAACACAATTAGTTGACCTGTGGATGAACTCAGGACGGGGTTAGAGTTAGCAACCCACGTTGAACTGGCCGCCCTGGCCGAGGTATTATTTCGACCCAAGTTTAATCCTTTAGATTATTGGTGTACCCCTTCCCCCCAGAAGGTGCAGAGTTGCGATCGCACCCATCGTATCCAACAAATAGAGGCTCGACTGCGCTATCTGGCGGCTGATGGTTTGACGGTGCTGCGACAAGACACCCAACATCTGAGCTATCGACAAATTTTGCTACAGCTCAACCGTCACCTTAAACTTCGGTTGTCTACACGATTATCCACCCTCGATTTAGAAGCCGAAATATTTTTGCAGTTACTCGAAAAGACCTGGCAGCAGCTACCTCCTAGTCAGCAACGTCAGCTGCAAAAACGATTGACCAATGAATTGGCGCAGATGAAAGAGTTTCAACGGCTATCGCCTCAGTTACAACAAAATCCTATGGCCTTAGTACTTAAGGGGAGCGGTGCCGTTGCTGCTAGTTCTGTGATTCGCCCTTGGTTACTGCAGCAAATTGCAAAACAGTTTGCGCTCCAGATGGCACGTTATCAGGTGGCTCAACAAACCCTGCGCGGGGCCGCTACTTTGGGCACTAAAGTGCAGGGGAAAGCGGCTATCCAGCTGGCTTCTCGCGGCATGGCTATTAATACGGCACGATACAGTGCTGTACGGGGTGTATTTGCTTGCTTAGGGCCAGCCCTATGGACTTGGTTTATCGTCGATCTAGGCTGGCGAGCAATTGCCTCAAACTATACTCGCGTGATTCCAGTCGTATTTACTCTGGCCCAAATTCGATTGATCCGCGATTCGGATAACTCATTATCCGATCATGCAACGTTGGAAGCGGCGGCATAATTTGGCAGACATATATGACGACAAATAGCGTCTCTGAGGATAGTCCCAAAAATCACTATGAACTTTTGGGGGTAAAGCCGACGGCCTCCCCCCAGGAAATTCGTCGCGCTTATCGGGAGTTAAGCAAGCTCTATCATCCTGATACGACTGAGTTATCAAGTGCGATCGCAACCAAAAAGTTTCAAGCCCTCAATGAAGCCTATGGCACCCTAAGCAATCCAGAACAACGTCTTAGCTACGATAGTAAAATAGGCTATTCTCGGTTTTACGTGAGCCAAGCCCCTAAAGATGTTAGGACGGGTTCCGGCAAAGATTCACCCTTTGAGTCTCGCTATACCTACCTTGATCCGACCGATCGCCCCCTATCTGCAGGGGAGATATTTGCTCTGTTTATACTGGGGCTAACGTTTGCCGTCTGCCTGGCCCTAGTATTTATTTTGGGGATCGCCGATAGTGATTTTACCCTGTCTGTCTTACAGCCTTAATTTAGCAATAGCAATACGCCATGGCCCTTCCCTCCACTGATACACCTCTGTACAACCACACGCTGCCTGACATTGAGCTATGGCTGACCCAGCAGGGTTGCAAGCAAGACAATTCTGAACTCAATCGCTGGGAAATTTCCAAGGCAACCTGGCGAGCAGATTTAATTCTAGAAACGGACTCGCTAGTTGTGCGTTATTTAGATGCAGGCGATACCGGGGAAGATATTCAACGGGGTTTCAAATATTCCCTAAGCCGTCAAGATTTAGAAGATGCCATTTTTGCGGGTCCTTAACTTTACACAGCGCATTTTAAGTATTTAGGAGTCCCGACCTTAACGTGGTGATTAAAAATATTGATCACATCGGTCTGACTTACAGACGCGGTGGATTGACTCATAGGTAGCAGCACGCCGACCAAATAACCTATATCGATTGTCACGGATGAATATGTACAGCTGATCCCCAGAACGCTTCAGGCCCGGCAAGCTACGGTAAGCAGCCACAAACAGAGCACCAACTGGTAGCAAGGCTCCAATTTCTTCAGCAGCAGCACTGCCCTGCCAACGCCTCTTAGGATTAGCCTCATCAATTAGCAGCATCCCTAACTCACAATCAGCAGCTGTAACGTTGAACTGCTCCAGGATTTCAGCATCTTGCATCGACCCATAATGAAAGCGCTGGCCCCGATCAAGCCACTCTAACCATTGGACTAAGGTTGTACAGAGATTACAGTCGCCATCGTAAATTACGCAGTGCATAGGGATCACGCTAAATAGAACAGGTACAAGCCGGACACAGACGACTTACAGGAGGGGAGCTTATATTCAATATTCAGAGCAGTCAAAAATCAGCTTAGAAATCAGGCTTTTTAGGAGAGCGCTATAGATTTAAGCCCATGCATCACACCCGTTTATTTTTTAATTATAGGAATAAAACCTGTCGGCTTGACCCGGTATTAGGGCACCTCCAATGTAGCTTGCTATACATTAATAACGTTATTAAAGGCACAAAATCACGGAATGATGCATGTTAGCTTAAGCACATTTTCAAATTTTTCTTAACCTTGCCTTTACCTGAGCTCGGTAGTTTTCACCAAGAATGTCTTTAGACATTGTTGGTGAGGAGTTTAAGTCTAAGCAATCATGGAATTCAAAGCACGGAAAATGCGCTACGCATACTCAGCGACTCTGCTTGCTCTATTAACTAGCCTGGCTGCTTGCGGCGGTGGCACTACAACTGATACCGCCGATGCACCTGCTGACGGTGGCACTGAAGTTGCTGCTGCTGGTGGTGTCTCTGGCGATGTTTTAATTGATGGTTCTAGTACTGTATTCCCCATTGCAGAAGCAATGAGTGAGGAATTCAGCATTGTTAACCCTGATGTCAATGTAACTGTCGGCATTTCGGGTTCCGGCGGTGGCTTCAAGAAATTCTGCGCTGGTGAGACTGATATTTCCAATGCTTCTCGTCCTATCAAGGATGAAGAAGTTGCGGCTTGCGAAGAGGCAGGCATTGAGTTTATCGAGGTGCCCGTCGCTTTTGACGGTCTGACCATTGTGACTAATCAGGCTAATGATTGGGCTCAGTGCTTGACTACTGAGCAGCTAAACACCATGTGGTCTCCTGATGCTGAAGATCAAGTTAACAACTGGAACCAGGTAGATCCGTCCTTCCCCGATCAGAAACTAGATCTGTATGGTCCTGGTACTGACTCTGGTACATTCGACTACTTCACCGATGAAGTGAATGGTGAAGAGGGTGCGAGCCGTGGTGACTATGCTGCCAGTGAGGATGATAATTTAATCGTGCAGGGTGTAACGGGTGAAGAGGGTGCCCTAGGTTACTTTGGTTACGCCTACTTTGAAGAGAACTCTGACTCTTTGAAGGCGGTTGAAATCCAGAACGAAGCTGGTGAGTGTGTAGCTCCTTCTACTGAGACTATCGCTGATGGCTCCTACAACCCCATGTCCCGGCCCCTGTTCTTCTACGTGAAGAAAGAAGCCTACGACACTAAGGAGCAGGTCAAGGCCTTTGTTGACTTCATGCTTGATCCCAAGAATGGCGAGCTAATTGGTGATGCTGGTTATGTTGCATTGCCTGATGAGATCTTAGCTAATGCCAAGGCTCGTGTTGATGAGGCCAAGCTAGGCAGCGACCCTACTAACCTGTAGGGTTTAAACCCATCAGGGGCTCTCTGCCTGATGATTGGTCATTGCAACTGGGGAGAGTTCACTCTCCCCAGTTCTCTTTGGCTAAGTTCTGTTCTGCATCGCTGGATGCATCGTTTCTGGACAAAAATTTAGTAGTCTATTTTTGCATCTGATACTCTTATTCCCTGCAAACAAGAGTGACAGCTGACCTAAAGCATTGGCTTAAACATTGGATGCACTCGAACATTGTCCACGTCCAAAACGGTCGTTTTGACCCAGAGTAAGCAGGTGCCTGGACGTGGTGTAGCCTAAACCCAAGCTGAGGACTTTATGCATGACAGCTGAGCTTCCCTTAAATGATATTGCCCCTGGTGCTTGGCAACCGAATCGCAGTCGTTCTCAAGCTATTCAGATGATCGTTAAGATCATCTGCGGAGCATTTGCTGCAATTTCGATTGTCACCACCATTGGTATTATCGCAACGCTCATTTTTGAGGCCTTTTCTTTCTTTGGAGATCTACCAGCTGAGCTGTCAAAGGATGGCGAAAACGTCTCTTATATTCAAGGGGTTATTCATTTCCTAACGGCTGGCCGTTGGACACCTTTGTTTGCGAGTAAGCAGTTTGGAATTTTTGTGTTGATCAGTGCGACGCTGATGATCACCTTTATTTCAATCGCGGTAGCCCTCCCCTTGGGACTATTAGCTGCCATCTGCCTGAGCGAATATGCGAGTCCCAAACTACGTAAAATCCTCAAACCTGTTCTAGAAATTCTAGCGGGTGTGCCGACGGTGGTTTATGGTTACTTCGCTCTGTTGACTGTTACCCCTTTCTTGCAGGCATTTTTAGAGCCTGTGGAAGGTTTCAATTCCCTAAGTGCGGGCATTGTTTTGGGAATTATGATTACGCCTATGGTGGCGTCTTTGAGTGAGGATGCCATCTATTCTGTGCCTCAGTCCTTACGTGATGGTTCCTATGCATTGGGAGCCACCAAGCGTGAAACGGTTTGGTCTGTTGTTTTGCCTGCTGCGCTTTCAGGAATTGTTTCATCCCTGATTTTAGCGATGTCACGGGCCATCGGTGAGACCATGATTGTGACCTTGGCGGCAGGCGCAAACCCTACCCTGGGCTTTAATCCATTCGTACCCGTCATGACCATGACAGCTTACATTGTGCAGGTGACAAAGGGGGATGCTCCCCATGGAACCATTGCCTACGAAACTCTGTACGCAGTGGGCATGACCCTATTTTTAATTACCCTTGCTCTCAATGTCTTTAGCTTTTGGTTTGTGCGTCGTTTCCGTCAGAAGTACGACTAATGAAAGCGTTTTCTGAGTTAACGCAGACCGTGTGATGAGTAGTAGAGCAAGTGAGCAAATAGGAATACAAGGACATGACGGCTCAAGGGATTGAAGATAAGGATGTACCAACTGGCAACTTTAAGCAGGATTTGTCCGGTCGCTACAACCTAGATAAAGTATTTGCAACAGCTGCATGGACTGCCACTATCATTTCTGTTGTGGTGCTGGCATGGTTGTTGTTTACGATTTTGCAAGATGGTTTAGGCACGCTAAACCCTAACTTTTTTACAGCATTCCCATCACGAAAAGCTGAGCAGGCCGGTATCAAGGCAGCTTTCTTCGGCACCATGTGGGTAATGGGGATTGTGGCAGCGGTATCGTTCCCCATTGGTGTGGGTGCAGCCATCTACCTTGAGGAGTTTGCCACTGATAATTGGTTTACCCGGTTGGTGGAAATAAACATTGGGAACCTGGCTGGTGTGCCCTCAATTATTTATGGTTTGCTGGGTCTAGCTGTTTTTGTGCGTATTCTTGAGCCCTTAACAGGTGGACGCAGTGTGCTCTCCGGGGGGTTAACGCTCTCGCTACTGATTTTGCCAGTGATTATTGTGGCTACGCGAGAAGCTCTCAGAGCAGTACCCAACAGCATTCGTTTGGCGGGTTTTGCGTTAGGTGCTAATCAGTGGCAGGTTGTCTGGCATCACGTGCTACCCAGTGCAATGCCTGGTGTCTTAACTGGGGTAATTCTGGCGCTATCTCGCGCTATTGGAGAGACAGCACCTTTGCTCGCGATCGGTGCGGTTGCGTTTATTCGCTCTACACCTGAGAACTTGCAAAGTCCGTTTACGGCAATGCCCATTCAAATCTACAACTGGGTTGGCCGTCCCCAAGAAGAGTTTCACCATATTGCCGCTTCAGGAATTATCGTGCTGATGGTCATGCTGCTGTTGATGAATACGATCGCAATTTACTTGCGTAATCGTTTTCAGAAGACGCACTAGTTTACCGCATTCATTTACCAAGATATTGGGTATTCGCAGGAATTATAAATTATGCAAGATACACGTCCTAAAACTATGACCGATACAGCTTTAAAGGCTGAAAAAATCTCAGTTTACTACGGATCTAGCTTGGCGGTTAAAGACGTTTTTCTGGATATTCCTCGTAACCAAATTGTGGCCTTTATTGGTCCATCTGGATGCGGCAAAAGTACTGTGCTGCGATGTTTTAATCGGATGAACGATCTGATTCCAAGTGCTCGCGTTGACGGCAATATTCTGTTTGACGGAGAAAACATTAAGCGATTTGATCCTGTAGAACTACGTCGCCGCGTGGGCATGGTTTTCCAGAAGCCAAACCCTTTCCCAAAGTCCATCTATGAAAATATTGCTTTTGGTGCTCGTATTAATGGTTACCAAGGTGATATGGATGAGCTAGTGGAGCGATCCTTAAAAGGGGCAGCCCTTTGGGATGAGGTCAAAGATAAGCTCAAAGACAGTGGTTTAGGCCTATCAGGTGGGCAGCAGCAGCGTTTGTGTATTGCTCGTGCGATCGCCATCGAACCCGAAGTCATCCTCATGGACGAGCCCTGCTCTGCCCTTGACCCCATTTCCACACTAAAAATCGAAGAGTTGATGCATGACCTGAAGACACAATACACAATCGTGATTGTGACCCACAATATGCAGCAGGCATCCCGCGTTTCAGATAAGACTGCCTTCTTCAATGCACAGGCCACTGAAGCTGGTGGCAAGATGGGGTATCTGGTGGAATATGACGATACGCAGTTGATATTTAGCAATCCTCGCGAAGAATACACCCGCGACTATGTATCTGGCCGATTCGGTTAATTCACCGGTTGGCTATCCACATCATCCAAGCGTTTCAAATTATCTCCGTAGGGGCATCTCTTGTAGGTGCCCTGTTTTTTGTATGCGGTAGGGGGATTGCATGCAATCCCCCTACTGGAATAATAAAATTCCGGCTTGTATGAGACCGATAGTAAAACCCAAAATTCCCCCCAGGTTAACAATGGCTTGTAGCTCATTGCGGACAATGCCTTGAATCGCCATTTCCAGGTTTCGTGGGGACGTGGCATTGACCCGTTCCATAATCACCTGGTCAATATCAAGAATGGGAATTGCCTTAGCAACAATGTTTTCCAAATCTTCCTCCAAATATCGTTCCAGGATAAGAGCGAGTTCTTGACTAGCAGTATCCAGAGAATCCATAACGACTGAGGATGTCTGTAATCGTTTCAGTAATCGCTGGGCTACCTTGTGCCAGTCAATGGAGTCACTTAACCCCCTGAGCAACGGCACCCCGTCTGTTTGTAAATAGCTGCGAATAGTCTGCCGCAGGGTGAGCCTGAGTTGTTGGACGGTCGATATTGGAAAATCCTGGAGTGAGAAATTTTGCAACCATTCTTGAAACCGATTTTCCACGCGTAGAGCGTTAATCAGTTCAGCAATGCGGCTGTTACACTTGACCGGTTCATCTAAACAATAGGTGCGTAGACGGGTGAGAGCATTGCGCACGCCCAAAATATTGGCGACCACCCAATACGTACCGCTAGTTTTTTCTCGTAAAGTTTCGTCAATCACCTTAATATTTCGATCGGTGAGAAAGTCAATAATTAAGCGACGTAGACGATCA
This sequence comes from Leptothoe sp. LEGE 181152, assembly GCF_032906605.1. NCBI lineage: Bacteria > Bacillati > Cyanobacteriota > Cyanophyceae > Nodosilineales > Cymatolegaceae > Leptothoe > Leptothoe sp. LEGE 181152. The sequence goes on from NZ_JASATU010000067.1 coordinate 159,744, forward strand.
GGCGGCAAAATGCCCTGGCGCACCCAGGTAGAAATTTGTTTGGCCTGATTTTCGTTTAGACGAAAATTCAGCAGGACCTGATCAAAAATATGGTCAATTTGATCAGCCAGAAAATTCTCATCCCGGGCCCATACTTTTAACATTTTGGGTAAAGATTGGCCCAGCATATCCTGAAGAATATTGCCGAGGATATAGGCTGTTTTGTCCTGGTTGCTAGTCTGCGTTTGGGTGAGGGCTAAGTTCAAGAGCCAACGAATGGCACCCTCCATACGTTCAGTTTTAAGTAGTCGCTTCGCCAGCCGCTGTAGCTCTTCGGGCGTCAAAAGTGACCCCATGATCGTATCGGCAATCCGCTTGGCCAGACGGTTTTGGTTGCTCGGAATCAACCCTGGCGTAAATGGTAGTCGTTGGCCAAACAGGTGGATAGGACGATAGGGTCGGAATAACATTTTGATGGCTAAATCGTTAGTGAAATAGCCAATAATGCCACCCACAATGGGGGGCACAACCAACACAATGGGAGAAACTGCAATCATTTTTGCGCCACCAGGACACCCATCATCCCCCCGACGAGAGGATAATGCACAGCCTCACGAAAACCGACTTCTTGGGCCAAGGCAACTTGCTCACTACCCATAGGGAAACGATCTACGCTGGGACCGATATAAGCATACTCTTCGGTCAGACCGCATCGCTGAGCGGTGGGCACCACAATGGTGTCGAGATACCATTGCTGGAACTGCTTAACGAAAGCAGAACTCGGACGATGAAAATCCAAAATAGCGGCTTTGCCATTGGGCTTTAAGACCCTGTGGAGTTCACTCAGCCCCTTGGAAATATTGATGAGGTTGCGTAGACCATAGCCCATGGTCAGGGCATCAAACTGATTGGTCTCAAAGGGCAAATTAAGGGCATCAGCTTCAACCCAAGTAGTGCGGGTGGTATAGCCCCTGGTGGCAGCACGTTGGGCTGCGATCGCAAGTTGCTCAACCGCAAAATCTGCCCCGGTCACCCGACCATCAGCCCCCACTTTTCGTGCTAGCAGTAAGGCCAAATCACCACTACCGCAGCATACATCCAGAACATTCATCCTTGACTCGGCACCACTCCAATCCACAGCCATTTGCTTCCAAACCTTGTGTAGACCAAAGCTCAGAGATTGGTTTAAGTCATCATAGACCGGTGCAATCCGGTCGAATAAGTCACGAATATAGTTGGCATCGGGAGCAGCCTGAGCCATCAGTTCCTTCCTACGGACAAGTGTGATCAGCGACCCTAGCATACAATTGATGCTGACTACGGCAACTGAATCCGCCTTTTATCATACTGCCGCTTGAGCCTATTGAGAGCGGACTGCAACTAGAGCTTGAGCCATTTGATTCGTTGCAATCGTTAGAATATTGCTGACATCAGTGAGCGTGCGATAGCTGTGGGCCCAATGGAGTGACACCACTGCTAACAGACGTTCTTGAAATATGATAGGGGCAACTAAATGAGCTCGTGTACCTGTTGCCTCGTAGAGATGATCATTGACGTTGCTAGCGCTCACGTCAGGCAAAGTTTGCAGAGTACGAGTTGCCATTACAGCCTGCACTAACGGGTTACTGTCTAGGCTTTGACCACCCAAGTTGCCAAACGTAGCCATTGCTCCATTGTCTACACACTTGATGACACATAGCTGAGCTGATAGCGTTTGTCCCCATCCATCAGCAATAAACTGTAGTACCTCGCTTTCCTGCATCGCCATGTGGGCAATCTCAGCGACTCTGCCCATGAGCTGAGATTGCCGATCAGCAACATACAGTGCATGATGACTTTCCTTAAGCAGCTCATAGGTGTCAGCAGCCTTTTGAACTAGCTGTTTTAGAATATTTGGCTCCCAAGGCTTAGTAATATAGCGATAGACTTGACCATTGTTAATGGCTTGAACCAAATCTGTAACGTCTGTAAACCCTGTAAGAATAATACGAACCGTGTCCGGAAAGTCAGGCACCGTCTTACTCAGGAACTCAGTGCCGCTCATATCAGGCATCCGCTGATCAGAAATAATGACCGCAACTTCGCCATCATCTTCTAATACCTCTAATGCTTTTCTGCCGCTCTCAGCTCTCAAAACCTGATATTCGCGACGGAATGTGCGGTATAGCAAGTCTAAATTGTCGGGTTCATCATCGACAACTAGAAGCCGAGGCTTTTGCCTGGTCAAAACTTGTGCTGCATTTAAAGGACTGACTGTGTTCATAAAGACTTGCAGGAGTACACAGAGAGGGCTACTCACAGGATAACGATACCCATCGAATCACACCAGACTGTGTTTGACTGATGATATTAGTAAACCCAGGTTAATTCTGGAGTAACGATTGAGAGAAGTTATCTGGCTAGTGATGCAATATACCTGAACTGTCAAGCTAGCCCCAACTACGGCTCGCTACAATAAGGAAGCTGACTAGAAAATTTAAGAGATGTTACAGTCAATTCTGCATGCCGCCATCAACGTTTCAAATCTGGCAACAGCAGAACATTTCTATGGAACAGTCCTTGGACTAACCAAAGTAGAACGAACCCTGAAATTTGCTGGAGCATGGTACCAGCTAGGCTCTTTTCAAATCCACCTAATTGTAGCGGAGCGTGATTATTCTCAGCCAGCCCCTGATGAAAAGTGGGGGCGTCAAGCACATTTAGCATTTGCAATTACAGATTTAGACGTTGCCAAACAGCGATTAAAGTTAGCTCATATACCGATGCAAGCCAGTTCGTCTGGTCGTGCAGCGATATTTGTCCAAGACCCAGATGGTCATGTTATTGAATTGAGCCAACTGTAAAATATCAGATTAAATTGCCTATAGCGCAATGCTGGCAAAATGTTTATATGGGGGCATGGTAGCGTGAAGATTAATTCTTATTCTTGATATTTTTCTTTCTAAACGGGGGCTATCCGTGAAGTTTGTTATTTTAGGATTGCTTTTTGCTTTAGTAGGATTTCTCTTAGTGGAGTTAGCCCTGAAGCTCTTGTTTGGGTTTGGCAATCCACCTCTCTATGTAGCTGATGATACTATCGGGTATCTGTTAGCCCCCAATCAGCGAGTGCGACGCTTCGGTAATTTAATTAACATCAATCAATATTCCATGCGGTCGAATGAGATTGAAAAAACTCGACCGTTGAATATTCTAAGGGTATTTCTAATTGGCGACTCTATTGTTAACGGAAATTGGTGGACCGATCAATCTTCTACATTATCGGTAAGACTAGAGAATAGCCTTCTTCAATATGATGAGATACAGTGGGCTGAAGTGCTCAATGCATCTGCCAATTCATGGGGACCTCGCAACGAACTGGCTTATCTACAAAAATTTGGAATCTTTGAGTCACAGATTGTTATATTGGTGATCAACACTGATGATCTCTTTGGTGTCCAGCCTAATTCGCTTCAGGTGGGTAAAGACCGCAGTTATCCAAATCAAAAGCCTTTGCTTGCTATCTTAGAAATCTTTAACCGCTTTAAGAAACAACAACCTATTCCAGGTTTAAAAGAGGTTCAGAACGAGAAAGGAGATCGCATTGGCAAAAATCTAACAGCCATTATTGAGATCAAGAAATATGTAGTTACCAACAACGGCATATTGTTGTTAGCCATGACCCCTCTTAAACGGGAGGTGCTCCATGGCCCAAGAGATTATGAGATTGTTGCCCGTGAGCGAGTGGATAAACTAGTCGCTCAGCAACAGATTCCCTATATAGATTTCTTACAACTGTTCCAAGATACCCCTATACCTGAACATCTTTATCGAGATCATATTCATCTCAGCCCCAGTGGGAATACCTTGGTGACTCAATCTTTAACCGCCCTTACCCTCGAAGTCTTGGCCAAGTAAAACCAGTTTTCTCTGAACAGCTACGTAACCTTTCTTTGCAGTGAACCCGATCCACTGCCTTCTGATAATTACTGTGATAATATCAATCACATAGCTAGGGGTGCCCACTCAAACGGGCTGAGATTATACCCTCGGAACCTGAGTCTGGGTCATGCCAGCGTAGGGAAGCAGCCGATTTAGTTGACTGTTACTGCTGAATGCATCCGTGGGAAAGTCAAGGGGTGATATCTGTTATCTACAGACTATGCTCATCGCTCCTAGTGTTCTGCCCAACGCAATGAGGAAGCATGGTGTCCATAGGAGCGATCGCGCTACTAGTGACTCTAGTAACGGCAGCAGCATTTACCCTACTTGGTGTGCTTTATGCTGGGCGTCAACGGATTGATTTAGAAAGCTACATGGTCAATCGCAACCAGGTTGGTGGTTGGTCAGCCTTGGCAACGGTGACGGCTTCAGCTTTGGGAGCCTGGATTTTATTTAGTCCCCAGGAGGCAGGCTCCGCGTTTGGTGGAGTGTCAGCTATTTTGGGTTATTGTCTTGGTTCAGCAGGGGCCGTGGCCTTATTTTTTATCGTAGGGCCAAGACTACGCCACCTAATGCCCCAGGGTCATTCCCTAAATGAGTATGTAAAGCATCGCTTTGGCGGCCCCATGTACTGGCTGGTGGAGACGGTAATTGTTTTTTACATGTTTATTTACCTGGCAGCAGAGCTAACAGCTATTGCCAAGGCATTGCAGCTAGTGGCCGATGTTCCTCTAGGAGTCACCGCTCTGGTAGTGATTACAGCAGTGTTTATTTACACGACGGTAGGAGGTTTAGGCACCACGATCTTGACTGATGTGGTTCAGTTTGTGGTGATTGTGCCCTTGTTGTTGATCTGCTCAGGGATGATTGTTGTGGCTTTGGGGGGGACAGATGCCTTTATTGCTGTTTCTGCTCAGCAGCCCGAGCTATTATCCTTGGGCAACATTGATGGTGTTCGCTTTGGAGCCACACTGATCATTGCTATTGTTGCCGCAGAGGTTTTTAATCAGGGCAACTGGCAACGAGTTTATGCCTGTCGTGACAGCCAAACAGTGCGTCGAGCTTTTCTGGGGTCGGCAGTTATCATTTTGCCACTGATCTTTATTGCAGGCTTGTTAGGTGTGTTGGCAGTTCCCTTAGCAGCAGAACAACCGGACATTATTGGTGCAACTGCGTTCTTTGGTTTGTTGAGCCAACTCGCGATGCCTGGTTGGGTGTTAGTCAGTGTGATTGTATTGGCTCTGGCCCTAGTAATGAGCAGCCTGGACACCATGCTCAATGGTATTTCCAGTGTGTTCACGCTAGATCTTATGCGCGTGTTGCCTGACCCGTCAGCGAAGAATGTGCTGAGAGTTTCACGAATTTTAACTGTTTTGATAGGGGTGCCTGCGATCGCAATTGCCTCCCAAGGCTACAGCGTACTGTATTTATTTTTTGTTGCCGATTTGATTTGTGCAGCCGTCTTATTCCCCATGCTATATGGTTTATACAGTCGCCATCTTACAGGGTGTAATGCCTTTGTTAGCTCGCTCATAGGGATGGTGGCAGGATTACTGTTTTTTCAAAAACCAGACTTTTCACCCTTATTTCCAATGGTGCCTGGTAGTGCAGATCTACTCCATAGCTTTGCAGCAGCGCTGATTACTTCAACAGTGGTCACACTAGTTTGGACTACCTTAGCAAAACAAAATGGTACAGCTCCCGTTTTTAATTACGATCAGCTACAAGCTACACCTTATGTAGCTCAAGCTGAAGACAGCTTGCCAGCCTAATTCCTGGGCCGACCTGGCCAAGTCGTCACCATTTGTTACCCCACTTTATTTTGGTTTAAAGATGAGAACAAACTGGATTACCCCCCGTCGAGGACAAGCGAATGTTACCCAGATGCACTATGCGCGTCAGGGCATGATCACAGAGGAAATGGCGTATGTAGCTAAGAGAGAGAATCTACCTGCTGATCTGATTAAAGAAGAAGTTGCTCGGGGACGGATGATTATTCCAGCCAATATCAACCATCCCAATCTAGAGCCTATGGCTATTGGCATTGCCAGTAAGTGCAAGGTGAATGCCAATATTGGTGCTTCTCCCAATTCTTCTGATATCAGCGAAGAGTTGGACAAAATGTACCTTGCTGTGAAATACGGTGCTGATACCGTGATGGATCTCTCCACAGGTGGTGGCAACCTAGATGAGATTCGTACTGCCATTATTAATGCTGCTCCCGTTCCCATCGGTACAGTTCCCATCTATCAAGCGTTAGAAAGTGTCCATGGCAGCATTGAAAATCTCTCTGAGGATGATTTTCTTCACATCATTGAGAAGCACGCTCAGCAGGGCGTGGACTATATGACCATCCATGCAGGACTACTGATTGAATACTTACCGTTGGTGAAAAATCGCATTACCGGTATTGTTTCTCGGGGTGGTGGCATTATTGCCCAATGGATGTTGCATCACCATAAGCAAAATCCTCTTTATAGCCGATTTGATGACATCATCGAAATTTTCAAAAAGTATGATGTTTCCTTTAGTCTTGGTGACTCTTTACGTCCGGGTTGTCTCCATGATGCTTCGGATGAGGCGCAGCTATCAGAACTAAAAACACTTGGTCAGCTGACCCGACGTGCTTGGGAACACGATGTCCAGGTGATGGTGGAAGGGCCTGGTCACGTTCCCATGGACCAAATTGAGTTTAACGTACGCAAACAAATGGAAGAGTGCTCAGAAGCGCCATTCTATGTGCTGGGACCCTTAGTAACTGACATTGCTCCCGGGTACGATCACATTACCTCCGCCATTGGTGCAGCTATGGCGGGCTGGTATGGAACCTCTATGCTCTGCTATGTAACCCCCAAAGAACATCTAGGTTTACCCAATGCTGAAGATGTCCGCGATGGCTTAATTGCTTATAAGATTGCAGCCCATGCAGCTGACATTGCGCGCCATCGTCCGGGAGCTCGCGATCGCGATGATGAACTTTCCCACGCTCGCTACAACTTTGACTGGAATAAACAATTTGAACTGTCCTTAGATCCTGAGCGTGCTCGTGAGTATCACGATGAAACACTACCGGCTGATATCTACAAGACAGCTGAGTTTTGCTCTATGTGTGGTCCTAAGTTCTGTCCGATGCAGACTAAAGTAGACGCAGACAAACTCACAGAACTAGAGAAGTTCTTAGCTAAAGCAGCAACAGTGTAAAGACATCTGAGACTTTCTTTATGAAGTAAGATGTTGATGGGTTAAATAATATTTGGGAAGAAAGGTAGCGGCTTGATGCTGCTCCTTTCTTTTATCTGGAGAGACATTGGTTTCTGTATGCTTCACATAGGTTTTCTATGGCAGTTACATATTTGTCAGATGTTGTTGCAGGAGTTCTTCAATTTCTTCGACTTGAAATTGTTTGGCCAGCTGTAGAATGGTTTCGGCAAAGACGAGATATCGTTGATCTGTAGCCACTAACTGTTCGACTTGCGATCGCAACACCTTTAAATTAGCTTTTCGTGCGTGAGTAAACAGCATCTCTAATGTTTGCCTTGGAGGTAAGATGAGTTCAGCATTGGCAGATGCTGCTTGTAGGGGACTATCCTGCTGAGATTGGTAGATCCACTCTAATTTCAAATGAGTTAACAGGATCTCGAATAAATGAGTCTCATCTACAGGCTTAGCTATGAAACCATCGCTGCCTTGAGCTAGGGCTTTTTGCTGGTCACTTTGGGATACTGAGGCTGACGAGACAATAACCTTGACTTGTTTGAGGTCCTCAGAATTACGAATGCGCTTTAAAAACTCAAACCCATCCATTGTGGGCATCACTAAGTCAGTAATCACTAAATCAGGAGACCCGGAGCCAAGTATGTCCAGCCCCTCTTGACCATTTTCAGCTTCAACAATATCGAAACCTAATGGCTTTAGTAGATTCCTTAAAACAACACGATTTTCCCAATGATCGTCCACTACTAATATTTGACGACGACGACCCTTGTAACCAATTATATGACGGATGTTGAAGGTTATTGGTCGTTCCTTACATTGCTGCGTTAAAGGAAGTTTAACCGTGAAAAAAAACTCACTACCCTCTCCAATTTGACTGCGTACTTGGATAGTACCTTTCATCAACTGCACAATACGTTGACTAATTGCGAGACCGAGACCTGTCCCTTCCGACTGTTTGTGACGATCACCTACTTGCTCAAATGATTGGAATAGTTTAAACAGATGAGCTTTGGCAATGCCTACCCCAGTATCAATGACTTGAAATCGTAACGATGTTTGCATCTGATCAAGCATCAGCACATCTACCTTTAGGGTGACACTCCCTTGATTGGTAAATTTGATAGCATTGCCCAATAAGTTAATTAAAATTTGCCGTAGACGCTTGTCATCAACGATGACCCCAGTTGGCAATTGAGGGTTGGGCTGATAAATCAATCTCAGTTTTTTTTCGTCAGCGCGAATTTTGCATATTTCCACAACACTTTTGAGTAGTGCTGGTAAATCTACTGCAACAGGTATTAACTCCAGTTTACGAGCTTCGATTTTAGCTAGATCTAAAATGTCATTGATCAAGGTGAGCAGGTGGGTTCCGCATTGATGGATAACACTAATTCCATTACGTTCTCGTGCAGTTAACGTTTGGCTTCTTCTCAAAATTTGAGAATAGCCAAGAATACCATTCAGAGGCGTGCGAAGTTCATGGCTCATGTTAGCCAAAAATTCACTTTTTGCCTGATTTGCAACTTCTGCCTTTTGTTTTGCGATTTTGAGTTCTTCTTCAGACCGCTTTCGGGCAGTCACATCGGTCAGCATACAGAGTGTCCCCGTATGTTGGCCAATGTCATCGAAAATTGGAGTGCCATTGGTCAACAGCCATAAAGTCTTTCCATCTGGCCGCATTAACTGTAGGTCATGGGGCACTCGCGCCCCCCGTTGAAGAGCAGTCAAATACTCACGGACTTTAAGTTTATCTTCACGGGAAGCAAGAAAATCCCATAAGCTAGCTTCCTTTAGCTTTATCTCATCGAGGCCTAAGATATCTGCCATTTTGCAATTGGCAAAGGTAGTTTTTCCTTGGGGGTCTAAGAGCCAAATACCTTCTTCAGCAGTTTCAATAATACGGCGATATTGCTCCTCTTGCTCTCGAATGGTGGCGAGAATTCGCTGACGTTCTTGAATGAATTGGGCTGTATTAATAATTGCAAAGCAGATAAAAATGAGAAATAAGATAGAAATGACTGTAATAAGCTGAATTGCGCCAGATCGTAGATTTACCAACTGTACGTACTGATCTCGTCTCTGATGAGAGTGTTTATTGCCCAGATCATTGATTAGGTACTCAAAGTCGACAAGCTGTTCGTAAAGCTGAGTTTGTAATGCATCATTTGTAGAATCAGTAATCCAGTGATTCAGGTTTACCTCTAATATTTGCCAGGCACGGTCAAATTCAGTGAGCTTACTAGCAAGTTCAGGAGGTAGATCGCTACTGATATGATGCTTTTGAATTACCCTCAGACGACTCTTCACAAGATCAACTTGTTGCTTAATAGCAATCACGTCAAGGTCGCCATGTCTAGCTCTAGCTAGAACGGCTAATCGTAAAACTTCCCGGTTCAATTGATTGACCCCCCGCTCAGAACGATTGAGGCCACTGGTTAGGAGTTCATCTTGGGCTTTTAAGTAATCAATCAGGTTGAGACCGCTGAAAGTAATGGCTCCAAATAATCCCACCGAGATTGTTGCCAGCATCACGATTTTGGTCTGAAAACTTTTGAAGCCTTTCCCAGGCATAAGTTTGGTTTCTACCGGAGTCAAAGGTATACGCATGACAACTATCGCATAAACCTTGAAGTATCACTACTCTTTCACGGTAATGTTCTTAATTTGCCATACCCAATAGGAATCTGTACCCAGCTCAAATTTGTAGTCATTGTAGGGAAAAACGAGCATGGCCGGGCCACGATAATCGGGAGTCATGTATTCATCATCTTGTTGTAATGCAAAAATGACTGGATAGTCACGAACTAAATGGATGGGGACATCTACTTGAAAATCATTTAAGGCAAGCACACCCAGCACGCTGGCTTCAGGAGGAACTTGCCATAATTCCAGTAGATCTTTCATCAAGACCCCTTTAAATGTGTGTTCTTCTTTTTCAAATGGATCTTGAACAGTATATTCCACCAGTCCTACTGACTCAATGGTGGGAATATCCATGATGATCTTTTGGCCATCATTCGTTGCACCAATTTTACCTGAGACTGTTAAGATTACATCTTCCTGGGGCTTAGGAATTGCGCTACCGGCCTTGAGAATAGGTGTTTCTAAGCGAGTGTAAACCGAGTCAAACTTAGGTTGGGTTGCACATCCAACAACCGCAGCTAGCATTAGGGGATAAAGGATGGACTGAAGCGTAAATTTCATGGGTTCCCTCGCATGCTGATCAAGGCTTTGCTCAAGGAGCTTTTAACTTAACGTGCCCTCAAGCCAGAGGTTATTAACGCAGCATTATCCTAAAATTGGCTGACTTTAATGATGGCAGATATGCATGAAAGGACTTGAACTTTAAATACTAGGAAACCGGAAGTTTGGCGAGGGGCAACCTTCGAAACTTCCGGCATAGGGGTTTTATCTGTGCTGTCCTTAGGGGTTTGAAGAGAGCTGTTTATCTCTCTTGTTCTTGATTCCAAACTGCCTATAGCATTTAATTCAGTCAGACTGTCATAGGAGTCGATTTAGCAAAAGCAGGCCACTGAGAACAGTAGCTAATGCTAATAGCCACTGCCAGGGTTGATTCAAGGTTTCTAGGAGTCTGGCAAAACTCTTATAAAACTGAACGATGTCTGCGAACAAACTAGTTTTATGGGGGGGAGTGATGGGAGGATCTACATCCTTAGGAGGAAGCGTGGGAGGGTCTATCTCCTTGCAGGGTAGCTCTTGTGGAGAGCCATAGGGATGCAGGGGGCGACGTACGGATGCGACAGGAGCAAACTCTCCACGATACTGTTTCGTAGCCGCCCGCCCCCGCAAGGGGGGCTTTACCTTCGATGCATGACGGGGTAAACGGGTCATCGGCGGCCAATCCTGACAACATCACCATCAAATGTGGGCACAGAGAGCACAAACGGATCGGTAGAGTAGGTTAAGGCCTGTTCTTCAAGGATACCGAGGGCGATCTCTTCACCCATACGTAAACTATCGTAGTAGTCACTAAAGTAGTGGACTCCAGCCATATCACGACCAATAGAGATATTCGCTGCAAGCTTGTTTAGTTCACCCTCTAGGGTGAGAAACTCACTGCAAGTAGACTCCACAAGACACCCTGTAGGTGCACCTTCGCCCGTAGAAGGATGGGAGAGGTCAGGTGCACGGAAAACAACAGGTTTGTCACCGTGTTCTTCACGCTTGAAAGCGATCGCACCGCCCTTAGTTTTAGCCAAAACAGCACTGGTATCAAAGAAGGCTTTAAGAATGGTGACACAGGCCCCTGCAACAGTGGCATGACCTGCGCCATAGGCAGGGTGCATAGGTGAGCCTTCTGGAAACGCCATGGGTAAGAAATGGGTGCCACAACCAGGGCCATTTGCGATCGCGGTTAGAGTACGTCCCAAAGCATCTCTTAGGACACCAATGTCTGATGCTAATGCTGTAGGAACTTTGGCACCACAGCGTAGTAGCTCAAGTTTGCCAGCCAACGCCTCGGGGCGCAGACGAATATGACTGTTGAACTTCTGGAAACGAACTGCTTTTAGACCTCGGGTCGCCACTTCTGTTACAAGATTGAGAATGTGGGGGCCACCATAAAGCGCGAACCCCCCTGCATTACGAGACGTTTTCGTGTGGCCAACAAAAGTCGCCCCCCCTGAGAGTTGATCAAATCCCGGATCAAAGGGGGTGCCCATGCCTAGCAGGATGATGCAAGCATTTAAGTAGGCTTCGTATAACGCATCATAATGGACATAAGTGGCCAAGTCACGAAGTGTAGAAATAAATCGACGGGGAGGGCGAGCTGGCGCTGAAACAGGTTGACCTTTTTTGGCACCGTAGGTTTCCCTAGGAGGCTTGATACCACGCTGTACCTTCACATACTCAGGCATGGTAATCATGTAGTTTTTGCACGGTTCAGCAATAGGAACCTTCTGGTCGATTTGCAGGACACCATAGGTAATTTTGCCTTCGGCGACGCGTCCCCCACCATTACCATCCTCATCTTGATTGACATCTGTATTACCAATCAGCAAAAACTGAGAGAGATATGGACCGACTTCAACACCGGGAGAAGAACCACGAAAGACTGTTTGAGGGTCGAATTCTTGATCACTATTGACCTTACGAGGGCGACCGGTTTGATTACTTACGTAGCTTAGAGTGTTGAGACGCGAGATCGCACTATCAATCTCTCCTGTGGATTTGCCATTTTCAAAGGCATTAAATGGCTGATCACGGAGAATAGCTAGCTCATAAACTTCAGCCATTTCCAAGGCAAGCTCTAGATTAACATTGCCATGCTCATCCAACAGTGGTGGTGCAGGCGGCATGGTGACTGCCTGGGCATCAGGACCTTGTAGCCCATAAACGACACCAGCGGTAGGTGCTTCCCACTGTCTTAACTTGTCAGTAATCTCTACATCTGTCTCAGGGACAACCTCACCTGCATAGTTCACTTGGAACTTGGCACCGTGACGGACGCGATCTGTAAAAGGATCAATAAAGCCATCGTCAATGGCCCGGCGAAACTCCACGAAATCTTGAGGATCTTGCAGTAAGCCTGTGTCAGGATTGTGGGGTAGTCCTTTGGTAAAGGACATAAAATACTGGGCTCCAGCGTAGCGCTGTTCATCCCCATTAGCTTTATGGGTGGGGTACTCGCGACTTCTAGCTAGTTCGGCTGCTTCCAGACGAACAGCATAGGACTCTTGGCGACGATCAGACATAAGAATCTTCCTACACGAAACGTTAGATCCTACGGATGCTCATGGCACCGAAAATCTAAAAACGATGTATCTGATTCAAATCTAAAAGCCGTGAAAGCAATCGCCAGTACCCTTAGGGGTGATTTCAAATACCCTTGAAATTTATTACTTTGTTCCGGAATTTGCTAAACAACCGATGCTAAGCAGATTGAAGGTTTAGGGCTTTCCAGCGTGCTTGGATTTCGCTGATTGTGAAAACTGCTTTAAAGTCAATATTTTCCTGAGCATAGTGCTCAGCTCCCCCTTGCTGTCGATCGACCAAGGAAATTACCTGTTTGACGGTGTAACCAGCTGCTCTCAGACGGACGATAGCCTTCATAGCGGACTGTCCGGTGGTAACAACATCTTCCAAAATGACAACATTGCTATTCTCAGGGAGGACGGGACCTTCAATGTAGGCTTGGGTGCCATGGCCTTTGGCTTCTTTGCGCACAATGAGAGGAGTTATAGAACGTCCTGTATAGGCTGCAACAACGCTGACTGCGGTAACAATTGGATCAGCACCCAAGGTAAGACCACCAACACCAACAACGTTGTCATCTAAATAATCAAGCATGACTTGCCCCACCATCTGCACACCTTGAGGGTGCAAGGTAACCAATTTCCCATTGATGTAATAGGTACTCTGTTGCCCTGAGGACAGGATGAAATCGCCCTCTTTGTAAGCATCTGTGCAGATCAAATCAAGCAACTGCTGTTTAACGGTGGTGAGATCAGTGGAGACGGTGGACGAAGGAGCCATGGTGTTAGAGATCACTGGATGGGATGGGTACTTTTGAAAAAGCGTTGACTAATGTTGTGCATTATGTGTCTATGAAGCATTGCAAAAGTGATTAAAACGGATAAGATAGAGGCCAACTTTTGTTGATAACTCTGCTTTAGCTTTTGGTGGCTTCATTATTGACTGCTGAATAATGCTTAGCTAGTTTATCGATTTTTATGAACCGGGGTACTATATGCCCCAAATTGTGAGGTGGACCCATCATGAAACTTAAGGGATTAGTACTCAGTACTGCGGTTGCGATCGCAGCCTTGTCAGCCATGGCCAGCCGCGCCAACGCACAGAACGCAACGTTTACCGAGCCAACTGTGCTTGAAACAATGGATGACATTAACACTCGTCACAGCGGTAGCTATAGACGCGATCGCAGCATTGGTCGTCAGGCGGCTCATATTTTTGGCTTTGGGATTCCAGGACGGGCAGCTTTCCCTGAATTGGAGTTAGATCGCAACAGTGCTGGGCTTAATGAAGCCTATAACGAACTCATGTTTCTTCAAACCCGCAATACCCCAGCGATTCGAGTACCTGATCTGGCTAATCCTTACAACACCTCACTTCAGATGCTGCCTGGTTCCCAAGCAGGCAGCCGAGTAGTCGGCACTGAGCTAAACTTTGAGCCGTTGCCAAGACGTTAATAAAAAGCCCCGGTGTCTTAAAGGCATCGGGGCTTTTACAATCCAGGGTGCAGGAATCGAACCTGCCTAAGGCGAATTATGAGTTCGCTGCCTAATCCGCTCGGCCAACCCTGGCTATAGAAAGTATATCTATTAGGCCTGTTATATCATAGTCAACTCCTGAAAATAGATGAGTAACAGTTTTTGATATATTTAAATTTAAGCGACCCTTTCTAAGGGTACGCTAATCCATATTGCTATTTTGGCTAAGTTTTAATTTAACAGTGCCTGGCAGAATATCCCCTGACCTTATGAGAGTTAATCCAGCAATCGCGTTTACCTTGATATTGCTTGCCGCTATGTTTGGTTCAGGCATTGTTAGCGCATCTTGGGGATATTCCTTGGGGCGGCAAGCCCTGACCGGTATTCGCCAACCAGAAACTCGTCCTGCCAGCGCTTCAACGGGTAGCCGAGATACCACCCAAACGAGTGACTTTGTCTTGCTGAAGGAGGAGGATATCCTCAAAAACATCAAGGCTCGTATTGAAGTTGGCTTGGATACTGCTGAGTAGTCGAAAAATGGGACAAATAGATGAACCACCCCCCCCAAGGGGCTGTCAATGGTTGTGCAGGGTTTCATGATTGACGGCGGTGGGTTACCCATTGGCGCTACAGGTATCATGGCCCGTCTGCTGGCAATCGTGGCGCTGATTATTCTGAATGCTTTTTTCGTGGCAGCAGAATTTTCTATTGTTTCGGTGCGGCGCTCTCGGATTAATCAGCTGGCCTCAGTTGGTGATGTCCAGGCACAAACCGTTCAAAGTCTTCAGCAGAGCATTGACCGCCTGCTGCCTACGACCCAAATTGGTATTACCTTGGCTAGCCTAGCCCTAGGCTGGATTGGGGAAGACACCCTAGCGGTCTTGCTGCATCACTGGTTACGGCAGCTGCCTATTCCTGTCTCGTTTTTTTCCCATGGGCTAGCACTGATGTTAGCGTTTTGGAGTCTGGCCTATTTACAGATTGTTCTGGGGGAATTGATTCCCAAATCATTGGCCTTGAGCTATTCGGAACAAGCAGCGCGGCTGTTAGGGCCTGTCAGCCTTACCGTGGCTCGATTGTTTTCACCCGTTGTATGGCTTCTCAATTTTTCCACCCAAGGCTTACTTAAACTGGTGGGATTACAGGAGCGACGTCAGTCGGATACTCAGCTCACGTCAGATGAGCTGCAAATGATTATCAGGACGCCAACAGCGGTGCTTGACCTGGATCAAGAAGAACGGGATATTCTCAATAATGTCTTTGAGTCCAGGGATTTTACAGTGGAAGACATCATGGTGCCGCGAACCCAAGTTGTGGCCCTAGACGATACAGCGACCTGGCAGGATTTACTGAATATCGTGGTAGAGACAGGATATTCTCAGTTTCCTTTGGTCGGCGAGTCTTTGGATAGTATCAGCGGCATTCTTGATTTTAAGGCGATGGCTGAGCCTCTGGCGAAAGGGCAGCTGACCTATGCAACCGAGATCCGTCCGTGGATGAAAGCTGCACGGGTGGTGCCAACAGATTTACCACTGAGCGACTTACTCAGCCGGATGCAGCGATTAAATCATTCAATGATGATTGTGGTGGATAACTATGGTGGCACGGCTGGATTGGTGACTTGGGCAGATGTAACGGCTGAGCTGATTGGTGACGAAGAGGTGATGCTAGCGGGAGACATTACCTATGTAGATGACCACTCAGCTTTAGTGCCTGCTCAAATGGAAATTGATGCGGTCAATAAGCAGTTTACGTTGGCACTGCCCACCACCGATGATTATCAAACTCTGGCAGGGTTTGTCATCCATTCATTGCAGAAAATCCCTGAAGCAGGGGAGCAGTTGAACTATGGTGATGACCTTGTTTTCACGGTGAAAACGGTTAAAGGTCCGAAGTTAGAGCAGATTCAGATCACACGTCATAATGTGCCACTACGCCGTCGTATCCCTCGCAGACAGACAGGAAATTGACACAGCGAGATGGCAGATTGCTATTCCTATGGCCAAAATTCTGACAATAGAAGGACTGGTTTGACGTTATAAGTGGAGCATGCAACCAAAGAACTAAGGATTGCTGTGGTAATATCTGGTTGACTTTGAGGAAAGTAAAGTCATTCTGGGAGCAAATTGCTCTCTGGTGTGAGGGACCCTGGCGTGCAACAACGAGATTCTCAAATTGCAAGTGATAGTCACGAGGACTTGCTCCGCATTGGCGTAATTGGTGTTGGCAACATGGGTCAACACCATGCTCGTGTACTGAGTCGCATTAAAGATGTGCAGTTGGTTGGCATTGCGGATACAAATGTTGAACGTGGTTTGTCGACCGCTGGCAAGTATGGTGTGCGTTTCTTTGAAGACTATGATGAGCTGCTGAAGCATGTGGATGCCGTTTGCATTGCTGTACCCACCCGGTTTCACCATCAAGTGGGAATGGCCTGTTTGCAGGCTGGCGTGCATATGTTAATTGAAAAGCCGATTGCCGCTAATATCAGTGAAGCCGAGTCTTTAGTAAATGCTGCTGCCGAGGCAAACTGCATTTTACAAGTCGGCCATATTGAGCGTTTTAATCCGGCTTTTCAGGAATTACATAATGTCCTCAAGACCGAAAAACTACTAGCCCTTGAGGCCCGGCGCATGAGCCCTTACTCTCAACGGGCGAATGATGTCTCGGTGGTGCTCGACCTGATGATCCATGACATCGACCTGTTGCTAGAGCTGGCGGAGGCTCCGGTGGTCAAGTTGACTGCCAGCGGTAGTCGAGCTGGGGATTCGCCGTATTTAGACTATGTGACAGCCACACTGGGGTTTGCCAATGGCATTGTCGCTACTTTGACGGCCAGTAAGGTCACTCATCGCAAGATTCGTAGCATTGCGGCCCACTGCCGTAATTCCCTAACCGAGGCTGACTTTCTCAACAATGAGATTTTGATTCACCGTCAGACAACGGCGAATACGATGACAGACTATGGCCAGGTGCTCTATCGTCAGGATGGCCTGATTGAAAAGGTCTACACCAGTAATATTGAGCCCCTCCATGCAGAACTTGAGCACTTTGTGAACTGTGCCCGAGGGGGAGGGAAGCCTTCTGTAGGGGGTGAGCAAGCGCTGAAAGCGTTGCGGTTGGCAAGTCTGATTGAGCAGATGGCCCTAGATGGTCAGGCTTGGAAGACGGATGATGAAATGGCAGGGGTGTTGCAGGCCGTTACGGTATAGCGGTAATAACAGCAGGTTCGATTGCGATCGCAATCATGCCACTATCTTTAGCCGACACACCAAAAATCACTTCACCCTCATGGGCGGTAAAAAAGCAGTGCAGGATGCCATCAACCACCCGACATAGAGCAACGGTGCCTGAACAGATCTGCCAAGCTTGCTCAGGGACGTTTAGTTCCAGGATTTCATCTTGTTGAATATGGCACGCCTTTTGAAGTGTGTCTCGGGGCTGTGCGCTCAAGGTAGACATAAGGGATATGCAAATAGACCGAAGCTAGTCTTCTAGGATAGTCAAGCAGGGGAGCAGAATAGCGCGTTTTCTTATTTATCTTAGGAATGTTGAAATAAACTTCATGGAAAACTAATGGATCAGGCCGTATGCAAGGGTAAGGGATTATGCATCATGGTCCTAACCAAGGTGGCCAACGCTATGTTTAGGATTTGACCAATGCTGCGATGGCTGAAGCAGCGGCTGTAGATGAGGAATATGGGGGCTTAATGCCGAGATATCGATACCCGCTCGCTGGGTTGAGATCGCACCCACGGCTTCCAAGTAAGACCCCACATTGACCACATTTAGATTTAAAGCGGCAGCATCAACTGCAAGGGTAGTGGGATTGTCTTTAACCGCAATAATTTGGGTAGCCGTGCCACTGAGACTCAGAGTAGCACTGCCCCCTAATGTACTGGCTGGAACAATCAGGACATCAACGTCGGGGGCGCTAATGCTGCGGGCGGTGGCCATGGTGCTGAACTGAGGCGCTTTGCTCAGTCCTGCCAGCACACAGGGTAAAAAAGTATAGCCAATTTCTTCAGCGGCAGACCGTGGAGAAATGCTCGGGTCAAGCGGCAGCGGCTGAAGGGCTGGGGCATGGGCACAGGGCACTTGAAACTCGCGTACCACCAGATGACTAATGACGGCTTCAGCGCCAGCGAGAGGATCAACACCCTGGCCCTGGCGATAGTCGGTGAGGGCATCGCTATCCATATCATCTGGAAAACGGGCAATGACAGCAATGGCGGTACAGCCCGATTGCAGCAAATGCTCGACCGCACGCAGCAGACTATCAGGGCGTTCTAATGTGCCCCAAGTAGCTGCTGCTGCCTGTTTTAGCTGTACCCCCAAGGAAGCATCTGTAGTGACATATCCATGGATCTTGAGACCAAGGGTGGCACGAGCGGCATCGGCTGCTTGCAAATGTCGCCAACGCAGATCGTCTTCAATCTCCTGGTCTAGCACCAAGCCAATGGTATTTTGATGCACTGGCTGTAGGTGCCAGCGTCCAGCAGCAAACTGGTCGAGGCCATAGCCTTCAACATAGTAGGCATTGGGTAGGGGCCAGTAGAGCTGGGCCCCATTGAGCACATTGGGATGGGTAATCAGACGATCAGTGACGGTTGCGATCGCACGAGCAACGGGCAAGGCATCCCCTGCATAGCCACCAATCGCTGCCCCTACCCCCGTAGGAACAATCATCATAGTGGTATGGGGGCGGCCATTTTGAACAATGCTCATGCTTGATCCTTGGGCACCACTGTAACCACCGCTTCTATCTGGGCGGTTGTCTTTTCTACCGATGTGATTGCCCACCGCAGGGGTTCACCATAGGTGCGCAGTTGGCTTTCAATATGGTTACGAAGCGCGATACCCGTAGTCTGAAGCTCGACCGTCATCAAAACAAACTCTGTGGTCAGGAATGTGCTGCAATCTGATGAGTTATTGTCCAAATCCGTCATGCCCGTGTGTGGTGGACAGCACCGACTTTTATGTCCGACTTTTATGTCCGATGTTGACCTGCTTTAGCGCTATAGGGTTAATTTTGAAATTGGCCAAATTGGGATTGGTAAACTGCGTCTTCCTTTTCTGTTTCTAGCTTGATATTGGACGTGGGATACGCCACACATAATAAGGCATAGCCCTTATCTTGAAGTTCTTGGCTGACCCCCATACCATCTTCTTGAGATACGCTCCCCTCAGTGATCAACGCAGCGCATGTGGTGCAGACCCCTGCGCCACAGGAGGTGGGAAGATCTAGGCCAGCCGCTTGGGCCGCAGCTAAAATCGTTTCCTGTTCATCGACAGTGATGGTTTGAACAGTCCCTTGATGTTTGATTTCAACAGAATAGGTTGCCATGTGACCAGTGGATTAAATAAAAAAATTAAAAAGCGTATTGAATGATTAGCTTAAGACAGAGGCTGCCATCAGATAAGTATGACAGCCTAACCTTGAGATTTTTCTTTGAAAACACGCTCAAATTCTTCTAGCAAATCATCCATTTCTTCTAAAGCCTGATTGACGTCGATCCGTAGTGTGCCTAGGTTAGGCTGCTCTAGTAGCTGCACCAAGGAATTTCGTTTAGCCCTGATTTGTTCAATCTGAGTTTTAAGCGTTTCTAGAGGCATAGTTATGTCTGATATCACCGTCTACCAACTCCAGAATAAGCAACTTTGGGTGCTTAATGCTATCAGGAGCTGGACCAGTCGTAGATGATGAATATACGGACAGACAGTCACTAGTATAGTCGTGAGTTCGTTTTGTATTTGCAGGAAATTTATCCTAGAACTTCCATGTTTACAAAGACCCTGAGTATTGATTCCGTGCAGGTCGGATCTAATTTTTGAGCAGGGTTTAAAGGCAAATCCCTTTACTATGGGATTAGACAAGATTGGGATTAGGCAAGACTAGGTTTGCTATCACAAACCTGTGTCTAATTGCACGAAGCAAACATCATCATTCACCACTGACGTTCATTTTTGAATTTAAATCCTACATATGCTACGCAAAGTTCCCCTCGGTGGTGTTCTACTATCAATTGGCTCTATCCTAACCCTGGTGGGCTTTGTAGCCTACTTCAAAGATATGGCCACCTTAAATTTGGCGGGATTTTTCTATGGAATTCCACTGCTCTTGGGGGGAGCAGCGTTGCGGGCTGCTGAGTTAGAGCCGGTACCTTATACTCAACCAGCTAGCGATACCGTTGTTACACTGCGGGATAAAACGGCAACCCAAACGCAAAATCAGGTTCGTAAGGATGTCACTCGCTATCGTTACGGACAGGAAGCTCACCTAGATATTGCTTTAGAGCGATTAGGATTGAGCCCTAACGATAAGCAACGCCCTATTCTTAGTGGTTTGCGTGAAGAGCTGCGGGATGGTGCATATGCCCTAGTGCTGGAGTTTGATTCACCCTACATGGCCTTAGAAACTTGGCAGGAAAAGCATGAAAAAATCGAGAGATTCTTCGGGCCTAATATTCGGGCTGAAATTGAATCACTGCCTGAGGATCAGGTGGAGTTAGCGCTGGTTACGACAGCGGCGGCAGCCTAAGGCTCTTCCAGTGAATATTTCATGCACGTTAATGCATAGCTCGCGTCAGAGACTTAGGTGAATTAGCCGAGCGGCCAGAAGACTGTCTTAAAATTTAACCCCTAGCACCTAATACCTTTGATTATGTCACTAACCTGGAGACTGCCTATCAGGCAGAACTAGCCATTACCACAGTACTTACTACACACTGATAATGCCTGACCACTGTACTTGCTTAAGCTTAGTACGACGGTAAGAGAAAAAACGCTCGGGTTCTTGAAACGTGCAGTGGGGTGCAGTGGCTACCTGGTCCGATGCGAGGCCCATCTGTTCTAGCTGCATTTCGTTGATACGACGAACATCTAGACGCACATGACCGGGCTTGCTATCGGGTAATAGGGGCGGACTATCTACCGTTAATAGATGGGCAACGATGTCTG
Source organism: Leptothoe sp. LEGE 181152 (assembly GCF_032906605.1). Lineage (NCBI taxonomy): Bacteria > Bacillati > Cyanobacteriota > Cyanophyceae > Nodosilineales > Cymatolegaceae > Leptothoe > Leptothoe sp. LEGE 181152. Next base: position 181,007 of record NZ_JASATU010000067.1, read on the forward strand.
CTGGATTGGCAAATTGGTCCGCATCGACGACGCTGAGGCCCATTTGGGTGGCAACATCTTCTCCCACCTGGTAGACTTCACCTGCGATCGCAGGTCCCAGCAAAACACGCAAATCCTGGAGTTGCGAGCCTTGAGCCTGTAGCTTCGCAATGGCGGTGGGGACAATTTTCTGCGCAGTACCACGCCAGCCCGCATGGGCAGCGGCCACTTGCCCAGTACGTTCGTCCGCAATCAGTGCAGGCGTACAGTCTGCCGTGCAGACCCACGTGGCTTGACCCGCTTTACTACTAAAGCAACCATCTGCATGGGGACGCTCAATGTCCTCATCTGAGACCTGACTGCTACCACTGGCTACGAGGGTCTTAGTCCCGGTTCTGACGGCCTCTGGAGCAAGGACGACATTGCCATGGACTTGTTTTGTTCTGAGTACCTCGGCATTCTTGCTCAACGCTGACGTGAGAACTTCAGGGAGTTGGGGCGCAAATGCCGAAGTGAAGAAGCCATGGGGTTGGGCAATCAGATCGCAGGTTAAATAGGGCTGACCTTGCCAGGTCTGCCAGGTCCAATTGTGCATGGGAGAGAACGGGGTAAAAGGTGAGTAGGGTCAAGATTGACACGCTACCAGCTTAGCCTTTACTTCCGATCTCAACTTGAGCAAGCCATATTCCAAACCTTCGACGACCGCCTTATAGGACGCCTCCAAAATGTTGGGAGAAAGTCCTACGGTGGTCCAACGATGTTCGCCATCCCCAAATTCCACCAGCACGCGGGTCTTCGCAGCAGTACCTGAAGCACTGTCTAGAATGCGCACCTTGTAGTCGGTCAAGTAAAATCTCTCTAACTCTGGATAAAAGCGTTCTAATGCCTTGCGGAGAGCATGGTCTAGAGCCTCTACAGGGCCATTTCCTTCAGCTGCGTGGAGTAAGATTTTGCCATCCACAGACACCTTAACGGTGGCCAAAGAAGAGCTGCCCGCCGGGTCCTCAGGGGAACAATTCACGCCGCTGCCAGCGTAGGGCATCCGCTCGCAATGCACCTGAAATCCATACACATCAAACATTTTTGGCCGTTGCCCCAAGGCCTCCCGCATCAATAATTCAAAACTAGCCTCCGCAGCTTCAAACTGATAGCCCTCGTCTTCTAAGGACTTTAGCCGATGCAGTAGCTGCCGCGAGGTGGGACTGGTGCGATCTAGTTTGAGACCAAAGCTGCGGGCTTTAGCCATGACATTGCTTAACCCTGCCTGATCAGAAATTACAATGCGGCGCAGATTACCCACAGCAGTCGGTTCAATATGCTCGTAGGTTTTGGGATTTCGTTCTACAGCGCTGACATGAATACCGCCTTTGTGAGCAAAAGCTGACAGCCCCACATAAGGAGCATGCTCATTTGGCGCTAAATTGACTATTTCACTCACATATCGGCTGGTTTCCGCCAGAGTCGCCAACTTTTCTGCCGGTAGACAGTTGTAGCCAAGCTTCAGCTGAAGATTGGGAATTAATGAACATAGATTGGCATTACCGCACCGTTCGCCATAGCCGTTGATGGTGCCTTGAACCATGGTGACCCCTTCTAGGGCAGCTGTCAGAGAGTTAGCAACGGCCAGATCGCCATCGTTATGGGTATGGATACCTAACTGAGGAGGATTTTTCAAATTCAACGTGGCCAACCACTGGCCAACTGTGCGTACAATCTCCGTGATCTGATGGGGTAACATGCCGCCGTTGGTGTCGCATAGCACCAACCACTCCGCACCAGCCCGAAGCGCAGCTTCCAAGGTTTGGACTGCATATGTAGGATTGCTTACATAACCATCAAACCAGTGCTCAGCATCGTATATGACCCGTCGTCCTTGCCGTCTTAAATAGGCAATGGAGTCGTAGATCATGGATAGATTTTCATTCAACTCCGTCTTTAACCCCTCGGTAACGTGGAGATCCCAAGACTTACCAAACAGGGTTAACCAGTTAGTTCTTGCTGCTAAAGCTGCTGCTAAGGTGACATCCTCTGTCACTGGCATATGGGGGCGGCGAGTCGAGCAAAAAGCAACGACTTCAGCCTGACGCAATGGGTGCTGCTGGAGCTGAGAAAAAAACTGCCCATCTTTCGGATTCGCTCCTGGCCATCCCCCCTCGATAAAGGGAATCCCCAGATCGTCTAAGCGGCGAGCAATATTCAATTTATCTTCAACCGAAAGGGACAACCCCTCGCGCTGCGCACCATCCCGCAGAGTAGTGTCGTAAATCCAAAGCTGAGTGTTTTGAGACATAGCAACAGAGAACACAATGTAGTGAATGAAGCCTAGAAATAGTAGATGTAGAGGATGCTTCCTGTGATATTTGCTGAGTGTCGAATTCTGAACTTTATTTGATTTTTATTTTTTAGATACGTGGCAATTTAAAGACCCTGTGTACCGAGTTTAGACCTTTGATGAAGATATTCACAACCCAAAATGGGAAATGAACGGATGAGGATCAATCCTCTTAACCACAAGTGTTTGGCAGCATTTTATACTCTTTGTGACAGGCTATTTTTTGAGTCGTTTAAGTCATATCATCTCACTACTTTTATGAAGGCCATGGAAAAGCTGCGAAAACTTCAGGTTATGGCTTAATTCACTGATAAATATTTAGTGATATTTGCAATGTTTCTAAATCAAAACGCCTAAGTGTTTTACACATCTAAACTGTTATTTATCAAACTATCTACACAGACTTGAATTTGCCACATAAGAAACTGGAATATAGTTTGAAATGCTTAACACAATGATTCCCATGCCAAACGTGACTGCTCAAGGACAAACCTTTGAATGTGAAACGGGTGCCAATCTCAGACGTGTGCTTTTAGATAACGACATTGCTCTATACAATGGCAACGCTAATTTGATTAACTGCCGTGGTATCGGTAGCTGTGGAACCTGTGCTGTGATGATCGAGGGTGAGGTATCAGCGGCAAATTGGAAGGATCGGGGTCGACGGTCACTACCGCCCCATACCCCTGAGCGTCCCCTGCGCTTAGCCTGCCAAACCACTGTACTGGGGGATATTACAGTGACTAAATACGATCAGTTTTGGGGACAGGGACAAACGTTAGTGTGGTGAGGCGTTAAAGTTTAGACCCAAAGTTGTTAGAGTTAATGTCTGAATTCCTGCAAATAGTGGCTCCATTTTTCAAGAACTGGGTAATGATAAAAGGCGGTGGTAGTAAGGAGGGGATAGGCGTATGAATAAGTTTATCTTGGGTGGTATTCTGGCGGCGATTTCACTGATGGCCATCTACGGCACCAGTGCGTCTAACCAAGTAGCATCTTGGGTGGACCAAACTGATGATGCCCCGTCTTCCCAAACTAATTTTGAGGCGGCTGACGATGCCACAAGTGGCACCGTAGTAGCACTGAATGGAGATGATGCGAATGGTAATTCCATTGGAATTATTAGTAGTCGAACACCGTTAGAAAAGGCAGGGGAGATTCCTCAACGTCAAGTTGTCGATGTGCAAAGTGCTCCGGCCTTTGGTATCAATGCTCAAACCAACAATGCTGGGGATGATACCGATGGCGTTGTTGTTGAGCCCAACCCCACGGCTGGAGAGACGGCTCAAACTACACCGCAAACGCCCCCTGCAAATCAGGGACAAGCGCAGCCGCAACCCACCAATCAGAACCAAAATCAGCCGCCTGTTAGGGCGCTTTGGTAGGGTAAACTGATGCACTTGTTGTGTTTCAGGATGTAACTCATCTTCGAGACAGGACAATCTGTTAAGGTCTGTTCTGCGCCTAGATATTACAGACAATGTCTTCCTAAAATTGGCACCGTCGTTAAGACTTGCTGGGCGGCTATTGCTTGCAAGCATTGTTTATTCTTGCAAACATTGTTTATTGAAGAGGTGGTTGATAAAAACCTATGGGTCAGGCAGATGTGCTGGTGATTGGTGGCGGGATTGTTGGGCTTGCGATCGCAACCGAACTTCGCCAGCAAGGGGCTACCGTTACCGTACTCAGTCGTGATTTTAATGCGGCTGCGGGACACGCGGCTGCAGGCATGTTAGCTCCGAGTGCTGAAGGCTTAACAGGGGCTCTGTTGGATCTGAGCCAGCGAAGTCTTGCCCTCTATGCCAGCTGGAGTCGTAAGTTAGAGGAACTGACGGGTCAAGATACCGGCTTTTGGCCCTGTGGGATTCTCACCCCTGTGTTCTCTTTAGAGCATGCTTCACCAGGTTTACTCAGCCAGGCCGCTATTCATAGCTATCAGCCTCACCTTAACCCCAATGTTCAGGGAGGTTACTGGTACCCCGAAGAGGGGCAGGTCGATACTCGCGCCCTGCTTCAGGCCCTGCGCATTGGAGCCCAAGAACTGGGAGTGGACATCCAAGAAGGGGTGAGTGCTGAGGCGTTTTTGCAACATAATCAGCAGGTCACTGGGGTACTGACATCCAATGGTCAGCAGCAGGCGGGGCATTACGTTTTGGCGGCTGGTGCTTGGTCCAGTGAGCTATTGCCCATTCCCATAATCTCCCGTAAAGGACAAATGGCCGCTCTAGGCACACCGCCCAATTTTCCCTATCGCCTCAATCGGGTTTTGTATGGGGAGCATATCTACATAGTGCCGCGCAAAGATGGACGGATTGTGCTGGGGGCAACCAATGAGGATGTTGGATTTACCCCCCATAATACGCCTGCTGGTGTGGCACAGTTGCTCAACGAGGCAGTACGGTTATATCCGTCATTGGCTGATTGTCCCTTACAAGACTGTTGGTGGGGATATCGCCCTACAACACCTGATGAAGCACCTATTTTGGGACCTAGTCAATGCCATAATCTGACCTTGGCAACGGGGCATCACCGGAATGGTGTGCTGCTGACGCCAATTACTGCCAAGCTGATTGTTGAATCGATTCAAGGTCAGCCTGATCCGCTGTTGGCAACGTTTCATTGGGAACGGTTTATGGGGGCAGCGAAGCAGGGTATTGCCGATGCTGCGGGGATGGTGGGCGGCGGCCATCCTACCGATTCACAAAATTCTACTGCCGCCCCTGATTCCGAGTCGTTGGGTTGCACCCGTTCAACCCAATCTACGTTTTTTTCGATTCCTACAAAAATGCAAACTCTTTCTGCTCCTCCGATTACGACTGATGATGATGCTCTTGTTATTGCCGGACGGTCTTTCTCGTCACGATTGATGACGGGTACGGGTAAATTTGACAATTTTGATACGATGCGGGCTAGTCTGGCCGCTAGCGGTAGCCAAATTGTGACGGTGGCTGTACGTCGGGTGCAGACCAATGCTCCTGGCCATGAAGGTCTGGCTCAAGCAATTGACTGGCAGAAGGTTTGGATGTTGCCCAATACGGCTGGATGTACCAGTGCCGATGAGGCGATTCGAGTGGCTCGTTTAGGCAGAGAGATGGCAAAGCTGTTGGGGCAGGAAGACAACAACTTTGTGAAATTAGAGGTGATTCCAGATTCAAAATATTTGTTGCCTGATCCCATTGGTACACTACAGGCGGCGGAACAACTCGTAAAAGAAGGGTTTGCTGTACTGCCCTATATCAATGCCGATCCGATTTTGGCCAAGCATCTTGAGGAAGCTGGGTGTGCGACAGTGATGCCGCTGGGCTCTCCCATTGGGTCAGGTCAGGGGGTGCGCAACGCGGCTAACATTGGCATTATTGTTGAGCAAGCCACCATACCGGTGGTGGTAGACGCAGGAATTGGTAGCCCCAGTGAAGCTGCCGAATCTATGGAGATGGGGGCGGATGCGTTGTTGATTAATACTGCGATCGCAAAAGCTCAAGACCCTGTGAAAATGGGTCGAGCCATGGGATTGGCGACTGAGGCAGGACGCTTAGCCTATTTAGCCGGTCGTATTCCAGTGAAAGCCTATGCCAGTGCTAGTTCGCCACTCACAGGTACGATCACGGGCTAATTAATCTATATTCATAGAAATTGGCATTCAATCGGTAATATCAACTATATTCGGTGAATGATCGAATCCGTTGAGGTATTTACCATGGGGCTTGTGCAGTTCATGCAACGGCTAGGGATTATTGTTCCTTTTGCTTTGCTTCTGGGTCTGAGTGCAACAAGTAGGGCACAGACCGAAGAACTCAGCTTAGATGAACTGTACAGGCTTTGCAGCAGTTTTCCTTTTAATTCTCGCTGTGAGGGGTTTGAAGCACCGATACCCCTGAATGATCGAGATGGCACCCAGGTGAACTGTGGTTTAGATTTATCTCAGGTTGATGCCTCTGGTGATTGTCGACTATTGATTGAAGACAATATCCTCGTCGTGTATGCAGAAGAGGGTGATCCCATTGAGCCTCTGGATAACCAAAAAGGGAGTCGAGAGATTCGTATCCCCTTTGATCAGATTTTTTCCACAGCCTTACGTATTTGGGATAGAGAAATCGATGCCACTGCATTTTTCGTAGGTGGCCAACTCTATATTCAACGCAACGAGGCTGAATATGGTGGCTTTGAGCGCGACTATGTGCCAGGGGATAGCGATGAACGAGAAGGGCGTGGCAAAGAAGATTTTGCTGAAGTTGCCATTGGCTTTATTGAGTCTCCAGAGACCGATGGACACCGCAGCAATATTTTGCGTGTGACGTCGACAGAAGAGTTTGGTGCTTACTTGTTAGAGCAGCTAGGCCGTGGAGATATTGGCGCTATAACAACGACACTAACCACACCCAACGTATCTGTTGAAGATGCACGGCAACAGCTAATGGAGACCAATGCCTGCATTCGTTGTGATCTTAGCGGGGTCGATTTGAGTGAATTAGATCTGGATAAGGCTAATTTGGAAGGGGCTGTGCTTGCTGGTGCGAATCTATCAGGCGCTGATTTTTCAGAAGCCTATCTGGTGGGTGCCGATTTGAGTGGAGCCAACCTGACGGAAACAGACTTTAGTCGGGCAAAGCTAGGCTTAGCAAATTTATCAGCCGCCACCATGGATGCTGTTGATTTACATGCCGCCAGTTTGCCCTTAGCGAATTTACAGGATGCCAAGATGCCGAATGCTGAGCTGGGTGGTGCCCATTTGGCAGGGGCTAACCTGATCAACGTAGACCTGAGTAACGCCGATCTAACAGAATTCACCTCCACAGGATTTATTCCCTTTTTAGGACTTCAGCGATTTCGCCTCTATGCCAATTTACGAGGTGCTGATCTCACTAACAGTACCCTTTCCATGGCTGACTTTGATGATGCCGTTTTAGCTGATGCCCAACTAGTGGGTGCAAACTTAACTGACGCAAATCTCAATGATGTTGCTCTGCGAGGTGCTGATCTGACGGGGGCTACTGTTGCTGAAGATATTCTCGCTGAGGCAAGACTGTGTGGTGCAACAATGCCCAGTGGAGACGTGTTTACTGAAGGATGTGAAGATGAGTAATGTCAGTTTTAAGTGCTTGATTGTGCATTTTGCATTACGGCGATCTTTTGTAAATGAAGACGATTACATGATCGGTCACCCCTGAATTTGAAGTATACAATCTGCTGAAAGCAGCGTTTTACCTTGATCACTGACTACGGTACAGGCAGGTGTGAGTTGCTGTAAGGCAGAGGGTTGTTGCTGTAGCTGTTCTATGGCTGATGATAGCTCTGCGTCAAACTGTCGTAGCCACTGGCGTGGCATATTATCGGCATTAAACGAGTTCTCATCGATCAGCCAAAAATCAATACCGTAGTCAGTAATAACTGAGTGGAGTTTGGATAGGTCTGGGCTATATTGGGCGGCCATCAAGTCTAAAATACGAGATCGAATTTGGCTGTAATAGCCTTGGTGGTAGGCCAAACTATGCCCTGGGCTGACAAGCACTGAACGACCTGTAAAGGCTGGAATATTCTCAGCTTCCTTCGCTAAAGAAGCGATCCGAATATCGCGGGGCTGTTGTTGTAAATACCCATAGAGTGCGGTGCGATTCGAGTTCACATACACCACATTGAGAAAACTGTTGAGTAAACCCGGATAACCTACGGTAATTACAGTAAAGCCAATTACCAAGCTGAGAGCGACTCCCTGCCGCCATAAATGAGACTGATGCAAACGTCGGAGAGCTGCGTCTAATAGCGTCACTAATACTATGGCGGCGGCTAGAGAGAAAATGATTTTAATGCTGTGGCGGCTGTAGCGGCTAGGTAAGTGCAGACGAAATAGGAGGGCGTGGGAGGCGAAAAACATGATGACTGAGGCAAGCCATAGCTGATGAAGGATAGCACCGTTGCGGGTGGCTGTTTTTAGCAGGGGCAGCCGCAGTCGATAGAGCAGGGGCAACAATAATGCAGCGCAAATGGTGACAGGAACAACGGGCGGTAGCAGACCGCTGCGGGCAGCAAATAACCAGTATCTCAGCGGGTTGTTATAGAAAAAAGCATTACGACTACCGGGTTGAAACTCCGCCATGCCCCTGGCTTGTTCTAGGGTGACCACAGGGCCATAGGGTGAGGTGCCCATGGCGTAGGGTAACAATACAAGACTAGCCACTGCCAGACCTACAGCCAAAAACTTCCAAGCATCTGGTTTTCGTGGCGGCCAGATCACCTGTAGCCCTAACAGCGTCAATGAGACAAACACAGTCTGGGGGTAAAACAATCCCTGGAGACCGAGCACTATGGCACAAGGGACAAGTTGTCGCCGCACTACATACAGTAAAAAGGCCAAAATCAACAAAATGTTGAAGGCTTTAGGGGTGGCGGAGGCTAGTTCATCCCACATCCACAGGGATTGATTGAGAATAATCGTGCTGGTAAACGCGACTAGCGGCACAGGGATAATGGCCATGGCCAGGTAAAAGGCATAGGCTGTGCCGATGACGCCCAAAACGGGAGGCAGCAGTTTACTCAATAGAAATGGATGCAGTCCTACTTTGGCACCCAGCCAATAGAGAGCCTTATAACCACCGGGAGCGACTGATTGAAAATAGTCGGCAATAATATCGTCTGGGAATAGGCCAGGATCAACATAACGCAGCATCCAAAATAGGTGCTGCCGACCGTCGTCTGCAATGGTGTACGGCCCCGCAAAGGCAATTCGCCAGAACAAAATGCCATAAATCGTGGCAATAATCAGGCTCGCTGCTAACCAGATACGCTGATTTTTGGGGGTGGAACGGAGGCCGTGTTGATTGATCCAGGCCGCAATAGTCTTCAAGGTATCACCAGAAAATCGGTCAGGCCCATCTTACTAGTGTTGCGCCCAGCTTAGGTGGCTTTCACCAGGACCAAATCGCCATCGATAATCGCCTCATAGGAGGCTAAGGGGTCGGTGGCAGGACCGGTGGCCACGCTGCCGTCAGTGTTGAATTTTGAGCCATGGCAGGGACAGGCAAAAGCGTCATCTTTCCACTCGACGCTACAGCCCTGGTGAGTGCACATGGAGTTAAGGGCGATCAGACTATCGGCATTCGCTGGGTCACGAATAACAATTACGGGACCAGCAATAAAGCTTTTCTTGCCTAAATAGCCATTGGCATCTAAATCGGCCACTTTACCGAGGGCGGCAAACCCATCTTCTCTAGGCGTTTCATCAATGGCTGCCGGTGCCTTTGTGGTGGCATCAGGTGCATCGGCGGTTTCTGTAGAGGTAGTTTCTGTGGGATTGCAGGCTGCGATCGCAATCGGCAAAGATGTAGCCAACAGCCCCAACCCAAACAGGTTGCCAAACTCACGACGTTTCATATAAAGTCCTCTCTCCTTTGGTTTTTAAAGCCTGACCCTGCACCTATGGATACCTCTGCAATACCGTTGGTTAGGTACGGGTCTCGGCTGTCTGCATGCCACTCAGCCAACCTTGATGACGAATGGCAGTAATTAGCACAAACAGTAAATCTAAACCGACGACTCCAGCAATCATCAGCTCGGAACCGCCGGTACCAAAACCATAGCTGTGTAGCCCAGTCCCCAAAACAAAGTTGACGCCATACCAAGCCATCAGCACGGCATTAAAGGCCACCACGCTGGCCACGCTAATGCCAAAATTGCCAATCCAACCGACTAAACGACCGTGAAGGGGTATCAGGTAGCAAAGCAATGCAATCAGCGCCCAGGTTTCCTTAGGGTCCCAGCCCCAGAAACGCCCCCAGGAGAAGTGGGCCCAAATACCGCCAAGGATAATGCCAGCGGTCAGCAGTAGCACCCCCACTTGCAGCACCCGGTAGTTGAGCTGAGACAGCAATTTAATGCGTGACTTGGCATTGGGGGTAAACAGATAGCTGCCCAGGGCTACGTGCCCTAACCCTAAGGCCAGGGCAAAGCTGGCATAGCTGAGGGCGATAGTGGGCACATGAATACTCAGCCAGAAGTTATCCCGCAGTACCGGTACCAATGGTGAAATGCTGGGGTCCAGCACAGCGGGTAGGCTATCGGCCAAAATTAAACACACCACAGACAGGGGAGCGGCAGCCAGCAAATAGTATTTAGAGCGATGCAAAAGCTCGAACATGAGAGCGATGGCTGCAATCCCAAAGCCCACCCATACCACTGATTCATACATATTGGTCACAGGAGGACGACCGGCAATTTGCATCCGAAGCCAAAAGCCGAAGTTTTGCACAGCGACACCGGCCACAAAGGTGCCAATGGCCGTCCAGTACAGATTAAAAGGCTGTACCCACAGAGCCACAAGCATTAAGACAAAAGCGATGCCGTAGAGCTGCCAGGCCTTGGCAAAAGGATGGAAGTGGTTGAAAAATACCTCCCGTCGCATCACACCATCTGGGGGATAAACGTCAGGGCTAAGGGCGGCCAGTCCAGCTTTGAGAGACTGGGCCATGGGAGCAAGCATGGGCAGATGATCGGTGCCCGACAAAATTGTCTGCTTGATAATGGCGAAGTTGGCTAGCAGCGGAGCCACAGATTCTGCATCGTAAAGGGTTTGAGCCTCGTTGATGCCCACCCATTTGCCTTTGATATCATTAGGGTGAGGAACGATTGCGATCGCATCATCGTTCACCATGCTCAGCATTAGTTGCAACCGGTCCTCGATGGTCAGGGCTTCCCGTTCGTCGCGAGTCAAATCCTCATCATCAATTTGCTTACGATGGGCCGCTCTAACCACATCTCCCAACGGTTGGTTGCGCATCAGCGTCTCAAAGGAGAAATGCTTCTGCTCCACATCCAGCCCCGCTAGCTCCTTTAGGGGACGATAGCTGACCAACACAAACGGCTCTTCGTTCCAGTTGCGATTGTTAAGCCAAAGAGACATAAAGGTTTCCATGGCACTTTCCTGAACGCCATCGTGTTTATAGGTCGTTGCCCCATGAATCTTGGCAACAGTCTCCTGCGCAACGGTATCCAGTGGCTTTTTGCGTCCACCCTGCTGCACAGTCATGGTTTGTAGGCTATCCAGGGCGGACGGCTGAAACTGACTGATGGGCAGAACAATCAGCAATAGCCCAAGGCATAAACCAATCGCAAATTTAAGAAGTTTCATGGGATGTGACTTATGAATGCGGATACTCGAATCACAGGGACTTAAGTCCCTATTTTGATACAGATAGGATGATGCAGATAACTATTTCCTCTATGTAGCGGTTTTGCCTGCACCATTAGAGAAAACGTTAAAAATGGGAATCTGTTTGGTACCAACATCTTGGTTATCTTCAGCAGCCCCTAAGATGTCACCCACAAATTTCAGCTTTTTAGCCACAGCTCGACCGTAGAACATGATGGCTACGCCCAGGGTCACCATGAGTGAACCCAGCCAAGTCAGGCCTGTCACCCACCAGGGTTCACGCTTAACCTGCAACGTAGACTGGGCTAAATCACCCGGATTCCACGATGCCTGAGCAACTTTCCACCCCTTAAACCACGTAGGATGATTCATCCACACTCGACGTTCTGTCAATTCACCGGTTTGTGGCTCCATCAGTGTAACCAGACTTGTCCACATGGCCACAGACTCGCTCCCCTCATTGCGCTCCACGATAAAGTCATTGAGTTTAAGGGCAAAGGGTAGCTGCATCAGCTTGGGGCTGAAGGCTACGTACAAGTCGCCTGCCTGGGTTGTAATCGTGGTTGGCTCACCCCATGGCACCCAAGCTGTCTGGCCATTTGCAGTTGCAACCTGCAAAGCGGGTTCCCCACCTTCGGAACCTTCTGGTAAAGGCACAATATCTCGCTCAATTCGTGCCTGTGGCACATAATCTTCAAGGGTGATTTCAAAATCTGCCCAGCCGGGTGTCACTGCTTCGCCTAAACCAAGAGGACCAGATTTAAAGCCTTTAGATGACTTGGCCGCATAATGCAGTTCACCTTTTTTATCTACAACGACTTTAAAGAAGGCATCCGGTTGCGCATTAGCTGAAATTTCGTAGTTGATATCCACAGCCAAAGGGGTGTCTCCGGACAACTGTGCACGAATGGGTTCGAACGCTGGGTTGCCAAAGATAAACCAACGCTCAGTTGCATCACCCATCGATAGCTCCAATTGCACAGCTGGATTTCGCAGCTGCTGCGTTACAGTTTCTGGCTTGCCATCACCATCAAGGCGAAAATCAGGCCAAAAATCTTTGATGGCGAGTTCAACATCCCTCAGCATGATGGTTTGATTCACACTAGATTTCACATCTACTGTTTGAGTCATGTCTGGGAGATTAAGAGTCAATGTGCCCCAGACAGCATTACTGCCTGGAGAAGGCATGGTTAACGCTTGCTGCAGCTCCTGACCAGAGTGCACCTGGATGATTTGTAATTCAGCAGGCCCGATATCCATGCGATCATAGGACGCCGGAGCAACCGCTAGCCAACGCTCCAGGGTTTGACCCATGCGATCGCTACTGAGAGACAGTCTTACAGCTGGATTGTCAATGGTTGCGCCATCTGTAAAGTGAGCCGTCTTAATGGCGTGATTGGTATAGCCCAGTAGAGATAAATCTCCTAGGTGACTGGGAACAACACTGCCATTGTCCTTAATGAATAAGGATGCCTGCTGTGTCTCTTGACCAAGGGCGGCAACTTCCAACAGGTCACCCTCCACCCGCAAGGTACTAACAGGACCACCGTCTGTACGTGCCAACAGCATGCCTTCAACACTTAAATGAATAACCGCCGCTGACCCAGCGATAATCACCACCAAACCCCAGTGAGCAATGGCAAAGCCAACTTTACGAGCCCCCTTCCAGGGATAACGGAGTAATGTGGAAAGACTTAGATTCATGGCTAGGAGAAATATTAGACCCCCAAACCATGGACTCTTATAAATCTCTTGCTGAACAACAGCTGACCCTACCTCTGACTCATAAAATGTTGCACCGATAAGAACAGAGCCAATAATCACCAACAAGGGAACAGCTAGTCTAATCGAACCTATAAATTGAACCACGGCAGAGGTCATAAGCGAGGAATTACCAGATTACTCACATTGCTGGGTTGTCGATAAAACAACAACATTTGACAATCTTCACCGTGATTTGATGTCTTGTTTGTATACATAGGCACAGAAAATCTCTGTTTCTTATCATCGCGACCGATATTATTCAAAAAACGAATCGATCTATGTCGATAAACGCAAATGAAAACTTATTTTCGTAATTATTTAGAACTCAAAAAACATATGTGAGTGGAGATGAATAGAAGTGTGAAAGCTTCTTAAATAAAGAGTTTTGGCAGTTTTAGTTTAAATGAAAAAATGTTGTCTTCCAAAATTATTTTCCAAAAGCAAGATGGATTCAATTTTTGCAAATATCAGATGCGTTAAAGGGATTTAGCTGTCATTTTGGTATCTGAAGCCACAAAAAAATAGTTGTGATCGCAATACGGTGATAGTCAAATACGCAGATACCGATCCATAGACATAAAGCTTTGTTACTGCCGAAGCTGGTCTCAGGCATTTGGTTTTATGACGCTGTATTTGTCTTTGATTGCCTTGGGTGCTCTGAAAAGGCATCTGTGGAATCGAGCCCCACAATCATCACTTAGCTTGTTTCAGTGCATTTAGTTGATTTGTTGGAATGCTTTGTGCTTTCCGAGCATCTGTGCATGGCATTTTTTGGTTCCTTGAAACAATGCTTGTGACGAAAACTTGTTGAAGTGAGACTAACAGGAATGTCCTTAAACGTTGAGTTGTTAGAGCAGAGTTTCGAACTTGTGAAGCCCAAAGCCGATGAGTTTGTAGGTAGCTTCTATAACAACCTTTTTACAGACTATCCAGCAGCTCAGCCATTGTTTGAGCATTCAGATATGGCTAAGCAGCAACAGATGCTTAAAGGTGCTCTGGTGATGGTTATTGAAAATCTCAGGAAGCCGGAGGTTCTGAGTAATGCGCTTAAGGGCTTGGGTGCTCGTCATGTCAAGTATGGTGCTTTGCCAGAGCACTATCCGCTGGTGGGCAACAGTTTGTTGAAAACCCTTGAACAATATGCCGGTGACGCGTGGACATCGGATCTCAAAGAAGCTTGGGCCGGTGCGTATGGAGCGATTACTGAGCTAATGCTTGAAGGAGCTGATTATACACAGGAAGAAGTGGCATTAGAAAGTGCGCCTGCCGAAGAGGGTGGTCTCAATGTAGAGCTGCTCGAACAAAGCTTTGCGTTGGTTGCTCCTAAGGCCGATGACTTAGTATCGACATTTTACGAGCATCTGTTTACCGATTATCCAGATGCTCGCCCCTTATTTGAGCACACGGATATGGCCAAGCAGAAGCAAATGCTTAAGGGTGGTCTGGTGATGGTGGTTGAAAACCTACGTAAGCCAGATGTTTTGAGCAAAGCCTTAAAGGGCTTAGGGGCACGTCATGTTAAGTATGGTGCTCTGCCTGCTCACTATCCTTTGGTGGGGAATAGTTTGCTGAAGACTCTGGAGCAATATGCAGGTGATGCCTGGACATCTGATGTCAAGGATGCTTGGGTTGGTGCATACGGTGCCATCACTGAGCTGATGCTTGAAGGAGCTGACTACGATCAGCAGGATATTCAGTTGGAATCTGTAGCAGCTGTGCCAACTGAGGTGCCAGAAGGTATTGGTGCGGGAACAACGGCGGGCATTATCGGCGGCGGTGCGGCGGCCCTCGTCATTCTACTGATGGTGTTGCTTTAATGGTGGTTGCTTAGGGATTTGATGGCACGCTCTTTTAAGCAAAGACTAGGTAACGTATTCTCCCTCAAGACAGGCATCATTCTGGCTTTGGTTATTTTGCTTGTGTGGGTTTCAGCAGCGTTTGCTCTAGATAAGAAAGAGGTTTTTCTACCTGGTGAAACCTCTGAAGGGCATCATGTCTTTGAGGCGTCCTGTGCTTCTTGTCATGAAGGGTTTAAACCCGTTAGTAATGAGACCTGCACCCGTTGTCATGGGGCCGAGCTAGCTGATGATTTGCATGGGGTGAAAAAATTTCGAGACCCCCGCTGGGCAGAGTATCGAGAGAGAGTTGACGTACTGACCTGTACGGCTTGCCACAATGAGCATGTGCACATGTTTGGTCGGGGAGTGAATCTGCAACCTGATTTGTGTATGGCTTGCCATGAGGAGCTGACCCTGACACAGCTCAAGAGTCATGAAGGATTTGCTCCGGACGGTTGCTGGACTGCAGGTTGTCACAACTATCATGATCACAGCACGGTATCAACGGGTTTTTTGCGACAGAACATGGGAGCGCCAGAGATGTTGCCTGTTCAGGAGGTCCCTGATCGGGTGGTGACTACATCCCTAGAAGCAGCCCCTGAGCCTAACCTCAGCAAAGAGTTTTTGGGAGGTGGCTCATGATGTGTCAGATATCTAGGCTGCTGCGTTCTCTCGTGCTTTTTGGATTGATACTGCTAGTGAGTTTTGCTCCTAGTCAGATAGCTGGAGCGACGACAGAGCAGGAGCTAAGTGATATTAATAGTCTGTGGCAAAGCAGCGCCCATGCTCTTAACGATGTGAATTGCGCCAGCTGTCATCAGCATAGTGAGACTAAAGAGTTTCTGGCAGCTCCTAATCACGAGACCTGTCAATCTTGCCACGAGCAAGCGGTGGATACATTCTTACTAAGTAAGCATGGTGTCCGTCTGCTAGAAGGTGATTCGCCTTTAACCCCGGCGATGGCCAGACTACCTATGAAGCATGATGCAATGGACAAGCAGATGACCTGTAATGCTTGTCATGATGTGCATTCTGCTAACACGGTGGAAGCGTCAGTGGATGCATGCTTAACCTGTCATAACGACAACCATTCCCTGAATTATCAAAATTCCAGGCATGCTGAGTTGTTTTCAGCGAGTCAGCAGCTTCCTCGCCCTGGACCTGGTGCTGTGAGTTGTTCTACTTGTCATTTACCCCGTGTGCCCCATGGCCAAGATGATAGTACTACTGTCAAGGTCAATCACAACAATACATACAATCTCAAACCACAGGATCGCATGGTGGGGGATGTGTGCATGAATTGTCACGGCCTTGAGTATAGCTATAACAGTATTTTCGACCCTGAGCTGGTCGAAGCCAATTTTGACCGACCTCCAACCCTTGAAATGGAGACCTTTGACATGATGAAGGCTGCTGAGGCAAGGAGATCGGGCAATGCCTCTGAATAGCGCATGGTTGTTGTTCAGAATCCTCTGTCGTGAACAAGATTGAAATATCCGGATGTACCAGGAGATGACTAATATGTTGATAAATTGGTTTCAGAGCATTCGCGCTAGGACAATTGGGTTACTGGGCTTAGCCGCTGCAGTTTGCTTTACTGCTGTTGCTTGTAGTGGTGGTGCTTCTTCCACCGTAGCAACTGCGACAGGTCCTAGTATTGCCCCTGATCTTGTTGCTGATTACATTCACACTGTGCTAGCAGCGGATCGTACTGCTTACACCAAGCACGTAGTAAACCGTGTAAAAACCCTTGAGGGTAAGTCTAAGGACAAGGGTGTACTTGACGTTGAATCTACTGAAGGCTGGCAGCAAACTGATGGTATCCCTCTGCCTGCACAGATGTTCCGCCTGGGTTCTGAGATTGCCAATGAATCTGGTTACTTTACCTATAACTTGATTTCTACTTGGTATATCAACGACAATCATGGACCTAAGAGTGACTTTGAAAAAATTGCTCTAGAGGAAATGGAAGCCAGTGGTGAGGCCTATAAAGATTATCAAGAAGTGGGTGGTCAAGCATATTTCTCGGCAATGTACCCCGATAAAGCCGTTGCTGAAGCTTGTGTGACTTGCCACAACACCCACCCCATTCACCTTGAACGCTATCCCGACAAGCAGTTTGAGATGGGTGAAGTGATGGGTGGTGTTGTTATTAACATTCCTGTTGAAAGCATGCCTGCTTCTTAGTTTGCCCTTTGGCATAACGGTTGTTTGACACAGCTTTAGCGGGCGTCTTTAAGAGGCTCTTCTAACATTAGGGGTAGTTGTGTTGGTTGCACGAATAGTTCTATCCCTAATGTTGTTTATTTACTGTTGCTGTTTGTTGCCTTGGGGTAATGAAGCCTAAATTTTCCACGCTAATTTTATTGACACTGGCGAGTGCTTTGTTATTGTTGCCCTTTGCGATCAGTCCGATTTATTTGGATGCGCTACGGGATCGTTCGGTGGAGCTTCATCAGTTTATCCGTGGAGAAATCTACAAGCAGGTGACAGGCTATGTTGCTCTAGCATTTGTTGTCTTTGAAATGTTGCTATCGCTACGTAAGCGAGGTCGGAGCTGGCTCGGTAAGATTAAACTGCCTGGTTCTGTGATGTTGTGGCGGAGTGTGCACATTTTCCTGGGCGTGGGTCTATTAGCGATTGTAGTTGTCCATACCATCGGGGCTACTGGCCTTAATTTCAATTATTTATTTTTGTGGGTGTTTTTTGCAGTTACCCTCTCTGCTCTTGTAGGAGTAGTGGCAGAAACAGGAATACTTGAGTCACCACGTAAATTCTTTGGTGTACCAGGGAATAAAGATTTAGTGATGACGAAGGGGCCATTGATCCGCAATATGCGGGCTGTTTGGCTGCCTACCCATATTTTTCTAGTCAGTGTTTTTATATTGATGCTGGGGGTGCATGTGTTCCTGGCTTACTACTATCGCTAAGGGGACAGTGAGTTGATGGTTTTTACGACGAAGGACGGTGCAACTGGCTCGTCAATCAAATTAGTGGGTGCCATGATTGCGATTTTGGTAGCGATTTTGGTGACCCTATTGATTACGCGTCCGGCGGCAACGACGACCAGTTTTACGCCCCTTTCAGGATTGATGACCTTAAAAACGATGGCAGCTGAGGCGACGCCCTATGAAGTTGCGATCGCATCTCCAAACCCTACATTCATCGAGTTTTACGCTAACTGGTGCACGACCTGTCAGGGCATGTCCCCTGCGATTGCTGATCTACATCAGCAGTATGGCGATACCATTAGCTTTGTTATGCTAGACATTGATGATCCTCAATGGGCGAATCAAGTTTCAGACTATGGTGCATCTGGTGTCCCTCAGTTCACGCTGCTCAATGCCCAACATGATGAGGTCAAAACATGGGTTGGCAAAGTGCCAAAACCCATCCTCGCGAATGTTTTTGACCAGTTGCTTGGATAGGGAATGATATAGCTATGACATTATTAGATCGATTTCTCAAACTATTAGAATTTCTAGAAGCAGCCCAAGAGGTATTCGAATTTTTGACTACCCCCACTGGCCTGTCGGGCGTTCTGGCCATTTGCCTTTACTTTCCAATGCAGGCGCTAGGGTGTGACGCATCGGCAGCAGCTACCCTCGCTTGTACAGCTGCTCTAACCTTTTTCTGCCTTATTGAAAAGCCCGATTTTTGAAGAGTTGGGCACTATGGCAACGCGCATCAGGTGGCCATTCTGTAGGAACTTTACTATGACTGGTAATTCCTATGGCATCGGTCTGTAGGATGTTGGTCAAGTTTGCACCTTTGAGATTGGCTCCAGTTAAATCAGCTCCTGATAAATTGGCGTTTGTTAAGTCAGCTCCCCGTAAATCAGCATGCTGTAGGTTGGCCCGTTGTAGACAGATTCCCTGGCAATTAGTAGCTGTTAAGTCAGCTTTTCTAAAGCATGCCCCTGTGAAATCTGCGTCACTTAAATCGCTACCTTCTAGGTTTGCAGATGTCAGATTGGCCTCTGTGGCCAAAACTTGTGAAAGATTGCTCCAGCTAAGGTCGGCTGTCACCAATTGGGTCCCCATCAGTCGAGCTGTTGCCCAATTGGTTTGATGTAAACAAGCGCCACTAAAATCAGCTTTTGTGGCCAAAGTTCCCCAGAGCTGAGCGTTTGAAAAGTTAGAATCTTGAGCAGATACCTCACACAAGGTTGCACCAGTCAGCTTAGCTAGGACAAAATCCACCCGGTCTAGCTTTGCTGCCGTTAGGTTGGCACAGCTCCAATCAGCGTGACAAACATCAGCCTCAGTTAAGTCAGCCCATAATCCCTGTAGCCAGATGCCGACCGTGTTTTGCAAGTTGGTAGCTACCAATATGCCCCCGCTGATATCAGCCCAAATAAAACTAGCTTTAGATAAATCACTGCGGCTAAAATCTAAGCCACTTAGATTAGCCTGATAGAAATTAGCTTGGTACAAACGAATACCAACAAAGCTGCGTTCAGTTTGGTGATATTGCTGCCAGAAAGCGAGGATATCCATAACCTTGAAGAGGTGAAACAACTCAACTCTCCCCACTGCGTAAGCACCTATGTTGTAGCACTCTACATTAGGTGGTGTAGCATTTTTAACCAGGCAAATTTAGTGCCCCGCTCTGCTTGAGCCAGACAATCTGAGCCTCAGTCAATCCCTGTACATCAGTAAAAATAGCGCCTGCGACTTGAGCATCGGTAAAATCAACAGCTGTCAAGTTGGCATTTTCAAGATTTGCTTGCTGCAAGTTCACCCCTGCCAAGTTAGCGCCTGCAAAATTTGCCCCCTCTAGCTGAGCACCCATCATAGAGGCATCAGTCCAGTCAGTTTCAATTAAACTGGCTCCATTCAGTGTTGCCCAGTCAGCTTGGGCTGCCATCAATACAGCACCGTCTAGCTGTGTTTGCTCCAGAATGGCATTGAGCAAGTTCGCTTTAGTTAAATTAGCGCCATTCAAGTTAGCTGCGCGCAACCGAGCGGCCTCCAGGTCAGCTTGTTGAAAATTAGCGCCTCGCACTGTTGCACGATGCCAGTTGCTGCGAGTCAGATTAGCGCCTTCAAAGACCGCTTCGCTAAAGTCAGAATCAATTAGCTGCGCCTTGACTAGATTTGCCCAACTGAAGCGGGTGCGATGACCAATGGCATTGGATAAATCGGCCTGGGTCAACGTGGCAAATGATAGATCAGCTTCAGTGAGATGCGCGCCATGAAACTTGGCTTTAGGTGCCTGTAGTTCACGGAAAATCCCCCGCTCTAAACGAGCACGGGTCAATTCAGCCGCATCCAATCGGGCTTTAGCAAAGCGAGCGTCTGAAAGTACCGCCAGAACTAGGGTGGCTTTTGAAAAGTCAGTACCTTCACAGGACGCACCGGTCAAATTTGCTTGCCGTAGATACGCATGGGCAAAATTCCCTCGGTCCAGTGCGGCTCCTCCCAGATCTATCTTGCTCAGCTCAGCTCGACGTAACGATTGCTGATGGCTAATCTTGGAGAGCACTTCGTTAACGGTAAGCTGAGCCATAATGCCAAAAATCCTTACTGCGGTATCAGAAGCAACAATTTAATCTTGATAACCGTATAATACACAACAGTTTTATCTGATTCCCTGTGAATTAAGAATTGTTAGGCCTAATTTGTCTAGATTTGATGACATTGTCAGGCTATGGCTGTTCTAGCTTCGATTTAATCTCACTAACGTTGTTAAGGTCATGCTCATGGCGTGGCCTCCTCAGAGTGTTCCTTAGCTGTTCTTCATAACTTCTAAAAACCTGGTGACAGCCGGTGAGGGTGGCACGTTAGCCAAGATAGCGACGCCAATCACCCGTTCTAGGGGGACAGGCAGGGGACAACTGTCGACCGTATCAGGAATGGGCATGGCGGCTAAACGCGGTAAGATAGCGGCTCCCAGGCCTTGGGCCACCATACTCACAATGGTGGAATCTTCTTTAACGTTGTAGGCCACTTTCAATGGCTGTTGCCAGCGTGACCAATGTTCTCTGACTGCGGTGGTGCATTCGGCATAGTTAAGCAAAATAAAAGAGCGGGTGGACAGTTCATCCCAAGTAATGGGCTTGGCTGTAGGATGTTGGGCTTTGGGAAGGAGTACTACATACTCATCCCGAGTAATTTCCCAGGTTGTAAAGTCTTCGGAGCGGGGTAAAGGCAGCAACCCCAAGTCTGCGCCGCCAGACCGTAGTGCTTGTTCTACACCGGCTGGGTCAAATTCATCCAGACTCACTTCTACCCGTGGGTAGTGCCGTTGAAACTCGGCAATTTTAGGTGGCAGAATGTGGGTGGAGGCGCTCCGAAAAGAGGCGATACGTAGACGGCTATTGTAGAGAGCCTTTTCGAGATTGACTTCGTATTCGATCGATTCACGCAATTCTAAAATCTGTTTTGCATGGCTGACTACACGTGCGCCAATGGTGGTGAGCTTGGCCCCCATGCGCCCGCGCACAAGCAAGGGGACATTGAGTTCATTTTCGAGGGATGCGATCGCACGACTAACCGCCGACTGAGACATATCCAACTGCATGGCCGCATCCGAAAAACTGCCACATTTGCCAATGGTCACGAGCACTTGAAGTTGGGAAATGTTCATCAATAGAATCTATTCGGTTAGCGCATAGATACTTTCCGCTGGGCGATTTGATCCTTCAAATGGAGGCCGTTAGCTTAAATGCATCATCACGCTTAAGCAGCAAAGTTTAATTTCTATGTTTGAACTATATCCGTTCGAAAAGTTTCGAGATACTCCTAGCGTTCAATTTTTTGACATTACAGTCCCCAAGTCGAATGCCCGTGATTTAGTGTTTCACGATGGCCCTGCCATTAGCCCCCACAGCACTAAAACCGGTGATTGGCAATTTTATTTACACCCGCGCCAAGAAGATAATCTGTTGGCACTGTCTGGGGGACGGACGTTCTATCTGGTTAACTTTAGCTGGGACTATCCGTTCCATCGGGTACGCCTTGAGCAAAATGCCTATATTTTGCGGATTCCACCGGGCACATTCCATCGGTCCGAGTCGGACCCCAAGGGTTCCCTTGTGATTAATCAAGCAGTACGTCAGGCCGCTGCCACTGTGCACAGTGAGTTTCGAGTCTATAACAGTGCTGAAATTCCGAAACTGCGAGCTTTACTTGCCTCTGGGTTGCCGCCCATGGACCATGGGTTTCCCTCAAAGGAAATGGTTGCGCCGCCGTTGGCTGCGTAGCACTCCCATGCAAAATTCAAATTCCTACAGCGTCTATCGACCATCGGTAGACGCTTTTATGATAGACATTCAGGCAATTTCCACTTAGGAAAGTGTGCCAGTGATAGGGGAATGCGATCGCACATCCTCTAATTTAAGAGGCATAACCTACTTGCGTGGGGAGCATCTATGGCTGAAACCAATTTCACACAGTTAACCCAGTTGCCCTGGCCAGCATTCATCAGTGCATCGTTGATATTACATGTTGGCGCTTTAGTCGCGAGCCTACCGGTCATTTTACAGGTGGATGCGCCCCCTGATAATTCTGTAACCATTCCGGTGACCCTGGTGGGTGAAGGGGATATGCCAGTTGCTGCCGTTGACAGTCCACCACCAGACATTCCTCCAGCTGAAGCCCCCTTACAACAGCCCAATGCCCTTGGTGGCCAAGACCCAGCGGTTGAGCCGACTAACCAGAATCAGGGATTAGCACAGCAGGCTCCGCCACAAAACGGTCTAGCTCAAAAGCCTGAACCAGAGGCTGTAAATACCGATCCTTCTGAGAACCCCACCACCAAGCCAAACAACGGCACTGAAAGCTCTGACGGAACTACTACAGAGAATCCACCAGCTTCAGATCACCAGACCCACGACACCGAAAAGCCCCAAAACCCTGAGTCCGCAATAGGTGATGGCGCAATTGCCATCAGCATTGTCGGCACCTCGACTGTGCCGCCTGGCACCCCAGGTGATTGGCCAGATGTTTTGCCTACGTTGCAGAGTGCCTCTGCATTGAGCGTGACTGATCACACGTGTAATAATGCCTTACCGGCTGGCGAGGTCACGTTGGGATTGGTGATCGCAGCCGATGGCTCTGTTATCCAGGTTTTTGCCCCGCCTGATGAGGACACGATGTCAGCACAAATTGCCAGCTGCTTACTCACCCATGCCCTCAGCGTGAATCCTGCTGCGATCCGATTTGCGCCTGCATACACTGGCCAGCAAGCCATCATTACCGATCGAATGCAGCTCACATTACGATTCTCCCCAGGATAAAAACCTTGATTTTCAACCAGCTTTCTTATGGCAAACTGTGTTAACCTAGCAAAGCTGGTTGAGCGAATGCTCAAAGTAAAGCCGGTCAAGCACATGCTTGCTGTCACGCTGGTCAAGCACATGCTTGAACTTGCGGGTGTAGTTTAGTGGTAAAACCTTAGCCTTCCAAGCTAATGATGGGGGTTCGATTCCCCCCACCCGCTTTGAAAATCTAAATATTCAGTTATCAGGTGTCTGTTAGTTTCGAGCTAACGCTATCTAAGAGATGAATGTTAAACACTGAATCAGTACAGCGTTGATATTCCATAACACTTCAAGCAACTCTCCAGAAAAATTGTTGTTTGGATGCATGTTGTTGACACAGCGTTGAAAATTAAAAGTAAACAACAGGTTTCTGATCGTAGCTGGAACTGGTGGTGTGCCCACAAAAATAATTGACGAACTCTACAATGCAGGCGACTCGATTGAAGACATTGCCCACGAATATAGCTGCACTACAGTCCAAATTTATACGGCTATTTGGTTTGAGTCTCAATCACAGGTTGCATGAGTAAGTCATGGGCCATCTTCTTCACCGACCGTGCATGAAGCTATTGAAACTTTGGGATGATGTGTAGTGTAAATAATCTAACCCATGTTCATTGACCTGCTTATGTTAGAACGGTAGGACGACCATAATTACCAGGACTCTACTAAAGATCAATGAAAGTCAAAGCGTTTCTAGGAATAGTAGGGTTAGGCGCATTGGCAGCCGTGCTGATCGCGACTAACCCAGGTCAAGAGCAGTACAATACATTTGCAGCGGAAACCCTACAAACTGAAGCCCGCGCGGCATTTTGCCAGGCAGACGAACTTGATGACTGGTTAGGGGATTTGGGTAAAGCCCTTGGTAATATTTGTGAGACGGCCATTGAAAATGGAACCCTCATCGGAGAAGAGGATCTTACGGAATTTATAGAAGACAACACTCAGCGCCAAAACTTTTGGGTCTTTAGCCTATACACGACAGAAATTCCAGCGGTGCGGGTGAGAATACTAGGAATTTTCAACCGATTTATTCCTATTCAACAAACCGTGGGATAATCCTATGCCAGGCTCTCCGATTTATCTTGATTGCCATGCTACAACACCCGCTGATCAACGGGTTGTTGAGGTAATGCTGCCATTTTTTACAGAATATTTTGGTAATCCTAGCAGCATCCATCACTATGGTTGGCCGGTTGAAGCTGCTATTAAAAAAAGTCGTGAAACTATCTCACATAGCATCAATGCACAACCAGAAGAGATTGTTTTCACCAGTGGTGCTACTGAGGCTAACAACTTAGCCATCAAAGGTGTTGCGGAAGCTTATTTTAGCCATGGCAAACATATCATCACGGTGCAAACAGAACATAGCGCAGTCTTAGACCCTTGCCGCTATTTAGAATCCCTGGGTTTTGAAGTGACCTATTTGCCCGTAGAGCCTGATGGTTTATTGTCTCTACCCTTATTAGAAAAGGCAATTCGTCCAGAGACTATTTTGGTCTCGGTCATGGCGGCTAATAATGAAATTGGAGTGCTGCAACCGCTGAAAGAGATTGGGGCTCTATGCCAAGAGCGAGAGATTTTGTTCCATACAGATGCGGCCCAGGCGATTGGTAAAGTACCTTTGGATGTTCAGGCGATGAATATCCATCTGATGTCGATGACGGCCCATAAAGTCTATGGGCCAAAAGGGATTGGGGCTCTCTATGTGCGACGACGTCATCCTCGGGTAAATCTGGCGGCTCAACTCCACGGCGGTGGTCATGAGCGTGGAATGCGTTCGGGTACACTCTATCCACCACAGATTGTGGGGTTTGCCAAAGCGCTTGAGCTGGCTACGGCAGAGATGGCTGTAGAACGTGAGCGGTTAAGGGGGTTGCGATCGCAACTCCTAACCCACCTCAACCCATTGCCAGACAGTTATCTCAACGGCCATCCCACCCAGCGACTCCCAGGCAATCTCAACATGAGCTTTGGCGGTGTAGACGGCCAAAGCCTATTGCTGGGGCTCCAGTCAGTTGTCGCCCTTTCCTCAGGTTCGGCCTGTAGCTCAGCGAGCACGGCCCCATCCCATGTGCTTAAGGCTCTGGGGCGCAGCGATCCGCTAGCCTACGCATCCCTACGTTTTGGCTTAGGCCGCTTTACCACTGAACAAGAGATTCAGCAGGTGGGTCAAGCGGTTGTCGAAACGGTGCAGGCACTACGATCTCTGTAGAAAGCTTAATCCCTGCCTACTTACCCATTTGGCGTTTTAATTCTTCCAGTTCCGCCTCAGTTTCCCAACGCTGAAAGCTCTCTTCTAACGGATCCAGCGGCTTGGATTGGAATGGACTGCGATGCCAACCGGTAGTACTAGAATCCCTGGGAGGTGTCTGAGCAGCAGCTTGGGCCGTGGCAATTTTGGCTTTCAATTCCTGGCGCTTAGCATGGATTTGCTGTTGCAGGGTTTGAGTTTCTGCCAGCCGTGACTTGATGCTCTTCATCTGGCCCCACAAATGATTCCCCTGGCGCAGCAAGGTTGCCTCCCGTTCTTTGGCAGGCTTTACCAAATCAAGGCGCTGGGCAGACTCTGCCTTAGCAATACGTTCATGCCAACGCTTAATATCCTTAGCGGTATCTAGAACAGCTGTTTCCAGCTCGGCTTCACGACGTTTGAGGGTGGCTAATGTAGCGATCGCATCTTCTTCTTGACCCCGTAGTTGTTCCTCAAGAGCCATCATCTCTAAATGAGGGTGGGCTTTGAGGAACTCATCTAAACGGGTCTCCAAAAAGCGGCTGAAATCATCAAATATGCTCATATATTTGCTATGCCGACACCATGCAATCAACCATCAAGCCCAGTGTACTTAAAATTGTTGACCAATGTAGATGGAGCGCACCTCACCATTACGTCTAACAACGACCTCTTCATTACTAATTGATACAATGCTCCAACCACTGCTGCCAATGGTTTCACCAATATAGACTCGCTGTGATGTGCCATTGACTTCAAACAAAGCTGCCGAGCGCTCTCCCAATTCCAGCACACCGACGAGCTCGTAAGTATTGGCAGTAGAAATGTTCGGAATAGTCGCTGTTGTGTTGGGCGACTCAGTGCTTGCACCGTTGGGAGCAGGTAAAGACGGTGATGTCACAACATTGGAAGGTGAACCTTGATTGTTCCCTGAACCAGGCTGTAACAGGGGAACAAAGACACGTTCAATCACATTGTTGGAAGGTTTTCCTGCTGCCGCCTGATTGCCAGATAGGTTGCCAGGTACTGTAGCAATGGCACCAGGGGACTGGGTTTCAGTTTGAGCACTGCGCTCACCCCGGATCACCCCTAGCGACCGCTTGAGGTATTCACCAAAAGCAGTTTCCTGGGATATGGCAGGTAAGACAGCCTCTTCTGATGCCGTTGGGAGGGCAGCTGGGGCAGTTGAGGAATCTGCTGTTTGCACATTAGGTTGCTGTCGCATCCACCAGATACCAGCGGCAGTTAAACCTGATAAACACAATGCACCCAGCATAAAATTGCCCAGGCGTTTCTTGCTGAATCGCTTGCTAGACCATATTTTTGGTTTGTCAGACTTAGCTGAGCTAGTTTTAGTGTCTGTGGTTGTGGCCTTAGCACTCTGCTCTACTGCTTGGGTAGCAGTAATGGGCACAATCATCGCCGGGACTGTAACCGATTGATCGCTCAGCAAAGACTGTGTTCCCTGAGAGGCTTGAATACCAGGATCTGCATAAATAGCGGATTCTTCACCCGCCAAAATGCGGTCGACATCCTCAAAGATTTCATCCATCAAATCTTCAGCATAAGCATCGACCAAAGTGTCAGCTTCTTGGGACGTGCCTGCAGGGGCAGCTGCTGCGGCATTGGACTGTCTAGATTGGCTCATAACTTGACATGTACGATTTGACAGTGGGGGGCTACGGACGGACCAACAGTAGCCGATTGTTCTTAGGCAAGATGCCTAGAAAGTTAGCAGAGTATACAGCAAACTGAAAAGGAAAATTTCGATTTTATAGAAAATATTCTGACGCATTATATAAATAATATGCACAAAACCCTTGCACTGGAAGACTTGCAGCGGCTCTTGGTTGCTTGAGACGAATAATGCACATTAACGTATTCAGCGCCAATTGTTTATATTTGTGCAACAAAATAACTGCATGTACTGCGCATGATACCCAGCGAATGCAGTTATTTTTCAACGTAATACCTACGCAAATGTATGGGATATATCCAGATGGCCAAATGTTAAGCTCAGCGCTAAATTCAAGGTCTCCAGAATTTTCACTAGCCAGCCGACAGAATCCTGCTTGGCTAACTCGTAGTGATTAAACAATGTGGACAACCGACGCTCTAGGTAAGGCTTAACCTTGCGGCACAACAGCAAAATTCTGAGTAATAGGCCTGTTGTCAGGGTTGCACCCAGATTATTGATCAGATCAATGAAAACAAAGTGAGAGTGGGAACCAGCAGGGTCAACGACTAAAAAGTTGAACAAGTTAGAGCATGTCCGCACTAGCAAAAAGTCATTAAGCCGTTGATTATCATTTTCAGGATAGATATCTTTTAGATTCTGGTACAGAGCATTATTGAAGTGCTGACGCCCATAGGCAGGGTCGACACCTGATACCAAATATTCGTAAAAATCATCCTTAAACGACTTGAAGGATGCTGTCTCGCAACATTGGCTACGAAACTTGAGGGCTAAGTCATTATAGGTACGCCCATGGGCATCCCTGCCAGAGAACTGCTGTAGGGAGTCAACCAGCTCGCGATCGCTAAGTAATGTGGGATTATTCGATGGTCGTAACCATTGGCCTTGTTTTTCTAAGAGCCCCTCTCGCTTCAGTCGTGAGCGGCGTACACGGTAGTTTACGTACTGAGACAGATCCAACTCCACTTTCTTTTGAGCCTGGTGCTGCATCCGTCGTACGTGGGTTTGCTGCTCCTTAGGGCTTTCTTCACTTAGCAAACAAT
Organism: Leptothoe sp. LEGE 181152; assembly: GCF_032906605.1. Lineage (NCBI taxonomy): Bacteria > Bacillati > Cyanobacteriota > Cyanophyceae > Nodosilineales > Cymatolegaceae > Leptothoe > Leptothoe sp. LEGE 181152. Next base: position 209,300 of record NZ_JASATU010000067.1, read on the forward strand.
GCTCATATAAATATGGGTAGCGACCAATTAGAGTGCCTAGGGGTTGACGAGCGCGCAAGCTAGGGTCACTGTCTCGTTCCATGACCTGGACCAAGCGCTTGAGCATGAGGTATTGCTCAGTTTTTCTAAACTGAGACACAATTTCTCTCAAACGACGCACGGAGCGTGCCCTCGACACCTCACGGACGGCATGGCTGGGAGCATATTCAAAGAGACTGACGAGTTCCGCAATGGCTGGCTGATGATCTCGGTTTTTCTGCCATCGATTGATCAGAATATGACAGCAACGATTCAGAATATGGTGGAAATACATATCCGCATGGGAGTCCAGCAGAATCTTATCGAGACTGGTGACTACCTGGTAATCACCATATCCAGTACCGTCGATAAATAACGTGTTGAAGCGATTAATTAGTACATCAGGTCGCTCGGAATCTACACAGCCAAGCCAATGATCGTAAAGTACCTGTTCCTGTGGACTAACTAATCGCGCACCATAATCAGATTGCGAGTAGCCTGATTGGACATTCACCAGTGAAACCTCAGCAAATACACCTTATGTAAAGACAAACTTCTACAGGGAAAACTTGCGGCGATCGAAACTACAGACAAACTTATTTTTAAGTCTAACTGCTCCTGATGACCTAAGACAGCATAAAAACTTACAAAAGACCTTGAGAGATGCTGAAGAGGGGGCAATCTAGCAGCATAACTAGACTTAAAGCTGAAATGGTCGAAGGTTTAACTTAAATCACAAGCGTTTCAACGGAGGCACATTGGTAGGTTTGATCTACGGGTCTACAGCGGCGCAAACTGAGACTAACATCCCCCTAAGTTTAGATTCGTGTTCTTCCCCACAATAGACTAACGTCTTACTAGTTTAACCCACAGGGATTTTCAGATAGGATGCGACTGCACCGTCTCTGCTGAAGCTTCTGTAAATTCACAGAACTTTCTTCATCAAGCCTATATGTGGTTAGCATAACTAATGCTGATGAAACAGTGCTGATGAAACAGAGCCTGCTTAAATTTCTCACAATACTGTTATGTCTAGCTTTGCTGCCGTTTCTCAGCTTTTAGATGCCCTTGATGACGAATTGGTCGGACACACTCTGAGGCCTACTCAGCTAGACCAGATGGTGGGACATATCAGTACAGATACTCGCACCATCCAGGTCGATGACTTGTTTTTGGCGTTAGAAGGTGAGCGGTTTGACGGTCATAGGTTTGTCGAGCAGGCACTGGCATCTGGTGCGATCGCAACCATCACTCGCCAAGGTGTGATTACGGCTGAGGTGCCCCGTATAGAAGTAAAAGATACCCTGGTGGCTTACCAACGCATAGGCCGCTGGTGGCGTCAGCGATTAGGGTTACCCGTGGTAGCCATTACTGGCTCTGTGGGTAAAACGACGACAAAAGAACTGATCTCAGCAGCCCTGGACCTACATGGGGGCGTCCATAAGACCCGTGCCAATTTTAATAATGAAATCGGTGTACCCAAGACACTCTTGGAGATCACCCCCGAGCATGACTATGCCGTTGTGGAAATGGGGATGCGAGGCCCCGGGGAAATTGCCGTGCTGACGCAGATAGCTCAGCCCAATGTGGCTGTGATCACGAATGTGGGTACGGCCCATATTGGGCGGCTAGGCTCCGAACAAGCAATTGCAAATGCTAAATGCGAGCTACTGGCCAATATGCGGCCCGATGGCATTGCTGTGCTCAATCAAGATAACCTCCGATTGATGGAGACGGCGGCTCGGGTTTGGTCGGGTAAAACCATTACCTATGGCTTAACTGGTGGCGATGTCCATGGTCAGTTTCAGGGGCAAACGGTTGTGGTAGATGGTCAGGTGCTGCCATTGCCCTTAGCAGGTGAGCACAATGCGCTGAATTATTTAAGTGCGATCGCAACTCTTCAGGCCCTAAACCTTGACTGGTCTGGTTTAACCAAAGGCCTGGATGTCAATATGCCCGCAGGTCGGGCTAAACGATATGAGCTGGCCCATGACATTGTGCTGCTGGATGAAACCTACAATGCTGGTGTTGAGTCCATGAAAGCGGCCCTAAGGTTACTAAAAGATCAGCCAGGAAAGCGCCATATTGCCGTTCTTGGCACCATGAAAGAGTTGGGGCACAAGTCTGTAGAGCTGCACCAGGCCATCGGCGAAGTGGTCCAAACGTTAGGTATCGATCATCTATTTATCTTGGCGGACCCTGCTGAAGCTGCGGCAATGGCAACGGGGGCTGGAGCCATACCCCATCAGCAATTTACGAGCCATACTGATTTAACACAGCGCCTACAGCAATTTATTCAGCCAGGCGATCGGTTACTGTTCAAAGCATCACGCTCAGTGGAAATGGATAAGGTGGTGAAGCCATTACTTGAGCCTTAGATCGTTAAGGATATTAATTAAGGGTCACAGAATCTGCTCTACAATAAAAAATCTGACACTTTCATCTGGTTGTGGCTCTGATCCTTACACAAGAGCATATTGAACGCATACAAACCCATGCGGAGCAAGCCTATCCCCATGAGGGGTGCGGTTTGCTAGTGGGGACATTTGACGCTGCAACCGACCAAAAGACATTAGCGAATGTAGTTCTATTGGATAATGCGTGGTCTGCTGATGTTGCTGTGGCTCTGGCTGAACGAGGCCAGGGTGACTCGGCGGCGATGACAAAAACGCGACGCTACTGGATTGATCCCAAAGATTTATTTGAAACCCAGCGCCAGGCTAGGGAAGAAGGCCTGAGCATTATTGGGGTATATCATTCGCATACTGATGCTGACGCGGTGCCGTCGCAGTGCGATCGCGATCTGGCTTGGCCTGCTTATGCCTACATCATTGTGTCTGTCCGTAATGGTATCGCTGTGGATATCCGCAACTGGCAGCTAGATAACAATCATCAATTTCAGCCTGAACCATTCAAAATTGTGCCAGCCTCTGCGGCAAAGGATCGAATGCCGCGCTTGTCGTCCTGAAACTTGAAAAACGCTCACCCGTAGCGTTGCAACAGACCATTACATCTCTTTTCGTTCTCAAGGAACCATGCTGAATCCAAATCTGGATGACATCCAACTAACTAAAGAAGACTATGAGCGCTACTCACGGCATCTAATCCTGCCCGAAGTAGGCGTTGACGGTCAGAAGCGACTAAAAGCTGCCAGTGTACTGTGTATCGGTACGGGCGGTCTTGGCTCTCCCTTAATTCTGTATCTGGCAGCAGCTGGCGTTGGTCGTATCGGCCTTGTCGACTTCGACGTGGTTGACTACTCCAACCTGCAACGCCAAATTATTCACGGCACCTCTTGGGTCGATAAACCTAAAATCGAATCGGCCAAGCATCGAATTCTTGAAATCAATCCCCATTGTCAAGTCGACCTACACAATACTCGTCTAAGTGCTGACAATGCCCTCAAGATTTTTGAACCCTATGACATCATTGTAGACGGCACCGATAACTTCCCCACCCGCTACCTAGTGAATGACGCTTGTGTGTTACTCAACAAGCCCAACGTCTATGGCTCTATTTTCCGGTTTGAAGGCCAGGCGACGGTCTTCAATTATGAAGATGGTCCCAACTATCGCGATCTCTATCCCGAGCCCCCACCGCCGGGCCTGGTCCCCTCCTGTGCAGAGGGAGGGGTTCTAGGTATTCTCTGCGGTATTGTCGGCTCTATTCAAGCCACAGAAACCATTAAGATCATTTTAGGTGCGGGCAATACCCTCAGCGGTCGTTTATTGCTATATAACTCTCTGGATATGTCGTTCCGTGAGTTAAAGCTACGCCCCAATCCAGTGCGACCTGTGATTGAAAAATTGATTGATTATGAGCAATTTTGCGGTATCCCCGATGCTAAGGCAGCTGAAGCTCAACAGAAGGCAGCTATAGACGAAATGAGTGTGACTGACCTCAAGCAGTTGCTTGACAGCGACAGCAGTGATTATGTCTTACTTGATGTTCGTGATCCAAACGAATACAAAATCGCCCAGATTCCCGGCTCAGTGCTAATACCGCTCTCCGAAATTGAGAGCGGTGCTGGGGTTGAGAAAGTTCGAGGATTAGTGAACGGCCATAAACTCATCGCCCATTGCAAGATGGGTGGTCGTTCTGCCAAAGCACTCTCTATTCTCAAAGATGCAGGCATTGAAGGGACCAACGTGACGGGGGGCATTCTGGCCTGGAGTCGTGAGGTTGATCCTTCAGTACCTCAGTACTAAATTTAGTGTGTTCTTCCGAAATCCCTTTCTAACGAGAAGGATTTAAGCCATTGTCTTCTACAAAGGCAATGGCTCAGTTCCATCAATAGCTCATCTTTTTGTGTACAGACGTTGCAAGCAACGTCTTTTTAATCATGTCCCTTAAAGACCGCATCAGCGACGAAATTAAAGCTGCAATGAAAGCTCGCGATAAGATTCGCCTAGAAACCGTTCGTGGTATTAAGAAAGTCATTCTAGAAAAAGAAACAGAAGTACGTCCCAAGGGTCAGGATGCGCTGACTCCTGAACAAGAAATTGAAGTTGTCACTCAGCTAGCTAAACAGCGTAAGGACTCGATTGAACAATACAAGAGTGCAGGTCGCGACGACCTGGCTGAGAAAGAAGCTCAAGAACTAGCTATTTTGCAAGAGTACTTACCTGAGCAAATGTCTGATGATGAAATTGCAGCAGTTATCGATGAGCTGATTGCCAAAACTGGAGCTAGTGGTCCTCGCGATATGGGGAAAGTGATGGGGCCTGCCATGAAAGAAATGAAAGGCAAGGCCGATGGTGCCAAAGTGCAGGCGTTAGTAAAAGCGAAGTTAGCGGGTAGTTAATTCAAGCTTTAAAGAAAGAGTGTAAAAAAAGAGCGTGCAACAATTGTTGCACGCTCTTTTTTAAAGTCTCACTGTAATCTCAGACTATCGGCGAGGCTGGTAGTATACTTTTTGACCCTCGTTGGGCACAAAAATACACTCACGAGCGGAGCGCCAGAAGCTAGTCCAGATAGAGTCTTTACCTTCTCGGTAATAATCTCCTAAGATTGGCTTGATTGCCTCAGTTGCATCTTTTAAGTGGTAGTGAGGCATATTCAAAAAGATATGATGAGCCACATGGGTGCCAATGTTATGGTGAATGTTGTTGATAAACCCATAATCGCGGTCAATGGTAGACAGTGCACCCTTGAGAAAGTACCAGCTATCATTGCGATACCAGGGGATATCAGGTTCTGTGTGGTGTAGAAATGTGACCAAATCTAGCCACATCACGAAGACTAAATAGGGCATGACGTAGAACTTAAACAGAAAGACTAGGCCAAACTGTAAGCCAACCGCACCCAGGAAGCCGATAAACAGGGTCCATAGCGTTGTGCTTGTAATCACATCCCACTTTTCGGAGGCGCGAAATAGATCGCTGCCGGGCATAAAGTGAGATCCTTTACGACCAGGTGAACGCTTGAATAGATAAAAAGGATAGGCTAAAAGAAACAGATTGAAACGGATCGCTTTGCCAATCGCATCCATTTCGTTATATTCATCTTCAGAAACTGGATACCAGCTTTCGTCTGTGTCGATGTTGCCAGTGTTGGCGTGGTGAGTACGGTGACTAATTCGCCAGCCATGGAATGGCACCAATATGGGGGTATGGCTAAGGTGACCAATGAGATTATTTAGCCACTTGTGCTTTGAAAAAGAGCCATGGCCACAATCATGACCCACAACAAACAAGGCCCAGAACATAGTGCCTTGCATTAACCAAAAGAGAGGGAAAAACAACCAGGAGTTGAGGGCGTAAGCTATGCCATACAGGCCAGCAATAATACCAATATCTAGAAAAAAGTAAGCTAGGGAGCGACTAGTAGACGGTTCAAAACAGTAGTCCGGAATCGCATCCTTTAGATCTTTAAGGGTAAATGGAAGCTCGCTCGTAGATTGGGTTGAAGACCCAGTTGGGCGGGTAGTTAATTGCACTTATTACCTACGTTTGACATCTAAAATCAAGCTTTGCAACCTGATATATTACGGACTGGAAAAGCACCCGCATCAAGCCTTAAAGCCGATTCACAAAGCTTTACAATACTATAGATTGAGTCACAGACGTGAAGCTAGATAGTCAATTCGAGGAAATGTTCTGACAAAACACGTAGTCTTTACCGGTACTTAACAGAGACCGGCACGACAATTATCGGGTGAAGTGCTGCACTTCAGGTAGTGATGCATTACTTGTGATAGCTGCCGCCTTGCAGGATAGTCTTACCGCGATACAGCTGTTCTAACAACAATAATCTTGCGACTTCATGGGGGAATGTCATCGCCGATAAGCTCAGTACCTGATAAGCCTTGTGCTTGAGATGGTAGCTAACTCCATTAGGACCACCAATAAAGAATACCAATGCACCAGAAGCTTCTTGACCTAACCACTGGCTAAAGGCAACTGAATCGTAATGCTTCCCGTCCTCTGAGAGCACGATCAGTTTGTCATAGGTCTTCAGTACACCGAGTACCTTGGTTGCTTCAGTATCTGGGTCAGTATCTTTGATTTCCAGGAACTCAATTTCGGGTAGCCGCTGAATATATAGACCAATACCGTCTTTGAGCCAGTCCTTTTTAATTTTGCCGACCGCAATGATTTTTACCTTAGGAAAGCTTTGCCCCATCTGTTGCCAGTTTTGAGTGTTAAGTGCTGAGTTTTGAGTTGGTTAACCGAGTGCCACCCCTCTCAGAGTAGCCTGGGAGCTAACTCAAAATTCAAAACTTTACTCTACCGGTGTGGAGGCAAACTCTGGTAACTTTTCAGCGTTGGCAGAGAAGGCTGCAAGCTTTGGGTAATTTGCGGGGTTGATTGACGTCAGCTATGTATAGCTGGGTAAACCACCAGGCCACAGCGACAGTAATATCCGACTGCGTGGGTAAATAGCAGGCTGGGGACATTGCCACCCGCCTGACATAGGGAGAATCAAGCATGCCCATCAGCTGCATAGGCGTACCAAGGGTAAGCGAACACTTCTGAACAAAAGGGAAGCTTGATGACTATACGTCACCCCTTAGATGTTTCTATAGATCGTGCTAGGGTCAGTTATTTATTTTTGTTCAGTAGTGACATAGTCAATGGCCCATCTAGCTGCTGCTAGGCTAATACGGGCTTGTTCCATCGATGATAGGGATTCCCATTCGATGTCGCGCACTGAGTTAATGGTGGCATCCAATATTTCCTCTTGACCACGCATGGCGTGAGCTAAAGGACGGGCCATAACTTGCAGATCGGCATCATCCCATCCAGTGAGAGTGTCGCGAACACAGGTAATTAGCTGCTCTGCTAGAGGGCGACCGGTATTGACCACTTGAGTGGCTTTGGCCGTGATTTGATTAATCACGTCTTTAGATAGACGACTAGCAAAACGCTGGGCTAAAGCTGCTTGGATAGATGTTCCACCCCAAAATGCATCTAGTTGAGCTGAGAATGCTTGCCAACCAATCTTGGCTTCCTCATCTGACAGTGCTAGCTCATCACCAGCAGCAGTAGCCTCTGCAAAATAATTCGATGATTCTGCAGGGGTCCATGGATAAGGTTCTTGAAGTGCCAAAATTGACTGCAGCATTTCCTGCTGAGCTAGATTTTCTGCAGATAGATGTTGCTTCGAAGAAGAATTTTTGTGGTTGACCATGGTAGTTTTACCCTCCCATAAGTTCATTGAGCTGTGACAGGAAGAGGATACAGGCTTGATTCCAAGTGTTCCGCATCTAATTATTGAACTTACGGCAAACTTACGCTAAAAGACGTAAGTTCGTATACCCAAACATCGAAATTTTGTCTAAAAGCAGCTCTGAGATTGACCAAATTATGGGATTTCTAGGTCTCTCCAGTGGGCTCGATTAAAAATTCTAGCAAACAGCCATCTGAGCTACCAAAACGCAATTGTGTGCCTGATGATAGGGGAATTTCTTGGCGATGGATTTGCTGCCATCCTTCGTCACTGAGATAGTAGGTGCCATAACGTGAGAAGTCCCGCAAAAAGTAGGTGGGTTCTGAGGCTTCTTCCGCAGCAGTGGCACGACGATAGAAAATTTCAGCGTGCTTGCTAGATACCCAGGGTTCTCCTATGACCAGATCATTGTCGGGCAGACGTCCCACGCGCATTAAACCTCGATAAATTGGCCATACTTTGCCATCGCCACCAATTTCACGAATGCTGATGGTGTGGGCAGCAGCACGGCCACCAATGCCGGAATCGCCTGGGAGACGGGTAATGTCTGTGGGCATGGGGGTGAGTAGCTCCCCATCAAAGTCGGGGTGCATGTAGAGCACGGGCAAGGTCCATGCGGGTTGATTGAATTTGTAGAGTGTTAGCAAGTGCTGACGTGCGATCGCAACCGCTTCATCCACAGGTTTCCGCTCGGCTAATGCTTGGGCAAATTTCTGAATAAAGCTCAGAGCTTCCTCATCCGCAATGGAATCCCGCATCGCCAATACAGCGGGGACGCCATGGTGCAGTAAGACCTCTGCCAGGCTGCTGCGGGGAATGGCCTGCTGGCCGCTGCATTCGGGCTGGGCACCCCAGCAGGTATTGAATACAGCTAGCTTCACACGACAGCGGGTGAGCACCTGGGCTAGCTCTGTACCGTTGAGGGTGGCATTGGGCTGAAGAAACAAGAGGCCACCATCGGGCGCAGGGATGCCATGGCCAGCGTAGAAAAAGACATTGTAACGATAGCGCTCTAAATGTTGTACAAGCTCTGCTGGCGAAGGCTGTAGCAGCACATCTACCTGACGCACCACCCGGCGACCGGGTCTGGAGTCGGCTCTGCTTTCCAGAATGTTTTTGAGCAGATCGGCTTCTTTCTCAAGACTCAGGGTGGCTGCAGCCCGATCGTCTGACGCCCCCCCATCGTCATGACCGACAACCAATAATATTTTCAGCCCATTGTCCAAGCCCCAATCAGCTAAGGGATCAACGTCACTGGTGGTGCGACTAAACAAGATCTGCTGGTTAAGCGCCACTGCCGGACGTCCGGGTTGGGACTGCATAATTTCCCAGGGCACGCTGATCAGTTCTGGATCTCGTATTTCTAACCGCAAGCGCATGACCGTGCTCTGACCTTGAGCAATACCGCAGCTGTGGTCCAGGCTACTTTGGACGGGACCATCAAACAGCCACTGCCAAAGATTAAGCCCTAGGTGCTGCATTAACCGACTGCTGTAGCTATTGGTCTGACTAGACTTGGACAAATCATTGTTCTCGTCTAGCAATAATTGGGGTACATAGGCGGAAGGTATATGGGGAACCTGGGGCAGACCGCGTAACGAAAACATTGACTGCCAGGTTTGCCAGGCTTGGGATAAGGTATGGTTCCAAATCCGGTCATGATGCACATGGCCACTGGGAAATGGAGACTTGAGCACCCAAATAGCGTAATGTTCTGGATCAGCTGCCGTGAGCCGATCCAATGCAAGCCATAGACAAAGTGACTCTGAAGAAGATGACATAGAAGCGGTCATAAACGTCCTGCCACAGTAAAAATACAATACACACCTATTCGGGAGGGCAGTTGAGTACCTCAGCAGTGCGAGCAATTTGCGCCAACTCTGCTTCTAGCACCCAGCCTTCTTCTCCGGAAGTTAGTGGAATGGTTCCAGGGGTTGTGACAACTGAATTGGAATTAGCTGGATCTAATTCACTGGTACGTGGTCCAGTTTCTTCGGTGCTGGTTGGCGGTTGGTCAGTAGACTGACCAACCGCAGGAACAGCACAAACTTTTAGCTTGACCCAGCGGGATTGATCAGCCGCTGGCTCCTGTCGGGTTAAAACTTGGACAATGGCACCATCCGTCAGTTGTCCCAGTTGATCACTACTATCGTCCTCGGGGGTTTGGGGAGTCGCCACCAGCTCAACGGGTTGACTCAATTGTAAATAGCTTCCTGGCGTTAAAAGTGGATTGGTCAGCTCATCGTCAGAAATACCTACTGTCTGTGTTTCTTGACCAGTTTCCTCCTGAATAGTTTCGGGAACTCCAGTTTCTGAGCTAATGGAAAGCTCCCTAAAAAACACCATGGTCAACGTGGTTGCTGTACCAAGAATAGCCACTAGCCCAATTAAAACTGGCCATAGGCTCGACTTTTTCTTGATGGGTTGGGCAGCAGGGGGGGCCTCTCTAGCAATTACCGTTGCCTGGGAGGAGGCTACCGTTCGTTGAGACTGGGTTGGGACAGAAAAGGCTAGTTGATTGGGGGACGGTATCGGTACCCTAGGCGGTTTTAAGGCTTGGGCGCGACCTGCAACTACCCCAACGGTGACGTTGTCATGACCGTTATAGGAATTGGCAAGCTTGACCAGATTAGTAGCGGCTGTGGCAGGCTTTGATTGGCCTGTTAGTACTGGTAATAGATGGGTTTGCCAAGATTGTTCAACCCGATCATAGTCACTTAATCCATCGGAGCACAGGAGCAAAACGATGTCATCGTCAAGGATTAAGCGCTTTATGGCTACATGGAGTGCAGTGGAATGTCCCATGCCTAAAGCCTGAATCAATGCTCCTGTGGCTGGGCGATTCACCACATCGGCATAGAATCCATATCCCAGGCGGACTTCGCGAGCTGCTACATCATCATCAAAGGTAATCTGGCGGCAGTTGTTAGCACTGATGCGGTAGGCGCGGCTATCGCCCACATGGGCAATGTAAATTTGGGCACCAACAATCAGCGCCATGACCAAGGTGGTGCCCATGCGATCGCGAGCCTGACGTTGCCCCCGGTCATTATGCTCAGAGATATTGTCATTAGCGACACCAATGGCTTGTTCAATGGCCAGGTTGACTGCTATGGGGTCATGCTGGGGCTGATGGGCCAGTTCATCTAACAGCGGGGCCAGTTGTTGTTGAATCGTTGCGATCGCAAGCTGGCTGGCCACATCTCCACCTTCGTGCCCACCAATTCCGTCACAGACCAGTAGCAGCAGGGGTTGCTGACTGCGGCGCTTACTATTAGGTCCAGCAGCATGGGTTTGGTTCGTCCCACTGGCTGGATAGCAAGCATCTTCATTACGCTTGCGACTAGGCCCTTGATCGGTCAGTACTGACAGACTATAGTCCGCCTGATAGCCTTTAGTTGTCACCGCAATTGCCTGGTCCAGACAAGCTCCCAAGACCTCTGGTGTCTTAATCTTGCCAGTCGTAAGTTGGTCACACAGACTTTCGAAAAACTCTCGAATCGAGGGTTGCGCCTCAGGGACCAGTGATTGCCAAAATTTTCCTAAATCACTAAGTGTGACCGCCTGCAAATCATTGCTCAGCTCCAGCAGCCGCACCAACGAACCATGAACCCGTAAAAGCGTCTTAGATAGCAGACTGCTAGCGACTTGTTGCTCGGTAAAGTCTGACCATAAACCTGCTATTTGCCACAGCCAGTTCAGCTGCCTCAGGGGTGAAGCCATCGGCCATTCCTCCATGAGGGTAGGCAGCAGTTTAGGTTGGTTATCACCCGGTTCAGCAGCAATGGCGGCTGCATCTAAAAGCAACATCTCACGCCCTGTGCCTTTGTTGAGCAGGGCATAGGGTTGGGGCACATGTAGTCCGTGGGAGGCCAGTATCAAATATGGCCAAATATGAGCGGGAACAGGTTCCGGTGATACCGGAGGAATTCCAGGCTCAGTATCTAGCACAATCTGCTGATGTTGCCAGGCATAGCGTTTATCCAGATGGTCAAGAGCCAACTTCCCCTGTCCCACGGCCCATAGGTAACGGTGGGGCAAAAAAGTTTGACAGGAGGTGCAATGCTCGTTGCCCTCTGGATTAATGGCCTGACATTCAGGGTTTGGACACTTAATCACTCTCAGATACCACGCGGGGTAAGCCCATACTATAGTTGAGTACCCGACTTCTCAGGTTGTAGCTAATTTGACCTGATTGCAGCAACGTTCTCACAAAATGCTCAAGATCAGAGCCGATGCGACGTAAGTTGTAATCGGTAAGTGCTTCCCCGGTGGCGGCTTCAACTAATCGATCAAATTCTTTATAAATCTGCTGCAGAGCCTCATCAGGCCAATTAAACTCGTTGTCGGGATCAACGTCTAACGTCAGTTGATTCTCACTCGGTACAAGCTCATTGTTCTCAATGTCTGCCGCAAAGATATGGATATGACGTGTGGTGGACTTGAGCAGCATGGATTTAGTTGCATGGTTGAAGACGCCTATATTGTAAACGTTTCCTCGCAACCGCTTTATGGGCGATTTTTTAGCTTTGTTGGTAATTCATATATCCCTATACTTCACGAGTATTGAGTCAAGCGCTGCAAGATAAGGGATGGCTGAGTATCTGAAGTTACTGCTGGTTCGGCACGGTGAATCACTTGGGAATCTAGAGGGCCGTTTAGAAGGGCAAATGTCTACGGCTCTATCTGCTACGGGTCAATGGCAGGCTCGTCAGTTGGCAGCGTATTTACAGGAATATCAACCTGACCCTGTCTGCATTTACAGCAGTCCGTTACAGCGGGCGGTTGAGACGGCGGTTTATTTAGACGCATTAATTGAACGCCCTATCCAATATGAAGTGGCCCTACAAGAGCTACACCAGGGAATTTTTCAAGGGTTAACTTGGGCTGAGGCGAGTAACCGTTATCCCCAGATCTGTGAGGCGTTAACAAAAACGTTAGATTATCAGCCCGTACCTGAAGCCGAAACGTTAGTGGCAGCTTATCAACGGGCGGCAAGCTGGTATCAAACCCTGTGGCAGCGCCATCAACCAGGTGATTGGGTTTGGATGGTGACCCATGGGGGCTTTATGCAGCAGCTGATCAGGGTGATTTTAGGGTGCGATCGCACCTGGCAAATTCCCATTCGCCACACCGCCCTATTTGAGTTCTGGCTACTTAATCCGGATCTGACTAAAGACCGTCAGCATAACTCAGAGTGCTGGAAAATTTTAAAGTTTAATGAAACTCCCCATCTAGGGCAGAATACTTGAACCATCAAGGCACTCAATTTTTTGCAGGCTATCCATATATATACGGAAATTCCGGAGCAAATTGGATAGCTATGACATTTTTGAGGTAACCTTAATGCCCAGCACCTGGAACATCTTGTGCAACTAGATGTCAGCTGTAACCAGGTGTTCTACCACTCTGGGATGATTGTAGTGATGGTCTCTTGGAGACTATTTGCATGTATACTACTACACTTACTGATATCAATGATGTCTTTGGGCAAGCCCAAGACGGCAGCGTAGCGGCCATTATTCAAATCCTTAACGATCGGTTAGCAAACAACGGCATCCGTACTCGTGCTGTCTTTGTCGATAATGTGCTTCAACTTTTGTGTGAAGCTCCCACCAATGAGCAGCTTGAGAAATCGGTGGTCGTTGAAAATATTCGAAATATTCTAGAAAATATTGCCCCTCGCCGAATTCGGCGAGTCAAAATTAATAGTCGCCTTGTCCAAGAACAGCAGCTACTCTGGCTTGAAGAAATTAGCCGCGACCCTGATAATCATCTGCTTTGGGCAGAAACGATTATCCTCAAGCAACCCCATTGGTTTAAGCGCACCCTGCGTGATCTAAGGCGTCCTAAATTACGAACGGACATGCCAGAGGGAGCTTCTAAGTCTGATCTGCGGCAGCGTAAGTCGTTTCTTGGCAACATTATTGGCGGTCTATCCGTTGCTCTCTTACTAATTGGTATCACTGCTTGGGCTTATAAACGGTTGGCAACGGCTCCTTCAGTTGCTGACTCTTCAGAGCAAACAGCCTCGGCTCATCTGCCTCTACCTGAATCCTATGATTCGTTTGCCCGAGCCGTTCGCATTGCTGAGCAAGCTGCTAAGGATGGTTCAACGGCAGAGACGTCATCTGATTGGCTAGCATTAGCCGCCCGCTGGCAGCAAGCCTCTGATCTAATGGCGGAAGTGCCAGTGGCTGATGAGCGCTATCAAATTGCTCAGGATAGGGTGAGTGCTTATCGCTCAAATAGCGAGAGTCTACTGCAAAAAGCCAGACAGGTAGATTAGGTGTATTGATAACCACTACTCAGCAGTAACAGTGTGTTAGACGCTTGCGCTTAAATAATTACCCCATTACCCATCACTCATCCACCCATCGACAGCCCCAACCGGGGTTTTATTTTTGTGCAGTCCCTTAGCAGGCAGTGGAGCCTGACTATCGACGTTTTACCTTGGCCATTTTTGGGGTGGCTGCACCAGCGAATCTGAGTGCAGCCACACAACAAACACTATTTCATATCGCTCGCTCGATTATACTCCATCGATTCAGTCTGCCTGGAAGTGAATGGAACCAGTGGTTCAGGCATAAAAGATCGATAAAGATCGATAGTGACAATTGAGAGAAACAACACACAAGATCTTCATACACAACAAATCGAGCAATTGTTGTTTAGTGTCACTAGATGGCGACAGCAAGGATGTTGTTGCTAGCTCTACTGAGGGAGAAGACTATTGCAGACTAAAGACCATAAGAGCCATGGGAAATTCTTGTTAAATCAAGATCATAAAACTAGAGAGAGAGAGAGAACAAAAAGTCTCTAAAGCAACAGTTCCAGTTTCAACTATGTAACACTTAGTCTCGTTGCAAATTTAGCGATTGTTTATTTAGGGAATGCACCAGCCTAGCACCGTTGCTATTTGACGGTGTCTCACAACTAACGTTATCCCAAAGATCAGCAATACCCACATTTACTAGCAACCGTTGCCGAAAATGGAACGTTAACCATGGAAAGTCTGGATACAATCTTGACACTTAATGAACTCAGCTAAGCCTGCGATTGGCTCAAGGATCACTTGAGTACTAACGTAATGTCTTAGCTAGCGATCGCAATCTCTGCGACAGTGTTCCCCCTCTAGCCCAGCTTAATCATGGCCAACTACTATCAAATTGGAGGCAGTCTTGACTATCAAGCCCCCACCTACATTGAGCGACAAGCGGATAAAGAGCTATACTCCGCTCTGTTAGCGGGTGATTTTTGCTACATATTCAACTCTCGCCAGATGGGAAAATCTTCTCTTATGGTGCGCAGTTGGCACCGTCTACAGGAAGAAGGCTATCGCTGTGCCGTTATCGATGTTACTAATATTGGCAGTGATCACATTACCCCCGAACAATGGTACAGGGGGCTGATGGGCACCCTGGCACTACAGTTTGGTCTCCGAAAAACAATAGACATTCGGAGCTGGTGGGAAGCACACAGCCACTTATCGTTGACTCAAATTTTGAGTCAGTTTATTGATATGTTACTGGCTCAGTGTCCAGACCAACGGTTATTTATCTTTATCGATGAAGTGGATAGTCTGCTGAATCTACCGTTTTCAGTCGATGACTTTTTTGCGCTCATCCGCTTTTGTTATAACCGTCGTACGGTGGAGCCAGCTTACCAAAGGCTTACCTTTGCCATTTTTGGTGTGGCGGCTCCGGCTGATTTGATTGCCGACAAACAACGCACACCGTTCAATATTGGTCGAGCAATTATGCTCACAGGATTTAGCCTCGAAGAAGCCGCATCCTTAGGCCAAGGCTTAAAGATTCAAACCGAAAATACCCAAGCCATTTTACAAGAGGTATTGAATTGGACAAATGGACAGCCCTTCTTGACTCAGAAGGTTTGTCAGTTATTAGTTACCTCTAGTCAAACAGCGGTCAATGACCCATTAAATATACCGCTGGGGATGGAAAAGTTTTGGGTGGACAGTGTAGTACGAGATCAAATTCTCACCCACTGGGAATCGCAGGATGAGCCTGAGCATTTGCGCACCATTCGCGACCGATTACTCTATGATGACCGTCGTACAGGACGCTTGCTCGGGATTTATCAGCGCTGGTTAGAAGGTCAAACAATACCCACCGATGATAGTCGCGATCAGATTGATCTATTGCTAAGCGGGTTGATGGTGCAGCAACAGGGAAATCTCTGTGCCAAAAATCGAATTTATGAAACCGTTTTTAATCTGGAGTGGATACAGCGGCAGTTGACCGCCCTCCGCCCTTACTCGGAAGCCTTTAACGCTTGGGTGGCTTCAAAGCAGATTGATGAATCCCGATTGCTGCGGGGACAGGCACTGCACGATGCCCAAACCTGGGCCAGGGGAAAAAGTCTCAGCGATTTAGACTATCGCTTTTTGGCCCTGGGACAAGAACAGGAGCAGATTGAGATTCAGCGATCTCTAGACCTCGAAAAGGCTGAAGCCGCCAAACGGACCACCCGTCTACAACGCATTCTTTTAGGCATCACGTCAGGGGCATTAGCAATCGTTTCACTGCTGGGTGCGGCAGCATTTTTGCAATATCAGCGGGCGATCGCCAGTGAACAAACCGCCCGCCTCAACGAAGTTCAGGCGCTAATTTCATCGGCAGAAGGGCAATTTGCCTCCCACCACGAACTGGAAGCGCTGATCGATGCTATCAGGGCAAAACGCCGACTTCAGGAACTTGAGCAAGCTCCTACAGAGTTGACCGTCGCAGCAGATCGGGCTCTTAACCAGATTATCTACTGGATGAGTGAGCGCAATCGCCTGTCAGGCCATGAAGGACATGTTTTGGGCGTTACCTATAGTCCAGATGGAGAATTGATCGCAACGGCGAGTGGCGATCAAACCGTCAAGCTCTGGGCCAAGAACGGTCAACTACTACACACCTTTGCAGGTAATGCCACTACCTTTGGTATCGCGTTTCATCCCCATCTCCCCCTACTAGCGGCAACTAATTTGGACGGTAGCTTACAAATTTGGCATCTCGAATCCAAAACATTGTTGCAAACGATTCAAGCCCATGAAGGCGCTGCCTGGAGTGTGGCCTTTAGCCCCACAGGAGAATTTTTAGTCTCAGGTGGAGCCGATCATCACGCTAGGGTATGGACTCTAGACGGAAATTTGCTCAAAACGCTGTCGGGGCATCAAAGCATGGTTTGGCAAGTTGCGGTAGGTGCAATTGAGCAAACAATTGCCTCGGCCAGCTTGGATAATACCGCCAAAGTGTGGACTGCCGATGGTGAACTCTTAAGTGTATTACCTGGTCCCCTCGACGGTGGCAGTCTTTGGAGTTTGGCTTTTAATGCGATGGGTAACTTACTAGCTACCGGTGGTGACGGTGAAGTGATACAGCTCTGGAACCTTGATGGCAACCTTAGCAAAACCTTGGAGGGGCACACAAAGCGCGTTGAAGACGTGGCCTTCGCTGCTGATGGTGCTACGATCGCATCCGCAAGCCTGGATAGAACCCTTTGGATTTGGGGCACAGATGGCAGTCCCTGGCGTATTCTTCAAATTCCAGGAGATATCCGCGAACTCAGCTTTTCTCCAACCGATGTGCAATCCATCGTGACAACCGGAACTCAGAACACCGCTCAACTCAGACAGTGGGAAACACCGCTGCTCAAAACCATTTTTCTAAATGACGAGATTTGGGATCTTGCCATCAGTCCTCAAGGTGATCGAATCATCTCTGGCGATAGCTCAACAGTTAATGTCTGGGACACCGAGCGAAACATCGCTGCCACCCTACAAACGGATACAATTCTGTTTGGATTTGACTTTAGTCCAGACGGCCAAATGATTGCAACATCTGGACACAATGGCACCCTTAAACTTTGGACCCAGGAGGGGCGTTTCCTAAGAGATTTAGAGGGGCATCAACTACAGATTTGGGATGCTGCCTTTAGCGCTGACAGTCAACGGGTGGTCGCTGGTGCAGAAGACGGTAGTATTCGAGTATGGACTGTTGAAGGAGACCTCATCCAGACTCTAGACGGTCATGATGGACAACGCATTTATCGTGTAGCATTTAGCCCTGACAATCAAAATTTCGTCTCAGCAGGTTCAGATGGTACACTACAGGTTTGGAACGCCGATGGGAATCGCCTCCATACAATTGAAGCCCACGATACAGATATTTTTGGGTTAGCAGTAAGTCCGGATGGTCAGTTTATTGCCTCTGCCAGTGCCGATCGTACCGCTAGGTTGTGGCGATGGGATGGCACATTGGTCAGCACCTTTGAAGGACATGCGACCGGTCTTTTCGGGGTGGATTTTAGTCCTGACGGACACATGGTAGCTACTGCCAGCGCTGATAACACGATTACCCTGTGGACTCTAGACGGTAAACCTATCAAGACCCTATACGGCAAAGATTCTGGCTTCAAAAGTGTGAAATTTAGCGCCACAGGAGAGCTCGTCACTGCCACGGAAGACGGCACACTGACCCTGTGGAACTTGGAGAAGATATTGGCATTGAACGAGCTGGAATATGCCTGCAACTGGATAGCGGATTATTTACAGACCAATATCGACGTGGTGGAGAGCGATCGCACCCTCTGCAAAGATATAACAACAGTTAATCCGTCTTAATAGAACCATGGCTAACTACTATCAAATCGGTGGCAGTCTTGATTCTGATGCCCCCACCTATATCGAACGGCAGGCGGATAAAGATCTCTACACTGCATTGTTAGCAGGCGAATTCTGTTACGTGTTTAACTCTCGCCAAATGGGCAAGTCGTCTCTAATGGTGCGCAATTGGCATCGTTTGCAGGCAGAGGGACATCGCTGTGCGGTAGTAGATGTGACCAACATTGGCAGCGACCACATTACGCCGGCGCAGTGGTACCGAGGCATGATGGGGACCCTGGCAATGCAGTTTAACCTGCGTACCCGTGACATCCGCATCTGGTGGGAGGATCGCAGTCATCTGTCCTTCACACAAATTCTGAGTCAGTTTATAGAAATGCTGCTGGTTCAGTGCCCGGAGCAGCGATTGTTTCTCTTTATCGATGAAGTAGACAGTCTGCTAAATCTGCCCTTCTCCGTTGATGACTTTTTTGCGCTGATTCGCTTTTGCTATAACCGACGGACCATTGAGCCAGATTATAAACGACTGACCTTTGCCATTTTTGGGGTGGCAACTCCCACGGATTTGATTGCGGATAAACAGCGTACACCGTTCAACATTGGTCGAGCAATTGTATTAAAGGGCTTTAGTTTGGCAGAAGCCATGCCCCTTGCTCAGGGATTAAATATACAAACGCCCAATACTCAAGCGATTTTGCAGTCAGTGCTGCATTGGACTGGCGGACAGCCCTTTTTGACTCAGAAGGTGTGTCAACTTTTGGTAGCGTCTAGCGAAACTGCTTTGAAGGAGCCCTTGAGTATTCCCCCTGGGATGGAACACTTTTGGGTAGACAGTGTGGTTCGAGATCGCATTCTGACCCATTGGGAATCCCAAGATGAGCCAGAGCATCTGCGCACGATTCGCGATCGACTGCTCTACGATGACAACCTTGCAGGCCGTCTGCTCGGCCTGTATCAACAGTGGCTAGAAGGGCAAGCCATTCCCACTGACGATAGCCGGGATCAAATTGACTTACTGTTGAGCGGCCTGATGGTGCGACACGATGGCCATCTCCAAGCCAAAAATCGAATTTATGAAAATGTTTTTACCCTGGAATGGGTGCAGCGCCAGCTAACTGCTCTGCGCCCCTATTCAGAAATGTTTAATGCCTGGGTAACCTCGCAGCAAACTGACGAATCGCGACTGCTACGGGGGCAGGCACTCCATGATGCTCAAGTCTGGGCACGGGGTAAAAGTCTCAGCGATTTAGATTATCGTTTTTTATCTTCAAGCCAGGACCAGGAGCAGGCAGAAAATCAGCGAGCCCGGCAGCTAGAAAAAGCACAGGCCGCCAAGCAAACGGCTCGTCTGCAACGAATTCTCTTGGGCCTAACCTCTGGGGCATTGGTCATCGTGTCACTTTTGGGTTTGGCCACCTTTTGGCAATATCGTCGAGCCGTCGGCAGTGAACAAGCGGCCCTTTTAAGCGAACAGGATGCCCGACTCAATGAAATTCGAGCATTGATTTCATCAGCAGATGGACAGTTTGCCTCTCACCATGAATTAGAGGCCTTGATCGATGCCATTAAAGCCAAGCGTAAGCTTGAAACGCTCCAGGGGGACCATCCTGAACTAACGGCAGAGGCTGATCGCGCTCTAAACCAAATTGTTTACTGGATGAGTGAGCGTAATCGATTGTCAGGACATCAGGGACCGGTTTTAGGTGTTGCCTACAGCCCTAATGGAGAATCGATTGCCACTACCAGTGGAGATACGACGGTCAAGCTTTGGGCCAAGGATGGTCAACTGCTGCACACCTTTGAAGATAGCAGCGTCACGTTTGGTGTTGCCTTTCATCCCCAGCGTCCTGTGCTAGCGACAACCAATCTGGACGGCCATCTAAAGCTGTGGGACTTAGATGCAAACACTCTCTTACAAACGATAGAGGCCCATGGAGGCGCAGCCTGGGATTTGGCCTTTAGCTCCAAGGGAGATTTTCTGGTTTCTGGTGGAGCTGATGAGCAGGTGAAAGTTTGGGACCTAGATGGGACCCTACGTTACACCCTGGGCGGACATGAAGGAATGGTTTGGCAGGTGGCTGTGAGTCCAGTCGAGCAGACGATTGCTTCGGCGAGCCTGGATAACACGGCCAAACTTTGGTCGTCTGCGGGTCAACTCCTGAGTACTCTGCGGGGTGAGACTAAAGGCAATAGTCTTTGGAGTGTGGCCTTTAACCCTACAGAGGCCACTGTCGCAACCGGAGGCGACGAGGCCGTCATTCAATTGTGGCAGCCCAATGGAAACGCCACTAGAACCTTGAAAGGGCATACAAAACGGATTGAGCATTTGGCTTTTAGCGCCGATGGCAGAACTCTAGCCTCTGGAGGGTTGGATCAAACCCTGCGTATTTGGGGTAAAAAGGGAATTGTCTGGCGCATTGTCCAAACCCCAGGTGATATTCGCAACTTAAACTTTTCTCCCACGGATAGTCGTTCTGTTGTCATCTCTGGGACAGGCACTACGGCTGAACTCAGACAGTGGGAAACGCCTCTGCTCAAAACTATCTTTCTGGGGGATGATTTGTGGGATATTGCGATCAGTCCCAGTGGTGAAAAAATTGTCTCTGGTGATAGTTCTAGGCCTTTGGTCTGGGATGCAGAACGCAACATTGTGACTGACCTGGAAGCAGAGCAAGGGACCCTGTTTGGGTTTGATTTTAGCCCAGACGGACAGATGATCGCCGCTGTCGGCACCACTGGCACTGTAAAACTATGGACCCAGAATGGGCAGTTTCTACGAGATCTAGAAGGCCACCAATTCCAGTCGTGGGATGTTGCCTTTAGCCCTGATAGTCAGCGCATTGCCGCTGGTGCAGAAGATGGCTCCATCCGAATATGGACCGTTGATGGCCAACTGATCCATCATTTGAAGGGCCAGCAGAGGCGCGTCTATCGGGTCGCCTTTAGTCGAGATGGCCAGCAATTAGTTTCATCAGGGTCTGGAGGCACCGTTCAAATTTGGAATACTACAGACGGTGAGCTGCTCCACAATCTTGAGGCCCATGGTGCAGATATTTTTGCTCTATCGGTCAGCCCTGACGGTCAATTTTTTATCACCGCCAGTGTTGATCAAACCGCTAAGCTTTGGCGCTGGGATGGCACATTGGTCAGGACCTTTGATGGCCATACAAATGGCCTATTCGGGGTGGATTTCAGTATTGATGGACAAATGATAGCCACCGCTGGCTCTGATAATACCCTTGTTCTATGGTCTATAGATGGCAACAAAATCAAAACCCTCTATGGCAATGGAGCAGGTTTCAAAAGTGTGAAGTTTAGCCCCAATGGAGAATTATTGACCGTTGCTGAAGATGGCAACATCACCCATTGGAATCTGGAGAAAGTACTAGCCTTAAATGAGCTGAGCTATGCATGCGACTGGATTGCTGACTATTTGCGGACAAACGTTGACGTGGTGGATAGCGATCGCACGCTCTGCCAAGATTTACCAGGCACTGAAAATAATACCTGAAACTCGCTTAATGCTTGATAACTAACGTCTACCCAAAAAGAGTAAAAAATTCACTAAATCTAAAGTTGCCTCCTCAAGGAGGAAGCTAATCAAATTATAGATAAAGCAGTAACAAACGCTACCGGTGGAGAAAAGTATTGGAACTGAACAATGACAATAGACAGAACATTATGTATACACAAGAGTTCTGCCTATATGTTTTGGCATAATTGTCATGAATGTAATGTAGTCAACCCGACAGAATTATTATTCCTTTAAGAAAGGGCTGCTATATAAATTTTCGCAAAAAAGACGGAAAAGTCTGAACACCTGTATGGCAGAAGAAAATTTGAGAGAATTCACTACGCCTGAAATCATGAACTGCTAGTGGTTCACCAGGATTCAAGATTGGGATAAAAAAAGAAAGCAATCAAATGATTGTCATCGCTGAAATCCTACTCATTACTCACGGCCCACATTCCCGTCCAAAACATTAAACCCCACAAAATACAACAATCCGTAGCCTTTGCCTAATAGATGACAGCAAAGATTGAGCGTGAGTTTTAAGTCAGTCCAACAATTTGCCGAGCAATATCTATAGACAACATAGAAAACCTGCTGTGCTTAAAAATGCATTTGTCGACTACACTTACCGTATTTAAATTGTTCGACGAGATCTGTTCGACGAGATCGCTATAAAGATTTGAGAAATCAAGAATGTATCGAAGTATGAACATGCCTGACCGAAAAGTCGGAAAAGTCGGAAAGCTCTTTATGATTTATTTGAGACCTAATATTTTATGCGAAAATATTAGGTAGTTTCCTGTAGATTGCCTCCTGTCTTTTTACCTTCTATGAACCCTGATGCAGTTCTTCTTGCCATCGAAGAGTGCCTACTTAAACGTAAACTTACTCCAGCGGAGCGGATTGTTTTAGGGCAAACATGGAATAAGCAAACCTATGATCAAATGGCCAAGCAGTCAGGGTATGGAGATGCCCACCTTAAAGACACAGGCTATAAGCTATGGCGCGCCATATCCCAAGCATTAGGACAACGGGTCACAAAAAAGAGTTTGCTGTTTGTATTACGCGAATATCTAAAAACTGTCTCTATACCTTCAACGCCAGCTACAACGTCTACTACATCCCCAGCATTAAGTAAACAACTAGGTGCAAGCTCGATTCAACCACTATACCCATCTGGGCCGTTGCCACCGGGATCTCCACTGTATATTAAGCGTCTGCCCAGCGAAGACTTAGCCCATTCAGAGATCCAGCTTCCTGGTGGGTTTCTGCGCATTAAAGCACCCAGAAAAATGGGGAAAACGTCCCTGGTGTTTCGTCTGATACAATCCGCACACCAATACAGCTATCAGACGGTACATCTCGATTTGCAAACCGTTGATCAAGACATTTTTAGCAGCATTGACACATTCCTAAAATGGTTTTGCACCCAAACCAGCCGAGCCCTAAATCTACCACCCAAACTCGATGATTATTGGGATGCATCCATGGGACACAAGGTCAGCAGTGAACTCTATTATCAGGAGTATCTCCTAGAGAATAGAAAAACACCCATCGTACTAATTATTGGTGCGGCTGAGAGACTGATTGAGCATCCTAAAGTAGCCCAAGATTTTTTTCCACTATTGCGCTCCTGGCATGAAAAAGCTCGATGGAACTTTCTTTGGCGTAACCTGCGTATCGTTATTGTTCATTCTACAGAAATTTACGTCCCATTAAAAATTAATCAATCGCCCTTCAATATTGGTCAAGCCATTAAATTGCCCAGATTTACGGCTGATCAAGTGGCCGAATTAGTTGCTCGCTATGGCCTAGAGCAGCGTAATAATACATTGGGGAAAGCCCTATTAGATTTGGTGGGAGGACACCCATATCTGGTCAATGTTTTTCTCTACCATCTTGTTACCCAGCCTACAGCTCTTACCAGCCTACTCAAAACAGCCTCGACCCCCTCTGGGATTTATGGCACTCATCTACGTAACTATCTAGCTCTTTTGAGAGTAGAACAAAATCTAGCTACCGCGTTTAAACAAGTGATCTCTTCTGAAGATGGCGTAGAACTAGATGCCGTTACTATGTATCGCCTAGAAAGTCTTGGGCTCATAACAGTCAAAGGCTGTCAGGCTGTCCCCAGTTGTGAAGTGTATCGCACATATTTTCAACAGCAGTTGAGTTTTTAAAGGTCAAATTCTTAAGTTATTTGTGCTCTATGTTACTTATTTATAGCTGGCAACCGACTTTTCCGTCTTTACTTTCCCCATCCGCTTTGATTAGATATGTGAGCCAGTCAAAAGAGGCGATCTGGTATTTTTTTAATCGAGAAATTTTTCGATCAGAGAATTAATCTACACCAGGTTTTTAACTACTCTAAGGTGTTAAGGTCAGATTCTTTTGGGTGCTCGCAGATAGCGAGTTTTGTGCTAGCAACAGTCTAACGTTCAAGGGATTTTTGAGATAATGCGTAGAGTTATTTTTGTCAGAATTCACGCAGTAATTGCAACGGGTATTATTGCGATCTTCTCGGTTTCCGGGTTCCCCGCCTTTTCTCAAGAAGCGGACGGTGAAACAGAATCTACCGAAGAGCAATCTATTTTAGTGGAATCCACCATCGTAGGAGATGTTGATCCAGCCACAGCGATTACGGTAGAAGATCTGACAATCCCGATTGATCAGCTTGAGTTATTTCTCAAACCCTTGACCCTGGAAGAATTACAGGTCGAAGCTGCCGCCTGGTTCTTAATCCTGAAAGATAAAGTTCAAGAAATTAGTCAGACCGAAATTGCCATCAAGCGCCAAAATGAGGCCATTGCCTCTCAGGAAGAAGCGGCCCAAGCGGTGACAGAGGCAGAAGCGGCTCTGGCTGAGGCGGAAGCAGCTCTGGCCGAAGCTTCGCCTGGGACCTCCGAATATGAGAAAGCCACCGAACAACTGGAAACCGCAAAGCAATCTCTTCAGGAAGCCAACCAGGCAGTTGAGAAAGCCGTTGAAACCGGTGACGACCTAGAGGAGAACGAAGCGCTACGGGAAACCCTGGAGGAAGCTGAGAGTGAGGAAGAGATTGCCACTGCTCGGCAAATTTTAGAAGAGGCGAGAAATGAAAGAGATGACCTCACGGCTGGATCGGCGGCCTACGATGTGGCTACGGAGAGGATTGATGCCCTAGACCAGGCTCTCATTGACCTGGAATCAGCAGAGGAAGCACTAGAAGAAGCCGTTCCGGGCTCACCCGAACATCAGGAACTAACCGAAGCAGTTGAATCGGCAAGGGCGGCAGTAATGGAGGCTGCCGAGGCCATTTCTGAGGCAGGGTTAGCACCTGAGGAAGCCGCCGAGGAAGGAGCAATACAGTCTGAAGAGGCTGAATCAGCACTAGAGAAAATTGCTGCTGATATTGAATCGGCAGAAGAGCAGGCCGATGGGGATAACGTTGAGACTGAAGCACCTTCAGTGATCGAAGTGCAAGCCGGTGGGGATATAGACGCCGCCGATGCGGCAGAAAACTCTGGAGAGCAATTGGAAGGTGTGGCCGAGGAACTTGAGGCCGTGGCCGATGCCGAGTCAGATTTAAAAAATCAACTGGTCGTGAATGTCACCGCTTTGCAAGGGGAGCAAACTGGGCTTGTAGATCGCTTCACCGTGGTTTTAGATGCCCTAGACCAAAAGGGTGGCGATACCACTTCCTATCGGAAATACATTGACGCTGTCAGTGGTATTGAACTTGACATTACTGATACTGAGGGGCTGGGCGTTCGACTAGTTAGCTGGTTGAGATCAGAAGAAGGGGGACTCCGCTGGGGGCTGAATCTTGCCAAATTTGTCGGCATTTTACTGGCCTCGGTGATCGTTTCTCGCTTACTCGCTAGAGTCATTGATCGCGTGCTTACTCGCATTGGTGGAACATCCAATCTATTTCGTGATTTTGCCGTCATGGTGGTTCAACGCGGTGTGCTGGTGACCGGTGCGCTGCTGGCACTGGCATCACTAGGGGTGAGCTTAGGTCCAATTTTGGCACTGGTTGGGGGTGCGAGTTTTGTATTAGCTTTTGCGCTCCAAAGCAATTTAGGCAATTTTGCCAGTGGGCTCATGCTGCTGGTGAATAAACCCTTTGATGTGGGTGATGAAGTGAAAGTTGCTGGATACTGGGCGTATGTAGACTCGATTTCCCTAGCCAGTACCAAGCTGAAAGCCTTTAATGGCAGTGTAGTAACTTTGCCGAATAATACCGTTTGGGGCGGTGACATCATTAACTTCACCCATTCAGACATTCGGAAACAGATGATTTACATCTATGTCAAGTTCACCCAGGATCTGGACAAGATCTACCAGATGTGGATAGAGCTTGCTGCCTCGCATCCACAAGTTTTAGAGGATCCTGCACCGGGTTGGTTTCCCTGGAATGGCCATTACGATTACCACATTTGTGTCGGCTTGTCGGCATGGACTAAAACAGATGTCTATTGGACTGTGTATATTGAATTGCTGAAAGAGTTGCAAATACGACTTGACAAGATGGGTATTGAGTTAGCAGCTCCTGTTCAAGAAATTAAGTTTGGCCAGAGTGCTGCTGACACAATGGCAACTCAACTATCATCTGCTGTAGCCAGTCAACTACCGTCCACACAACCATGAAGCTAATGGCTTGTGATGAATGAAAAGGTTCTCCTAAGTCAATAATGGTTGGCACAATTAGTGGGATCACGGCACCTGTTTTGACCCATGAAATGAAAACCTTCCTCTGAAAAGACTACTGGAACTTCTATCAGAAATATGGGAAAGAACCTTACCCTATAGAGTTCGTTAAAAAAGCGGCCAAAGCCCTTGATAACCTTCAAGAAGTGCTTGAGGCAGAGGGGGCATTATCCGACGACCAGAACCGGTCGATTATGCTGATCATGTTTTCAAAACCCCTTATTTTGAGTCGGCCGGGTTCTTTAACGCCGATGCCAGAGATGTCTTACTTGTCGACGGCGACGAGATCATTGAGGTGCCCATGTCTCAGCGATGTCGATATTTCAAGTTCTTGCGTTATCGACCGATGGGATCTCACTAGAAGCTGTAAATTCTCTCATAGAGTATATGCATACATTTGCCAAAACAATTCATAGTTTTGCCTGATGGGCGGATAAGGAGTCTTCAATCATGGTGAATGTGGATGCAGTCCAGAAGATTTTTTCCCTCAGTTTTTAAGTAGAGGAAGTTATATATGTTGATGGAGAAAATTTTAGAGCAATATCGTCTACTGCTGCCCTGGAACGATACTGTCATAGAGTCTCCAGATTATCCGTGTATCCATCAATTGTTTGAATCTCAGGTGGAACGAACTCCTGATGCAATAGCAGTGGTATTCGAGGAGCAATATCTCACCTATCGAGAGTTGAACAATCGTGCTAACCAACTTGCACACTATTTGCAAGGGCTGGGGGTAGGGCCAGACGTGTTAGTGGGGCTTTGTATCGAGCGCTCTTTAGACATGGTGATCGCCATGTTGGGGATCCTGAAAGCAGGGGGCGCTTATGTGCCCTTAGACCCTGTATATCCAAGTGAGCGTTTAGCCTATATGTTGGCTAACTCGCAAGCATCGGTGTTGTTGACTCAAAGCCAATTTCTGGAACGGCTGCCCGATGGTGAAGCGCAGGTTATTTGTATAGAGCCCCATAGACAAGCAATCTCAACCCAAAGCGATCGCAATCTCCCCAATTGTACGATCCCAAATAATTTGGCTTATGTCATCTACACCTCCGGTTCTACGGGAAAGCCAAAAGGTGTGATGATGGAGCACGGTGCCCTTGTTAATCTGATCTGTTGGCAGCTAGAACAGACAACCCTGTCTCAAAATGCCAAAACCCTGCAATTTTCTCCTGTTAGCTTTGATGTCTCTTTCCAGGAGATTTTCACCACTTTGTGTGGAGGTGGGACGCTAGTTTTAATTTCAGAGGAAGTGCGACGAGATCCCGTAGCCTTGTTGCATTTATTGACAGATAGAGAAATAGAAAGACTATTTCTGCCCTTTGTTGCCTTGCAGCAACTTGCTGAAGTTGCAAAGAGTTTTGAGGTGTTACCGAGGCACTTGGGAGAGATCATTACGGCGGGGGAACAGTTGCAGGTCACTGAGGCGATTGTTTCCTTTTTCGCAAAATTGCCGAATTGTACACTTCACAATCAATACGGCCCTTCAGAAACCCATGTGACAACAGCCTTTACACTGCAAGGTTTACCCCAGGATTGGTCAACCTTGCCACCCATTGGTTGTGCCATCAACAATACTGAGGTTCACCTGCTAGATGAGTCCCTACAACCTGTTCCCATGGGTGTGGCCGGGGAGCTATATGTGGGGGGAGCCTGTTTGGCGCGGGGCTATATCAATCGAGAGGACCTCACCCATGAAAGATTTATTCCGAACCCCTTCAGCCCAGAATTTTCTCCCCGTCTATACAAAACCGGCGACTTAGCCCGTTACCTAACCGATGGCAACATTCAATTTCTCGGTCGCATCGATGCTCAAGTAAAAATTCGTGGCTATCGCATTGAACTTGGAGAGCTTGAGGTGGTGTTGAGCCAATATCCAACGGTGAAACAAGCTGCAGTGGTCGCTCGGGAAGATAGTCCAGGGGGCAAACGCTTGATTGCTTATGTGGTGCCGGTTGCTGAAGGAGCAGAATCGCCAAAGTTAGAGGGTCACATTGAGACAGAGCAAGTTCAGCAATGGGAAAAAATTTGGGACGAAGCGTACGGGCAGCCTGCAGATGATTGGGAGTCAGGTTTTCACATTGGTGGTTGGTACGATACCTACACTGGAAAAGCTCTACCAGAGCCACAGGTACGGGAATGGGTTGACTTTACAGTCAAACGGATTCTATCCCTAAATCCTCAGCGAGTATTGGAAATTGGCTGCGGTACAGGGTTGCTGTTATTCCAGATTGCGCCCCATTGCCAGGATTACTGCGGTACTGACATTGCATCCGAAGGGCTTAACTATATTGAGCATCAGATTCAAGATAGCCCTTTAGAGGCATCGGTAACCCTGCATCACAGTGCAGCGGATGAACTTGAGGGCATGGCTGCCGACTCCTTTGATACGGTGGTGATTAACGGAGTTGTCCAGTTTTTCCCCAATGCATATTACCTGGTGCGCGTGGTTGAACGAGTTGTCCAGTTAGTGCAACCGGGCGGCACGATTTTTATTGGGGATGTGGAGAGCTTTCCCTTGCTGGAGGCTTTCCACACATCGGTGCAACGGACGCAAGCCTCTGCTTCCTTATCGACAGTGGCACTGCGCGATCGCATTCAAAAGCACACGGCACAAACTCAAAAACTTGCGATCGCTCCAGAATTCTTTGTGGCCCTTAAAGAGCACTTGCCTCAAATTAGCCATGTGGAAATTCAACTTAAGCGGGGACATTATCAAAATGAACTAACTCGCTTCCGTTACGATGTGGTTTTGCACCTAGGCAAAAAAGTCTCTCCTCCCACCCCTTCTCCCATTTCTCTCAATTGGCAGCAGGATAATTTAACGGCAGCGACCGTTCGCCAGCAGCTGATAGAAACCTCCCCAGAGATACTCGTTGTCACCCATGTGCCTAATGCCAGAATTTGGGCAGATGTGAAGGCAATGGAACTATTAGCCAATCCCGATTGTCCTGAAACCGTAGGAGACCTGCGCCAACAGATTTCTCCAGAGGGGATTGAACCAGAAGACTGGTGGGCATGGCAGTCTGAGGTCCCTTATCAGATTAACATTAGCGGGTCTGGTGATGGGGGCGAAGCTTACTATGATGTGGTGTTCGTGCGCAACGATATCAACATCATTGCAGACAGTACAATCATTTCCCCTCCACAAAGCGGACTTCAACATTGGAGTACTTATACCAATCAGCCATATATTGGCTTCAAACCCAGTCAATTAATTCCTCAATTACGGGATTTTCTCACAGAAAAGCTGCCGGATTATATGATGCCCTCGGCATTTGTCATGCTAGACACATTGCCCCTGACGCCTAGCGGAAAGGTAGATCGACGGGCCTTACCGGCCCCCGATAGATCTCGTCCGATTCTGGATGTAGAGCTAGTGGCACCGCGAACACCCACAGAAGAAATTCTCTCAGGCATTTGGACAGAAGTTTTGAACCTCAATGAGATAGGAGTATCCGATAACTTCTTTCTCTTGGGAGGGGACTCTATTCAGGCAACTCAACTGATTTCACGGGTACGGGATACATTCAAAATTGAACTGTCGCTGCATCGGTTGTTTGAATCCCCAACAGTGGCGGAACTTAGTGAAGATATTTTAGGCGCAAGGTGCCAGCAACTCACTGCAATCAAACCTATTCCACGGGGGGGAGATTTACCCCTATCGTTTGCCGAGCAACGATTATGGTTTTTAGATCAACTGCAAGAAGGCAGCACAACTTATAACGAACAAGAAGCGTTACGTCTGACCGGTTCACTGCAGATAGAAGCGCTACAGAGCGCGGTGCAAGAAATCGTCTGCCGTCATGAGATATTACGCA
This sequence comes from Leptothoe sp. LEGE 181152, assembly GCF_032906605.1. Lineage (NCBI taxonomy): Bacteria > Bacillati > Cyanobacteriota > Cyanophyceae > Nodosilineales > Cymatolegaceae > Leptothoe > Leptothoe sp. LEGE 181152. Next base: position 239,640 of record NZ_JASATU010000067.1, read on the forward strand.
CTAATTTTCAGGCTGTGGATGGCTCGACCGTGCGGGTGATTCGCTCTGAATTAGACTTAAAGATGTCCATTGTTGATTTACAGCAATTGCCAACGGACAAACAACTCGCGCAAGTGCAACAGTTGGGTAAGCAAGAAATTCAGAAACCCTTTGATCTCGCCACCGATTCCCTACTGCGAGTGACTTTATTGCAGTTGGCGACCCATGATTATGTGCTGTTGCTCACCACGCACCACATTATTACGGATGGTTGGTCAACAGGGGTATTTTGCCATGAATTGGCAGCACTCTATGGAGCATTTGTTCAAGGGAAACCGTCACCGTTACCCCCACTGCCCATCCAATATGCAGACTTTGCTGGCTGGCAGAGACAACCTACAACTGCTGAAGTCCTAGCACCTCAACTGGATTACTGGAAACAACAGTTAGCAGGAGCGCCACCTCTCTTAGAACTGCCCACAGACTGCCCCCGTAAAACAGTGCAGACTTCCCAAGGGGGCAAAGAATTTTTTGAGTTCGGGCTCAAACTCACGGAACAACTCAAGCGTCTGAGTCAAGAAAATGGCGTGACGCTATTTATGACGCTATTGGCCGCATTTAGCACTTTACTGTATCGCTATAGCAACCAAGCCGATATTCTTGTGGGCACGCCCATTGCTAACCGCAACCGCAGCGAACTAGAAGGACTCATGGGCTTTTTTGTGAATACGCTGGTGTTGCGATCGCGCTTTGAAGCCAATCCCACTTTCGCTGAATTATTAAATCAGGTGCGGCAGACTTCTTTGGATGCTTACGCTCACCAGGATGTTCCGTTTGAGCAGTTGGTGGAGGCCTTGCAACCGGAACGCAGCCTCAGCTACACACCCATATTTCAGGTGATGTTTGCCCTGCAAAATGCGCCGATGGCCACTCTGGAGTTACCGGAAGTGAGTTTCAACTGGCTGCCCCTCGAAAATGCCAGAGCCCCGTTTGACTTGTTCTTGTCCATGGAGGAGACGGAAACGGGGTTGAGGGGATATTGGGAATATAATCGCGATTTATTTGAGGCAGCCACCATCCGTCGGGCCATTGGGCATTTTCAGACGTTGCTTGCAGCGCTCGTGGCTAAGCCCCAAATGGGCGTTGACGAACTGCCCTTGTTGACCGCAGCAGAACGCCATCAGGTGCTCGTCGAGTGGAATAATACCCAAGCTGAATATCCCCAAGATCAGTGCATTCATCAATTGTTTGAGGAACAGGTAAAACGTAGCCCGGATGCCGTGGCAGTCGTTTTTGAAAACGAACAACTGACCTATCAGGAGTTGAACAATCGCGCCAACCAACTCGCCCATTACTTGCAAAGCTTGGGCGTTGGGCCAGAGGTCTTGGTGGGGATTTACATCGAGCGATCCCTCGAAATGGTGGTGGGATTGTTAGGCATTCTCAAAGCGGGTGGGGCTTATGTGCCGTTAGACCCCAATTATCCATCCGAGCGCCTCGCCTATATCGTTGATAACTCCCAGGCAACGGCCCTAGTCACCACCCATCAACTAGCTGCCAAATTGCCCTGCTTACCCAAGCACCTCATCTGTTTAGATGATGATGACTGGGACGTGATCTCTACCCACCGCACAGATAATCTCCAATCCAATGTCCAACCGGATAACTTGGCCTATGTGATCTATACCTCCGGCTCTACTGGAAATCCCAAAGGCGTAGAAATCTGCCATCAATCTCTTGTTAACTTTCTCTGTTCAATGGGAGTTACCCCAGGTTTAACCGATGCTGATGTGGTCTTAGCGGTCACGACCCTTTGTTTTGATATTGCTACCCTAGAGATTTACTTACCGCTCATCGTCGGCGCAAAAACGGTTGTCGCCAGTCGAGACGTCGCTGCTGATGGCAAACAACTGGCAGTAGAATTGGAACACTCTGGTGCGACGGTGATGCAAGCCACCCCAGCAACCTGGCAGATGCTGCTGGCGGTTGGTTGGCAGGGTAAGCGATCGTTGAAAATCATCTGTGGTGGCGAAGCCTTATCGATGCAACTCGCCACTAACCTGGGAGAAAAAGGGGCTTCTGTGTGGAACCTATACGGCCCTACGGAAGCGACCGTGTGGTCAACGGTTTGTCCAGTGAGTACCTTAGATACAATAGCGCATCACCAAGATGTCTCAGTCTCGATCGGGACTGCGATCGCAAACACTCAAACCTATATTCTCGATCGCCATCGCCAACCCGTCCCCATCGGTGTACCGGGGGAACTCCACATTGGCGGTGCAGGGTTAGCCCGAGGTTATCTTAACCGTCCCGAATTAACTGCAGCCAAGTTCATCCCCACTCCCTTTTTCAATTCAGAATTCAAAACTCAAAACTCAAAAGAAGAACGTCTTTATAAAACTGGAGACTTAGCACGTTATCTCCCCGATGGCCACATTGAATTTATCGGACGCATCGACAACCAGGTAAAAATCCGAGGCTTCCGCATCGAACTCGGAGAAATTGAAGCCACCTTCGCCCAATACCCAAAAGTGCAGGAAGTCGTGGTTGTTGCCAGGGAAGACTCTCCAGGTGATAAGCGCCTTGTTGCCTATGTCGTTGCCGAAGAAGAAGTGGCATCGTCTGATTTGCGCAGTTTCTTGAAAAGCAAGCTACCCGACTACATGGTGCCTTCTGCTTTCGTCTTTTTAGAGAAAATCCCTCTAACGCCCAATGGCAAACGCGATCGCCGTGCCCTACCTGCACCTGATGCTGACGATATCTCCGATCGGTCTGATTTTATCCCCCCCCGCAACTCAGCAGAACTGCAACTAGCTCAAATTTGGTCGGAGGTTCTCAATATCAGTGCTGTTGGCGTCACAGACAATTTCTTTGATTTGGGGGGTCATTCCCTGCTAGCTGTGCGCTTGATGGCTCGTATCGAACAGCAGTTGGGCATTCATTTACCACTGACAACGCTGTTCACTGAACCCACCATTGAAAGCCAAGCCACTTTGCTGAACTCTTATAACGATGTTCGATCCTCTTCTCCTTTGGTCCCCATTCAACCGTCAGGAGAGTTGCCACCCTTATTCTGCGTGCATCCCATTGGCGGCAATGTTCTCTGCTATGCAGAATTAGCCCGTCATCTGGGTAACAATCAACCGCTCTATGGCTTGCAGTCTTCGGGGTTATCTGGTGAGTCAGACCCCTTAGCCAAAATCGAGGAAATGGCGGTAACCTATATCAAAGCCTTGCAGGAAATTCAGCCCAATGGCCCATATTATTTGGGAGGGTGGTCCATGGGAGGTGTCATTGCAATGGAAATGGCACAGCAATTGCAAAATGCTGGGCAAATAGTGGCGCTCGTCGCTTTAATCGATAGCTATGCCCCTAGTACCATGACCGACCTAGACTCCACGGATGAAGTCTCTTTAGCCAATTCTCTAGTAGCGGATTTAAGCGGTTTACTGGAAACCGAACTGTCCCTGGCACAGTTTAATCTGATGCAACTCCAGCCTCAAGAAAAATTACAGCACATCTTCTCCGTAGCCAAACGTCTGCATCTTTTACCGCCGGGGGTTGGTATGGAGCAAATGGAGCAGTTGTTTCATGTTTTCAAAGCCAACCGAGTTGCCCTAGGGAACTATCAGCCCCAGCCTTATTCGGGGCGGGTTGTCTTGTTTTGTGCGAGTTCCTCGGCAGAGCAAGGCCGAGGTTGGCGTTCAATTATCACCGGTCAGTTTGAAACTAACACGATTGAGGGCGACCATTACGAGATCATGAGATCGCCCCATATCCAGGTCCTCGCTAAAGAACTGACTGCTTATCTGCATCAATGCCACCACGGCGTTGATAAATCCTTAGAGTTAACTAAAGATAAGAATTTATGGAGATAATACAGTAATGAAATATGTGATTTGTAGTTATATTGAGATGAAGACATACACGAATAAACTTAATTCCAGTTAGATAGATTCTCCTCTTATGAATTATTATCGCTTAGGTTTCAATCTTGTACTGTAGTACTGAGAATCTCTAATGCAACTATGACACTAGAAACGAAGATATCAAATCCAAAAGCATCTTTTAACGAGTATTATCATCTTTACTCACCTCAACCCTACGTTCAGGCACTATTAAAGGAAACTCAATACACGCTTCCTTTTGATGCAATGCAAATTGTAAGCAGTCACCTTAAACAGTTAGATTACTTTGAGAATTTGAATGTTTTATTTCTTGGTAGCGGCCATGGCACAGAAGTTGCCGCTTTAAAGTATGGCTATAGCTATGAAAAAATTCTGCAGCATTGGTTGGCTAGTGATCCTAAAAAGCATATCTTTTCAGAGGGCAACTCTAACTTGACCATCACAATGGTAGATATTAATGAGGCTCCTTTGCGTTTTGCCTATGATGTGGGGCTATGTCAACATTTCCACATATGCGATCTAACAAATCCATGGCCAGAGAAACTATCCACTGTTGTTAAAAATGACACTGATTTACTAGTTTGTGTAGGGGCTACAACCTATATAGGACTCGATAACTTTAAGCACCTTATCAAACTGATAGGAGAAAGTAATGTAAAGCATTTTTATTTTTCTTTAGCTAGTTTTATTTGTGACTCCTTTTTAGAAATCTTTGATGACTCTAATCTACATTTGAAGAAGCTTGGTCATGTTCGTCAGCGTAATTATAAAAATGACGAAGAACGGCTAAAAATCACATCAAATCTCAAGCTTCAAAATAGATACTCCAATGATGATGAGGATGGTTTAACCGCTTCGATATATATTGCGAGTCAGATTGCCTAACGTTATTTCTGGGTTCATACACTAGATAACTGAACATCCTGCGATATGAAATTAGCAAACCTTTGTTCAAAGCATCCTTGGAATCTTATTTTACATCAACAAGATTTGGGGAAATCTGATATTTTCGAGACCCTTAAACAGCTCCATATTTCAGGTGAGATACAACCAGGGGATAAAATATCCTCTTATGACAAGGTTTCGCTTAATATTTTAGAGCAATTAGCTAAATTATTTCCTGGAGAGTATCGGTTGAGTGAACAAAGCCTATTGAACCAGACTGTTTGTCAGCAAGTACTTAGAGTATCACCTCCAGTTACTAGCAATACATTTGCAGAGCTCCCAATGTCAAGGGATCAACTAGATAAAGAATTAAGTGAGCATGGATATGCCCTATTTAGAGCAGATCAACCTTTTGATGAGAAGAAAATTACCGAATTAATTGGTGGAAAAGACAAGCTTATTAGCTATAAGCATGGTCTTAACGCACGAAATCAGGTTCCTCACTCAATTTTTTCCTATGTTACTCCCTGGTCACATAAGGAAGAAATACTGCCGCATAATGAACTAAGTCACCATACGGAATTTCCGAAATATGTTTGCTTTATGTGCAAACAACCTGCTCAGCATGGAGGAGAAACAACAATATATGATTGTGAACAAGCTTTCAAAAACCTGTCATCTACTTGCCAGCAAGAAATAAGAGGGAGGAATGTCGTTTTTGTAAGAAAACATGTCGAACAAAGAGATCATGAAGAGTATAACTCTAGTTGGCAAGATATTTCAGCTAGAAGTAGTCAAGATGCGATCGCTCATTGGGAAAATTTAGGCTACACCTGTCTTTTATATCAAGAAGATTACAACGGAACACCGATCGACGTTTTAGAAACTCAACTCGAACGTCCATTTGTCTATCATTATCAAGGCAGAACTTGTTTAAATGCGTCTGTGGTAGGTGCAGCGGCTTACTGGTATCGTCAGGTAATGGGCGATAAGAAGCCACAGCTGTCACTGCAATGGAGTGACAGAAAACCTCTGCCTGAAGAACTGCTCCATGAAATGGAAAATGCTATTAAGCTGGCACGAATTTTCTATTTTGATAGATGGAGAGAGAACGATTTATTGATTTTAGATAATCTTAGAGTTGCCCATGGACGTCTTCCTTTTCTAGGTGATCGCTTAGTGGGAATTTTAATGGGGACAAAAGCAAGATTCAAATTTCAAGCAAATGAGTGGATTGTTGAAGAAACCTATAACTAGAGTTTGCTGTTGAAGCCTAGCCTTCATACTCAGCAAGGGTCTCATTTAGGCGGCGAGTTTTCAAGAGATCTGCTGATTCACTAATCTCGATTTTGAGGACACCGGCCATGATGGATTCCCAAGACACTCTAATGATCCCCTTATTTAATTCCCATTCTATGGGAATTAAAATAAGCCGAGTGTTTTATGTCATATCCCTCTTTTACCACTCCGGCTAGATAAAAATTAAGCTGAGAGTAATCCTGATTATTCTCAAATATATGTCTACCTCCAGAAATGCCCATCCACCATTAGATTTGTAGCAAATTCTTCTCTGATTTCTATAAGAAACGCCTGAATAAGAACGCTATGCATCATGTCACTATCTTAGGATCTGGAAAAATCGGATCCGCGATCGCTAAGCTCCTACATCGAAGCGATGATTACAACGTGTTGGTTGGCGATATTGATAGTCAATCCTTAGATCATTTATCTGCGCTAGTGCCAGTTAACACATCCGTTATTGATGTCACTGATGAAGCTGCGATCGCGGAAAAGTTAGAGAATCAAGATTGTGTTGTTTCTGCTTGTCCCTATTGGGTCAATCCAGGAATTTCCCGTGCCGCAGCAAAAGCTGGGGTCAGCTATTTCGACCTAACCGAAGATATCGCAACCACCAATGCCATTCGGACTGTTGCTGAGATGAGTTCTGATGGCTTGGTCTTTGTGCCCCAATGTGGTCTAGCTCCAGGATTTATTAGTATCCTTGCCCATCATCTGTGCAGCTACTTTGAGAGGCTTGACGAGGTCAAAATGCGGGTTGGTGCTCTGCCTCAATATCCCTCCAATAAGATGAAGTACAACCTTACCTGGTCTACAAAGGGGCTCATTAACGAATACTGTAACCCTTGTGATGCTATTCGCAACGGTCATAAAATCGAAGCGATTCCCTTGGAAGAGGTGGAGTATTTCTCCCTAGATGGCATCAATTACGAAGCGTTTAATACGTCTGGTGGGCTAGGAACTCTGTGCGAGACTCTCGATGGCAAGGTGCGTACTCTTAATTACAAAACTGTACGCTATCAGGGCCATCGAGATCTCATGGCCTTTTTAATCAACGAATTACGTTTAAGCGATCAACGTGACCTACTTAAAGAAATTTTTGAACGTGCCATTCCCACGACTCAGCAAGATGTAGTAGTTAGCTTCTGCACCATTAGTGGCTGGCGTAACGGTCGTTTCGAACAAATCAGCGATGCCCGCAAGATCTACCCGCTGAATTTATATGGAGAAACCCTGAGTTCTATCCAGATCTCAACAGCTGCCTCTCTTTGTGCAGTCGTGGATATGTATCTCAATGGCAAAATTCTCCAAAGTGGTTTCGTAAAACAAGAGCAAATCAATCTAGATGATTTTCTCGCAAACCGTTTTGGTCGTTACTACATCGAGACCAGCAAGATGTCCCAAGATCCCATGCTTTACATTGATTAGAAAACTAGAAAAGGCACAAATAATATCAAGTTAACAACTTTCAGATAGTGAATATTGATGAGGGAAATGCCTGAAACACTACCCAATGAGTGGTTGAAATGGATTTGCTCTAGCCAGAATCCAAATGAGCTACGTAGGAACTACGATCAGTGGGCCGCTACCTATGAAATCGATGTTAGTAGTGTATGGAAACCAGTTCCATTAGCCGCTGCTCTCATGCTTTCAGAGCAGATAAGCAACAAACGAGGCGTGATCTTGGATGTTGGGGTTGGTACAGGTCTGGTGGGTATGGCCTTGGCAGAATTGGGATTCGACAATTTGATAGGTATTGATATCTCACCTGGGATGTTAGAACAAGCCGCTGAAAAAAGGATATATCGTTCCTTGATTTGCTGCGCCATCGGTGATGAACGATTCGGGGATCTAGAGCGGGTAAATGGCATTATTGCCACAGGTGTCTTTGCTGAAACTCATGCTGGTTCAGCGGAACTCAGGGCATTGCAAGAAAGGATTGAGCCTGAAGGTATCTTGGTTTTCACTGCACGTCGGAGCTTTCTGTCTAAACTCCAGGGCGTCCTTGATCAGCCAGGTTGGACGCTGATTGATACTAAAGTGATGCCGATTTATGACGATCCGGTGCATGTTCTCGCCTATAGAATTTACGCTTAATTTAAGGTGGAATGTGAGAGATTGCCTAGGCCAATACTCGATGTCTATGCACACAGCACGACTAGAGCGTAAAACAAAATCATCTTTGTGAACAATGAGTTCAGAATTGCAAAAACTCGAATGCATTAATCAGGAACTGGAAAAGCTCGGTGATATTGACCGTCATCAGTTATTGGAAATGAACGTGCTTCGAGAGAGCCAAGAGTTGGTTCATCGAGTCGGGGCAACCCATGGGGTTGGTCAACAATTACCATTCACAAAGCTATACTTACCAATGGCTTTCACAGGTATCTTAGAACCCAAGAAGTCAGTCAATGAAGCCCATCGCGCCATCCAAATTCTGTTACCAGGCACAGGCACCACGTTCTCTGTAGCTGAGACACTCTGTGATGTTGCAGGAACCTTTCATGGGCGCAAAAGCAAGAACCGTGGAGGGGGGCGCAAAAGTAACCAAAGTTTGCTAACTCAATTACTGCCCGGGGATGAAACGTTCCGTGTGGCCTCTTTTCCCACTGATCTACCACTGAATGGCATGGGGTCGGATGCCCCATTTGAATTTGCTAGTAAGCAGGGACTGATGACGGTAATGCGTCATGTGCATCTTGTATTGTCAAGACTTTATCCCGATCGACCAGTTTTTATGGCTGGACGTAGCCAAGGCGGTATAGCGGCTATTTTGTATGCTCAGCATTATGAGGATCTAGCTGGGGCAATTGCGATCAATCCGCCCCATCCCGATCCTGAACTATTTCGATTCACTGTTCAATACTTAGAGGATAAGGCCTGTGATTTGGCTGATCTCCTCCATGCTCCAGGGGTGACCCTACATGATCGGAGTTGGAAAGCATACAAGACTTTCACGCCTTCTTTTGACTATCCATCTATGCGATCGCTATCGCCAATCTTGACGCTGGTTAGCTTGGGCGATCCGTTTAACTTGTTTCCCCAGTACGCTCATGCACTGAAAGCATTTTCCGACAATGACGAAAAAAACCAGTTGCACATCCTTGATGCAGGACATAATCTTTGGGATAGAAAATCAACCGATATGTATCGAGAGGTCATTAATTTGCAAGCCCAATTCATGGTAGATCAAATGAGTGAAGTGGGGAAAAATTAGGCTCTTCCGGTCCGGCCTAGATATGGGAAAGAGTTCCTGAGCGCGAGAAATATGGAGTAGTGAATTTTAGTAAAGGATAGAGAAAAAGTCGGGGTCTTCTCTTTGTGCCATCTTCTTTCTGACTGAGCGGTTGCACTCATGTCTGTACACAGCAGGCAATGATTGCCACAAGGATGGGGGAGTTTCGTGTTTTCAAAAAAAGTCTGCGCAACCACAAACGTATCATCTCTTGAGTAAAACCGGAGAAGATTATGCTGAGATCTTGCACCTGGCAAGGCAGCATTAACCCGCATTGGACTCAAAGTCGCAAGGCTAACTGGCTCAAAACCGCTCAAGCGGTTAAAGAATCCCTAAAAGCTCTATATTTAGAGCTGCCCAGCCAACCTTGTCCCTTGAGTGGACAGCCCTCAATTAGCGTTGGGTTTTGAACCCAACGTGGGTTTAAGCTTCACTTTGAACCGCTGAACCTGGCAATGGATCACGGCTCGTGGGGTCGAAATCCCAGAGCCGATAACCCCCAGTGTCCGGCACCCAGTCCAAGACATAACGATTAATATTCAACATGTATTCTTCCTAAATTTTCTCAATCAGGTTGATTGAGTCTGAAGCTTTGGGTAGCGTAGATACCAAAGTGTGAAAAGGGTAATCTAGCATTAGAAAGACTAAAACATCTTTTTAGAGTGAAATAGTCTTGGGTAGATGCACACTAGCAACAACCGCGAAGAGCCCTATTTGACCTCGACAAATTGTCCTAGCAACTGGACAGCATTTGCTTGATTTTCCAAAGTAACAAACTGCCCCCCTATTTGATTATTTTGAGAAAAGCCTGCAAGGCATAAAGCGTATTGCTTCCCATCAACGATTACAGTTTCTTGAGATCGACTATTATTGATAGAAACCGTATCAGGGCAAGGTGGGCCAAACCCAGGTGTTTGAGGACAGGTTCCATTGACACCATCATTCGGTGTTTCATTATGGTCAAACTGGAAATTGAAACTCACTTCAACTCCATTAATGGTTACCGTTAACTGCAAAGTAGCAGAACGGATGCTGTAACCATAAACAGGATAGTTGTGATGAACAAAGGTTCCTAAAACAAAATAAGAACCATCCAGAGAAACTGATGCTGAACTAATGCCTTCAAAGTAATAGGAACTTTGCTGGCTTGTATAATTTCCCTGTCCCCAACAAATCTGGTTCGTCCCAACACCAGTTAAAGACGTTGAGCCAGGAACGGCTTCAACGATATTTGACCAAACCCCAACAGTACTTACAAACAAGGCGAGAGATGATATCTGTTGAGTGATATTTCCAAATTGACCAGGAATGATATTTCCAGATTGACCAGGAATGATATTTCCAGATTGACCAGGAATAACGTAACCTGTTTGCCCTGAGCTCCCAGAACCTGGTGGGCAACAACAAACCACAAAAATTGGTGGTCCTTGGGGAGGCTTACTTGATCCGGGAGGCGGCTGGACAGGTGGGTCTATGGTAGGTTTGGTCGGGGGACATACGGTTCCTCCACCCCCACAAGGCCCACAAGGCTTAGGACATTTGGGGCGGCAACGAGGACTTCTTCTACGACAACCCATAGGAATAATTTTCTCCTCAATGAATAAAAAAGGTGTTCAATTATATTTCTCAGATGTCAGAGTCGGAAAATCCTAGATTCAAATATCTTGAAACTGTCCAACTTGACCTCCCAATTTGACCAGGTTTTGTTGCTCTGACCGCTCAGGGAAGAAATCCGAATCACAGATGACACTTTGAGCAATGGCACGACCCAGGCGCGCGGCCTTGACATTATTCTTTGTGTCCATATCTGCCTCTAGACTAATAGAGGCAAAAAATCGCGCATCACAAAAAATCCCACAGTCAACAGTCGTTTCATAGTCAACTTCAGCGACTTCAATATGAGAATGCAATTCACATTCATAACATGAGCTTTTTTGTTCATTACCGATGCGTCCTGATTTAACCAAGGCCGTTTCAATGTTGATTGAGCTATGGTTACTACAAAAGATAAGCGAAGGTGATGATGATGATGATGGAGATAGGTGGCAATTTTCTATCTCAAGATCTGAAAAACCTGTGACATTAACAGAAGCTAAATCTAATCCTTTAACAACCACAGAAGAAGAATAGCTTATCGCCAGCCCGAAGTCAGCATCTTCCCGTATGGGCATGATTTTCACGGCACCAGGATTAGCAGGAGAGCCAATAATTTCTACCTGTCGTGCATCATGACCATAGATTTGAACCGCATCATAGGTTCCTGGTTCAACCACAATGATGAGATCAAAGTTTTGGCTAAAGTCATAATTTCTATTGGCCCAAACAACAGCATAATCAATGGTTGCAAACGGGTTAGTGTCGGTCCCTTGCCCCGTTTCGTCAGAGCCAGTAGGGGCAACGTATAGTTTTAAGCTCGCAGTTAAGATCTGCTTACTCTCAGAAATAAGCATTGTTTTAGACATGATGACAATAAAAAAATACAGCAGCAGTATTAGTTAGCGCTAACAGCAACAGAAGGGGTATTCACTTCCACAAACTGGCACAGAAGTTGAGCAACATTCACCTGATTCTCCAAAGTGATAAATTTGCTCTCAATTTGGTTGTTTTGGAAAAAGCCGACAAGACATAAAGCGTATTGTCTACCATTGATGGTCACTGTCTCTTGAGAGTAATTATTGCTAATTGAAACAACATCAGGACAAGGTGGAGAAAAGTTAGGCGTTAGAGGGCAGGTTCCATTGATGCCATTATTAGGCACCTCATTGTGGTTGAATTGGAAATTGAAATTGACATCAACACCGTTGATTTTAACTATCAACTTCAAGATGGCAGAGCGAATACCATAACCATAGATAGGATAGTTGTAGTGGCTAAATGTTCCTAAGGTAAAGTAAGTACCATCTAAAGCAATGGACATCGCTGCGATACCTTCAAAGGTATAAGCGCTTTGGTTACCTTGAGAACCAGGATTTCCCCAGCTAATCTGATTAGTCCCAAGCCCGTTCAAATAGGTATAGCCAGGTGCAGATTCTAGGACATTTAACCAAACCCCAAGGCTGCTGATAGAGAATACGGTAGACGATATTTGTTGTGTGACCGTTCCTGTGCCACCACCAATGACCGTTGGGCCTGTTACTACTCCACCCGGAAAACCTGTTCCAGGACGTCCACCACTCCCGGTTATTGTTGTCCCAGTTGTAGTACTGCCACCAATGACTGTTGTACCGCCACCAATGACCGTTGGGCCTGTCCTGCTACCACCATTAATAATCGTTGAACCAGAAATACCGCCACCAACTACTGTCGGGTTTGTTTTACCACCATTAATAATCGTTGAACCAAAGGTAGCACCGCCAATGATCGTTGGGTTGGGGTTGCCATCGCCAATGACGGTTGGGCCTAGCTTACCGCCACTAATCACCGTTGGGGCTAGGTTCCCTGGAATTACACTGGTTGGTTGCCCGGTTATGTAAATTGGCTGCACGGGTGTTGGGCAGGGACAGGGCGGACAAACAATGACGTAGCAGGGCGGGACTGTAACTGGCTCCACAATCTCTGGTGATGGATCCTCAATCAATACCAACTTGCCATAAATTTCAGCCTTGTTATCTCGACTCTCAGCCGTTTTGAAGTTTCTAGTGACTTTTCCACCCTGCAAAAAACCAGTGATGGTCAGTGCGTAAACTTTTCCCTGAATGGTGACTTTTTCTTGGGACGTAATTTCTGGAATGGAAACAATATCTGGGACAGGCCCAGGAACATTGGGAGTTTCATTGTGCTGAAATACGACGTCAAACTCTTTTATGCCTGCGCCCTGAATATTAATAGACAGTTTAAGAACTGCCCCGGAGATACTATAATCCCCTGTAATCGTATAATTGAAATGAGTAAATGTCCCTAATAAACAGTCTTCCCCATCTAGGGTGAGAACTGATTGAGTTAAACCGTCAAATCGATAGGCACTTTGTCGATTTTGTGGATTGTCTGTAGTATAAGGCACCCCCCAATTGACCTGGCTTGTAGCAATTCCACTCAGTCTACTTTTTGCCGTATCTCCCTTATGTTTAACCGAAGTCCAAACCCCTGAAGTACTTGCTGTTACGCTTGCAGAAGTTGGAATTAAGGGAGGGGGGATGATCGGGGGTGACGTACTGGCAATAATGGATGGAGGCATATCAATTTCTCCTGAAATTACCTGACCCCATCGTAGTCAAGGTAATTAGGAAAAGTAAAGACGGAAAGGTCGGTCAAACATTTGTTTTTTCGACTCATTGAGTGCTGTATTTTAAAAGGATTGACATTCCTCATAACAATTGATTTGTAAAAATATATATCTCCAATCTGTTAGAATCTGCATCATTCCCTTTATGCTGGTTTTATTGACACTGGCCAGCAGAGCGAGAAAATTTGGGCACTGAAGTTATAGACGATTTTAGCTATTGATTATTCAATGCTACTGCTGTATAAGCAAGCAACCCCTCAAAAACGGTATTCGTCAGCTCAAATCAGGTGAACAGGGTCAATACTACTGATATAAGGATTGCCAGAGGTGAATCATGAAAATCAAAGTCCAATCTCTGAGTCTATCTGTATTAACAATCCTATGTCTTAATTCAACAGCAGTAAGTGTGCGTGCTAATGAGAATCTGGAAAATTATCTAGAAAATACACCTGCTTTAACGAATTCAGAAACATCACAAGCGATCGCACTACTCAGTCAGAGCAGCCAAACAATCTCTCTTACAGGTCAAGATTTAACCACAGCGGATGTGGTTCAGGTTGCTAGACATGGAGCTAGGGTCACCATTAGTGATGAGATATTCGCGCGCGTTCAGCGTTCCCATGACATCCTCTTATTGGCGGCTGAAAGTGGACACCAGATTTACGGACTGACTGCCGGAGTAGGGCTGAATAAAGATCAGGCATTTGTCGATGCTAGCGGTGGCTTAAGTGAAGAAGTGATTCAGCTCTCTAGAGAATTTAACCGTAAATTGATCTACGCCCACAGCGCGGGTGCAGGGCCTGAAATGTCCGAGGAGGTGGTGCGAGCCATTATGGCCACTCGGCTCAATTCTATTCTCTTTGGCTCAACGGGTGTCCAGCCTGGAGTTGCAGAACTCTACCGAGACTTCTTGAACAATGATATTACCCCTGTCACGCCTTCGCGAGGGTCCGTTGGTGAGGCTGATATTACCTTAATTACCCATATCGGGCTCGCCATGATAGGCGAGGGAGATGTGTATTTTCGAGGTCAAAAAGTCCCAGCACGTCAAGCCTTGGATGCCGTTGGGCTAGAACCGCTAGTCCCCTTTGGTAAAGATGCGCTTTCCATTCTTAGTTCCAATGCCTATTCAGCCGCCCTTGGAGCACTGGCGATTGAAGACTTAAGGCAGTTGCTGGAAGTCAATAAGCTTTTGTTTGTCCTGAGTTTGGAAGCCTTGGATGGCAATATTGAACCGTTTCTGCAAGATACCCATGTCATCCGCCCCTTTCCCTATGTCAATTCAGTGGCGATGGATATTCGCACACTGTTAGCAGATAGTTATTTATGGGAGCCATCCGAAAATCGAGCCCTCCAGGATCCCCTAAGTTTCCGCACGGGAGCCTACACCTTGGGTGCGGTGGAGCGATCGCTAGCAGCGTTGGCAACCCAGGTACAGATTCAACTCAATTCTTCAGATGATAACCCTGCTGTGGTGCTAGATGTGGTGGCCCCCTCGGATTGGCCTGAAGAAGTGTCCCATTATGTGGATGAAGATGGGCTGACAGGAGCTTTGATTCCAACGGGAAACTTTTCGCCGTTACCCTGGGTGATTTCGTTTCAGGAGGCGGCAATCGCCCTCAGCCATTTGTCCAATGCCTCGGCTCAGCGCACCATTAAACTGGCAGATCCGCACTTTACCTATCTCAGTCGATTTTTAGGCACTGAAAATACCTTTCATGCCTATGGTGCCATCCAAAAAGTCTTCGCATCTTTGGCCGCAGAGAATCAATCGTTAGCGCTTCCCGTATCTATGGATTTGGTATCAATCGCAGGGAACATTGAGGATACATCAACGAATGCCCCTCGCGTGGTTCGGCGCTTTCACCAAATGATTGACAACCACTATTACATTCTGGGAATTGAAATGATGCATGTGGCTCAAGCGATTGACTTGAGACAGCAAGCCTACCCAGATTTGAGATTATCGGGAACAACTCGATCTTTCTTCAATGATTATCGACAAGTAGTTCCGTTTTTAGATGTTGACCGCGTTCTTACCCCTGACATTGAAGGTTCTTATTTATTCCTCAGAGAATATCCATTGAACTAATCTTTCTCGATAACTTGATATAGCGATCGCAAGTGGATATTGGTGAGGTTTGAACTTGCATCGCTATGGTCGTATGTGTGGGATACAACAGACACAGGCTGACTTACCCATAGGCAAGCTCAAACATACGCTGACCATGCTCAGGATTTTAATTGATGTAATCGCAGGAATTTTTCATTGGGAAGGATCTAAAAAGCTTTTAAAACATTTGCCAAACATGCCCGCGAAGGAACTTTATTGATTCTTGGAGTTTACAATGCTTTTTTGTGTGTAGGCAATTTCAAGACCCATGTTACATATGATATTCCATCGGGCAAATATGCCGGAATATCTAAAGCAACATTTGATTTTGTCGACCTTGAACAACGATTAATTGGTAAACGCATCTAGGCTATTTCGAGTTTAGAAGATACAGAGAGAGAAAATTATTTTGAGTTTCGTTTGTTTTCAGCAATGGAGCTGGAATACTATTTAAACGACTATGGGTTTAAGGTTGTGGAAAAAATCGACATTTCAAAAGAGAAAACACACATCCTCTTTCATGTACGTTGTTTATTGTGTCTGTGTCTCAGGGAGAGTAATCAGCATTGACCTTCAAAGTGGGCTATGACCTGGCTTGACGGCCAACGATTGGCTTTGCGGGGTCTATCTTCGAGCTGATGGGAGTATAGAAGACAGCCATTATCATCGGCGTTCCCTGAATGAAACCATGATGTATCACATCAAAACCATGTTCACAGGAAAGGTGTCTACACATTATTGAAGGCTAAGAAGGCAGTCAGCGTAAAGCCTGATTATTCGATCATTTAGCCTGTTTGAGTCAGATTAAATATAAAGAAAAATAAATAAGTCGGAATTGTCGGCTATAAATTGAAACTCAGGCGATTTTCAAGATTTACTACTTATAGGCTGATAAGATTGTGAAATGGAATCAAGCGTTAATGGGTAAAGAATTTATCATCAATGGGAGACTTTCTGGCAAAGATTCTAATCAGTGTGGTAGCCCAATGCCATACAGCATTCAAACATTGAAGGATGCAGTCATTTGATGTGGACTAAACTTGTAGCATCATCCATAATTCATGCTATTAATTATTCTGTTAGGGATGAGATCAGGATGATCTCATTTAAGGTGAATTTACCAAACAAGCTGACTTTAGTTTGCCGATCGTCTGAGTTGGAGCTAACTTATGAGCGACAATTCCGTCAATTCCGAACTATTCATTATCACTGTGTTGTTTTCTCTTTAGCTTAAGATTAAATTACCAAACAATCCGACTTTACTTCGCTAATATCTGAGGCTAAGATAACGATGTGAGTGATTCTCTAACATTTATATTATAACGATTTTCACTCACGCAAGGTGCATCGAACCCATTAGCTGTCAGGCCTTTACGCTTTAAACCTATCTCTCATCAGATAGAGAAACGTTATAAATTGTCATCCAAAGGCTGAATACTCTTCAGCTCTTCAGTAATGCCGCAAAAAATACTCGGCTCATCAGAAGTCTGTATTGCTATTTTAGATGGTCAAGTTGACTTGAATCATCCTTGCTTTCAAGGGGCAGACTTGACGTTGCTTCCTTCTCTCGTGAGTGATGAAGTAGTCTCCAATGGCCGAATGTCACTTCACGGTACGCATGTTACTAGCGTACTTTTTGGTCAGCCAGGAAGTCCGGTAGTTGGAATTTCTCCTCGCTGTAAAGGGCTAATTATTCCAGTCTTTTCTGATGGCGGACGATCCCCGTCCCAGCTTGATTTGGCTCGGGCAATTGAACAGGCGGTCAACGCTGGCGCACACATCATTAATATCAGTGGAGGACAACTAACGGATGAAGGAGAAGCGGAAGGTTGGTTAGAGCGTGCGGTGCAGCTTTGTCAAGACAACAATGTCTTAATTGTTGCCGCCGCCGGAAATGATGGCTGCGATTGTTTGCATGTTCCTGCTGCCTTACCCGCTGTCTTAGCGGTAGGGGCCATGGATGGCGAAGGTCAACCGATGGCGTTTAGCAACTGGGGAGAAATCTATCAGAAACAAGGCATTTTGGCTTCTGGGGAAAATATCTTGGGAGCCAGACCTGACGGGGGTACCGTTCAGCTGAGCGGCACGAGTTTTGCCACACCGATCGTAGCTGGTGTGGCCGCACTGTTGCTCAGTTTGCAGATGGAGCGAGGAGAAACGCCTGATCCTCAAAAGGTGCGGGCGGCTATTTTGCAAACGGCATTGCCCTGTCATGCCGATCCAGAACAGGGACATCAATGTTTGGCAGGAATGTTAAACACTGCAGGCTTATTTGAATTGTTTACAGGAGGAATAATGTCAGAACCATCCGAAACCATTGTGGCAGCTGGCTGTGGCTGTGGTAGTGGGGCAGATATAGACAGCTCTGGAGAAGGTGAAATGGAAGAGATTAGCTCATCAGGTACACCGGACGAACAGATGGCGATTAGGGCTCAGTCTGAAGTGGGAGAAAATGCTCACCCTGAGGTACCGCGCGACCTGGTGCCAGCGGGCAGTGCTCCGCCCGTTGGCACCTCAGTTGCTCCGTCAATTCCCGCTGTTGCGGTGGCCCAGCCATCGCTTGATCAAATATCCACTCATCAATCATCTAATCGCAAATCCTCCATGTCTAACTTTGTGACTGCCAGCCAAGCGCCGAGCGATTTGGTCGATAGCCAACTTGTTTATGCCCTTGGCACCCTCGGATACGACTTTGGCTCTGAAGCCAGACGCGATTCATTTAAGCAACTGATGCCCGCCTATACTACGGGAGACGTGACGGTTCCTGCGAATCCCCACGATGCTCGGCAAATGGTCGATTATCTCGGTGCAAGCCCATCGGAGGCGCGATCGCTGATCTGGACGTTGAATATTGAATTAACACCGGTCTATGCGATCGAACCTGAAGGGGCCTACGGTCGTGATGTTTATGCTGCTTTGCAGGAATTACTGGCAGGACAGGTACAGTCTGAAAGCAGTGAATCCTATGTGGAACGGGTCAGCATCCCTGGCATTTTAACGGGGCGTACCGTTAAGCTATTCTCGGGCCAGGTGGTGCCGCTGATTGTGCCCCAAAGCCCACGGGGAATCTATGGCTGGAAAGTTAACACCCTCGTCAGTGCCGCCATGGAAACGGTGCAAACAACGGCTGAAGGTGCCAGTGAAGAGGCGATGCGGCGCACCCTGGGCAGCTTCCTCAACCGGATTTACTACGATCTGCGTAACCTGGGCACCACATCCCAGGATCGGGCCATTAACTTTGCGGCGACCAATGCGTTTCAAGCCGCCTCTGCGTTTGCTGAAGCGGTTGCCACCGGGATGGAATTGGACAGCATCAATGTGGAGAAAAGTCCCTTCTGTCGACAGGATAGCGATTGTTGGGATGTGAAGTTGAAATTCTTTGACCCTGAAAATAGCCTCCGTGCTAAGAAGATCTTCCGTTTCACGATCGATGTGAGTGATTTGATTCCTGTGACGTTGGGCGAAGTTAGAACCTGGTCATCACCCTATTAAACAGTCTTCTTTCATCTAAAGAAGCGGTTTGACCCACCGATTTAGCAAAGTAAAAAGCCATAGAAAATCAACAGTTGTTTTTTTGAGTTTAGGAAGTTCTTTTTACTGCTTAAGAATGGGTCTAGATTCGGGTAAATTTTCAAGAGCAACTTTTCATGGATAAGAAAAACTTGATGCCTAACCAGGCTCACCCAATCAACCGGATGACGGCGGGACAATTGCCTCCCGAATTGGCGGAACTGTCAGAAGAAACCTTATGCGATCATGACGGAGACGGTTTCATGACAGCTTCCAGTGGTTGTAGCTTCTTTTGCTCTAGTGGCTGTAGAGGTCTTATTAGTATTACTGGTGGGAATGATGCTCAGTGTTTTTGCTCTTATGACGGTGATGATGCCGAGTAAAGTCTGCTGCCATCTTCTGCTCTCTTGATAGCAGCAACAAAAGGGAGCAGAGAATATAGGGGGTAGAATTCCCTCCTTTTTAAACAGCCTTCTTCCACAAAAAGAAGCGGCCTGACCCACCGATTGAGGTAGGCAAAAGGTAATTGAAACTTAACCATTAACGGTTAAATCTAACGTTTGCTGCTTCAAAGACGGGTCGAAACTCAAACAAACTAATGATAGGAGAAATGTCTCATGGACAAGAAAAACCTGATGCCTAACCAGGCTAACCCAATCAACCGTATCACTGCTGGTCAACTGCCTCCAGAACTAGCAGAACTATCGGAAGAAATTCTGTGCAGCCATGACGGTGGAGACATCGCACCATCTAGTGGCTGTTTCGCGTGCGTTGGTGTTGGTTTGGGTGGTGTTGGTGGCGGTAACGTCAGTTGTGGTGGTTGCTTTTGCTCTTATGATGGAGATGACGCAGAATAAGGGTTAAAAGGAATTGAATTGTAGGGTGTGTTATGACGCTAGCATAGGCTGTTAGTCTAACGCGCAATAACCTAAATTAGGAATTGGTGCGTCGCGGATGGCGACGACACACCCTACAAAAAATCAAAGAGAGCTACTAAGAAGTAAAAGTGTAAAAGTCCACTGAGTTGCTCATTTTGGACGGCTTCAAAAACGATTCAAAACTCAAATAGGTTCTGGAGAGTAGGAGAAAAATTCTCATGAATAAGATAAGTTTAATGCCCAGCCAGGCCAGCCCAATCAGCCGAAGCACGGCGGGTCAACTGCCTCTAGAACTGGCAGAACTAGCCGAAGAAACTTTATGCGGTCATAACGACGGAGGCATTATACCGTCCAGTGGCTGTTTTCTCTGCTTCAGTATTGGTATTGGTTTAGGGGGCATCGCTACTGGTGGTGGTAACGTTAGCGGCGGTGGTTGCTTTTGTTCTTATGATGGGGATGATGCCGAATAAGGTCTGATTCAATTATCTTTTCTGTTTAGAGAAGATCAGGAAAAGCACAAGAATAGAAACTCACACCCTCCTTATCCTCTAAATTTCTCCATTATTATTTATCTCAATTTACTCAAAGGAAACTGAAACCATGAGGCTTCCCAAACAATCGCCACCGGTTAAACGTCCTGATCTGATCAAACCCCATGAAACCGTGGATGTTGTTCACGGCAGCATTGAAGAACTAGTCTCTATTCGGATAGATTTGCTGCACGGCGCTAACTATAACGATCCGCCTGCTTTTCAACACCGTACCTATCAACAGCTCAAAGGCTCCGGTTGGGGCTATGGCAGATAGATATCCTCCCCCACTGTTTAAGTACTAAAAGTAATTGAATCCCAAATCGTTGTTTGCCTGCAGTGGAGGATGTTCCCCTTGTGGCTATCCTGTTACTCAAGCAGCGGTTCATCAGTATAGAGATTTGGCGCTATGGCTCAAGTAAATTCATCCCAGCAACCAGATAACACTCCAGCCTCGAACCCTCCTGCTCTTTTATCGGTTCTTTCCTTTAATGGCCAGGGTGATTGTGTTGATTTAGGGGTACAACCACACTTTAAAGTCCAGAAACATTTGACGCTAGAACTTTGGGTCTGGATCGAAAGCCAACGACAATGGGCCGGCCTAATCTCTAAGATTTTTGATACGGGGTCTACGGAAAGTGGGTACGGGCTATTGCTAGATGGTAATAGCGGCGTCTACTTTGGTGTAAAAGTTCCTCGTCACCAGATGGAATACCTGAGTAGCGGTGCCGGTACTGTGCCCTTGAAAGAATGGCATCACATCGCTGCAACGTATGATGGCGAGTGCTTGCGCGTGTATGTGGATGGTGTGGAAAAAGCGCTTCAAACCCTGGCTGATTCCAGCATTGATTACGTCCCTGATAACAATTTGCGACTTGGGATGTACCGGGATGATAATGAGACTTACGCCTTTCACGGCAGCATTGCCGATGTGCGCTTGTGGGAGATCGCCCGCACCCAAGCTGAGATTCAGGGAGCAATGGGTCGTCGTCTAACCGGTACAGAGGCAGGTTTAGTCGGTTATTGGCCCATGGCTGAAGGGTCTGGTACTACTACTAATGACCACACTACAAATGCAAGCCATGGCTCCATTAGTGGAGCGAGCTGGAGCGAGTCAGCCTTACCTATCCTCAATCCCACTGAGGCCGCTGAAAGTTCTGCACAGATCGCGACAGTAACGCTGCCTAACAATAGCACAATCAAGCTGAAGTCGTGGAAAGGGGATTACCTGCATCGCCCTGACTCGGCTCAAGGCGTTACCAGCTGGAGTACAGGCGTTGGGAACGAATGGATCGTTGAAGCGATCGATAATAACAAAATCAAGCTGAAGTCGTGGAAAGGAGATTACCTGCATCGCCCTGATTCGGCTCAAGGGGTGACGACCTGGCATACAGGCGTTGGGAACGAGTGGACGGTTGAAGCGATCGATAACAACAAAATCAAGCTGAAGTCGTGGAAAGGGGATTACCTGCATCGCCCTGATTCGACCCAAGGCGTGACCAGCTGGAGTACGGGCGTTGGTAATGAGTGGGTGCTGGAAACAATCAACACCCCAACATCAGAGTCTCCCCAAGTATTACAGTTTGATGGCCAGGATGATTATGTAGCCGTTGCGATTGCCCCCTGGGAAACATCAACCTTTTCCATCGAACTGTGGGCTAAGGCTGCAACTATCTCCCAGAGAAACTACTCTTCCTTGTTCAATAGTTGGGATGGAGCGACGCCAAAGGGGTCTTTCCAACTAGATATCTTGAATGGCTCTTATCGGTTTCTCCACAGCAATACTCAGCTTTTGTTCACACAGGTGAGTGAAGAATGGCTGCACTTAGCTGTGACCTATGATGGCTCGACCTTGGTTACCTACGTTAATGGTGAGATTGCTAACCAACGGAAGAAAGCCTTAACCATTAGCTTTAAAGACTATATTTTTGGCCGCAATCGTAATCGTGAATGTCTATTTAAGGGCGAGTTGAGTGAGATTCGCATCTGGAATCGAGCTAGAACTCAAGCTGAGATTCAGGCAGATGGAACCTGCCGCCTGACCGGTAATGAACCGGGGTTAGTTGCCTATTTCCCAATCAGTGAAGGGGTTGGCAACACCACAAATGGTAAGACAACGGATGCCAAGCAGGGCAATGTTTATGGTGCCACTTGGACAACTTCGTCTGGCTTACCAATCGCAGCTGAACCCCCTCATCAGCCAGATGCCACGACTTCTCCAGACACCACGAATCCAACAGGAAACACAACTTCTCCAGACACCACGAATCCAACAGGAAACACAACTTCTCCAGACACCACGAGTCCACCAGCCATGACAACACAACCTAATACAACAACGTCTGCTTCGAGATGGGTCTTACAGTTTGATGGGGTAGATGATTATGTTGAATTGCCACCGGCAAGCATCCCTTCTGGTAATGAGATTACCTTTAGTTTTTGGGCTTATGGTGGAGATGCTTTGCCCACGAGTAATTCAATATTTGCTGCATTTGATGCGCAGGGGACTCGTCTACTAAACATCCATTTACCGTGGGGGAATGGATCTATATATTTTGATTGTGGCTGTGTTAATAGCACCTATGACCGCATAAATAAGCAGAGTAGTCCAGCTGAGTTCAAGGGTAAATGGTCCCATTGGGCGTTTACTAAAAACTGTGCAACGGGCGAAATGAAGATCTATTTGAATGGTGATTTGTGGCACAGTGGATCGGGCAAGACCCGCCCTATTCCCAAGGCCATCAGAGCCCAATTTGGTGGCTATACGGCTGACTCATATCACTATCAGGGAATGTTGGCGGAAGTTCAGTTTTGGAATTACGCCCGCTCCCAAACCGAAATTCAGCAGTCTATGAACTCTGCACTAACGGGAACTGAATCTGGATTAATCAGCTACTATCCCATGCAGCGAGGCGCAGGCAAAACGATTCTCAACAAAGTTGGCGATACCTACGACGGCACCATGCAGGGGGCCATTTGGCTCTCTTCTGCTGGCCTGGCAATCGCCCCCGTTTCCGTTAGTCCACCGAAACCTATGCCAAACCCAGTCACTCCAATCACAACGTCTCCCGCACCGCTCTCTATTATCGAAAGTTGTCAGCCTGTCTTAAAGCTGGGGCAAAATCATCAGGGAATTGCCGTTGGTAGCGGTGCCCTGTCGCCCCAGGGACAATTCACCCTAGAAGCTTGGGTTTGCCCCAGCGGCATCACTGGACAGCAAGTGATTCTGGCAGATGGAGAAGCTCTGTTGTATCTGGAAGGGGGCGACCTTAAGTTTCGAGCTAATGCCAATGCTGAGCCCCTTGCCTCCAAAAATGCTGGCCTGACGGCGGGCAATTGGTATCACATTGCGGTGGTTTGCAGCGGTTCCCAGGCTGATGGCACCAAGCTCTATTTCAGTGGTGAACGAAATGATAATCAGCTGGCGATTGGCGCGATCGCATCAGGTGGCAGCACCTACCTGGGGGGCCATCCCAACCTGGCTGATGCGAAATTCCAGGGCTATTTAACCGAGGTTCGGGTCTGGCGAGTGGTGCGATCGCAAGCAGAAATCAAAGCCAATATGTCCTACCGCCTCACCGGTCAAGAACTGGGATTAATCCGCTACTGGCCATTGAATGAGGGTTCTGGAGCCAAGATTTCCGACAAAACAACCTACCGAGCACCCGGAGATCTGATGGGTGAAATCACCTATGAGGAAGTAGACGTTCCCCTAAAACTACAGCTCGAACCCCAGGAGCGATTAACCCGATCCACCGGATTGGAAGATTATGGCTACTGGTATAGAGAAATGGCAAAACAACAGAAAGCGAAGACAGAGGCAGATCCCCCTTTCCTGCGGGGCCGGATCTGGCGATGAGTGCCCTTGGAAACTCTTCTTCTTGCCGCAAGCACCTCAGTCTATCTGAATGAAGCATGAAAAACCCCCAAATCAAGCCCCATTTTCGTCTAGAAATCATTGAGCCCAAACACGTCTATCTGTTGAGTGAATATTCCACCCAAGCACTCACGGGAGGGCTTTACTGCCAAATTTTGCCCCTGTTGAATGGACAGCACACCCGTGAAGAGCTGATTCAAAAACTGGATGGGCAAGTGCCACCAGAGCATGTAAATTATGTGCTCGATCGCTTGCAAGACAGAGGCTTTCTAACGGATGCGGCCCATGAACTAACCCCAGAGATGGCGGCATTTTGGAGCGGGTTGGGTGTGGAACCTCAGCAGGTGGCAGAGTACTTACCGCAGAGCCAGGTAACGGTGACGGCGATTGGAGCAACGAATCCTCAGCCGTTGCTCGATGCTCTCCAGGCGATTGGCATTCCAGTGCAACAACGACAGTTAAAGGACTGTCTAGGAGCGGGGGCAGCTAGGAAAACAGAAGCCAAGAATTCTTTATGGGTTGTGCTGACGGATGATTATCTTCAGCCTGAGCTCAGACAGATTAATCAAAACGCCTTGAGCACTCAGCAACCCTGGCTGTTGATCAAGCCCATGGGGAATATGCTTTGGTTCGGCCCCATCTTTCATCCCGGTCAAACGGGGTGTTGGGCCTGCTTAGCGCAGCGCTTGTGGGGCAATCGCGAGGTGGAATCGTCGGTGTTACGGCAAAAAGGGAAGCTGGGTCAGCGCGGGAACGCAAGCGATCATCAGGCGTGTTTACCCGTAGCATTTGCTGAGTTTCCGGCGATGGTGCAGACAGCCATTGGGCTGACGACAACTGAGATCGCAAAGTGGCTAGTGCAGCAGAGCATCACAGATTCACCGATCCAGACGTTAGCCGGAAAAGTGATCACACTGGATCAGGCCACCCTGACATTAAAGACCCATCAATCACCCCATCGTCCGCAATGTCCTGCTTGTGGCGATGCTGACTGCATCAGTCAACAAGTTAACCAGCCGCTTGCCCTCACGAGTCGCAAAAAGTTGTTCACCCAAGATGGGGGACATCGCGCCTTTACCCCAGAACAAATTGTCAGCCGTCATGAGCATTTGATTAGCCCGATTACCGGCGTGGTCAGCAGTCTGGTGCGCTCGTCCGCCCCGGATAATTCTTTTGTGCATACTTACAGTGCTGTGCATGCCTTTGGGTCGGCGGCTAGCCTGAATCAACTGCGGCAATCGCTGCGGCACAAAAGTGGTGGCAAAGGCAAAACCGATCACCAGTCAAAAGCCAGTGGATTCTGTGAAGCGATTGAACGCTATTCGGGCATCTATCAGGGCGACGAACCCAAAGTGAGCGCCACCTTTATGGAATTGGACGGGGCCGCCATTCACCCCTACCAATGTTTGCTATTTAGTGAGCGACAATATCAAAATCGAGAGCAGTTGAATCAGGCAGCACGGGTCGAGCATGATTGGATTGCTCAACCCTTTGATAACACTCAAACCATTGATTGGACGCCTGTTTGGTCACTCACCGAACAAACCCATAAATATCTCCCCACCGCATTTTGTTATTACAACTACAAATTACCCAAAGGGCAGCGCTTCTGTTCGGCAGACTCCAACGGCAATGCAGCCGGTGGAACATTAGAGGATGCCATTCTTCAGGGCTTTTTAGAATTGGCGGAACGGGATAGCGTGGCTCTCTGGTGGTACAACCGCTTACCGCGTCCGGGGGTAGATTTAGCCAGTTTCAACGACCCCTATTTACTAGATTTGCAAGCCTGGTACAAAACTCACCAGCGAGAACTGTGGGTCTTAGACTTAACAACAGACTTAAACATTCCAGCCTTTGCTGCGGTTTCTCGGTATACCGGTGACGATCAAGAATACATTGTTGCTGGCTATGGCGCGCACTTCGACCCTAAAATTGCCATCTCACGCGCGGTCACAGAGGTGAACCAGATGGGAGGCCACCTGCCAGAAAAGCATCCTCCCACCGAAGCGGACTCAGCCCTGAACTATTGGTTCACCCAGGCAACAATCGCCAACCAGCCCTATCTGGCTCCTGCCCCCCAAGTCCCGTTCAAACAATACACTGACTATCAGCAGGAGTGGAGTGATGACATTCATCAAGATGTCTTGCAGTGTGTTGAAGTCGTCAGACGAGCAGGACTAGAGATGTTGGTGTTGAACCAGACTCGTCCTGACATTGGCTTACCTGTGGTTAAAGTTATTGTGCCGGGACTGCGCCACTTCTGGTCACGCTTTGGGGCCGGACGCCTATACGATGTGCCGGTAAAACTAGGTTGGCTGTCGGCATCGCTGGCAGAAGAGCAGATGAATCCCATGCCCATGGTGTTTTAAGATGGCTGATCTTTTCACTCTCTCCTTTAGATCCGATATTACCCTTGAGGTGGAAGCCGAGCAGATTGCCTTGCGATCGCCCCAACAGACCCTGACATTGGATCATCCTCAACCGGGTTTAAAGGCCGCCTTAGAGCACCTAAAATATTCAGCACTCACCCTCACCCAGTTGGTGGCTAAGGTGGTAGAACTGGATGGGCCTGAAGCGGGTCTCACCTTTGAGCCTGAATTACAAAAACTGATTCGCCTGGGCTGGATCTGCCATTCTGTTCTTCCCCTGGTAACGGCTATTCCAATTACGGATAATTACCAGTTCGAAGATGGTAGTGCGGATGGTAGTGCAGATGGCAGTGCAGATGGGCCATGGCAACTACCAACGCTTTCTCGCTTTGCTTTTTTGCATCAGGACAACCAGCAATTCGTTCTAGAGTCTCCCTTATCCAAAGCCAAGATTGTTCTGTGGGATTATCGAGCTGCTGCGATGGTGGCAAAGTTGGCTACCCCTAATAAATCTCTGACCTTAGAGGAGATTACAGAGACACTGATTGATCTAGATACTGCCCAACGCTTTATACAGTTATTAATCGCCACTGGCATGGCAATTGTTGAACCTGAACCTAAGGCGTTGACCCACTGGGAATTTCATAGCCTATTGTTTCATCGTCAAACTCGATTGCAACGATTAGACGACCCACACCAAGCGGAATTGCCTTTCTTTGAAGATCGCGATCGCTATCCCACCCTCAAACCCCCCATGGGCGATCAGGTGATTTCATTAGTCAAACCTGATCTGGCCCATGTGACAGCCAACGATATGTCACTAACCCAGGCGATCGAGGCGCGTCAGTCCCTTCGAGAATATGACGATCAGCCCATTTCGATTGCTCAATTGGGAGAGTTCTTATATCGCTGTGCCAGGGTGAAAGAACTCTCTACCCTGGAAAAAGATTGGCTCAATATTAAAGAATTCACTCAGCGCCCCTACCCCTGTGGCGGAGCCTTATATGAATTAGAAATTTATCCCGTCATCAATGAGTGCGAGGGATTGGCGGCAGGGCTCTATCATTACCAACCCCTCGCCCACACATTACACCTACTTGTTGATGGACAATCTCCCGTAGAAAATTTGCTTTACGATGCCTGGAAGGCAACGGGACAACAAGATATTCCCCAGGTTCTGTTAATCATTACAGCCCGATTTGGTCGCTTGTTCTGGAAATACCCCAGTTTTGGTTACGGCTTAATTTTGAAACATATTGGCGTGCTATATCAGACCTTTTATTTGGTGGCCACAGCGATGCAATTAGCCCCCTGTGCGATCGGATCAGGGAACTCAGAGCAATTTTGTAAAGTGGCCGCCCTGGATGAGATTGAAGAAGCATCTGTCGGAGAGTTTAGTCTCGGTTCATTAAAGCGACATAATCACGAGCTGCCCTAAACGTTTCACCTGTCTGATAACGCCATTCACTTCTCATTTAACCTGAAGCTACCATGCCTGACTTTGCTGCTATTCCTGGATTTGCTGCCCTCCAAGCACTGACCCTTGGAGATTCTCGCATCAAAATCGCGGTTTTGGACGGGCCTGCCGATCTTGATCGCACCTGTTTCAAAGGTGCCAATTTGAGCCGAGTCAACCCCTATTGGCAAGAAGAACTGGAGCCCATTGATCCGGTCTATATTCAGCAGGAACTCAAAATCAGAGCACTGACGGAACAACGAAAAGCGCTGAAAAAGTCCATGAAGGAATGCGAAAAGCAGGATGCAGAGATTATCCCTTCGACTCCAACCGATGGCAACGATGAGCCGCAATCGCCATCAAATACTCAGGTGACACCCTCTGAGTCAGGGCGCACGACTGGCCCACTGAGAAAAATTTTCAATGCTTTGCTAGAAGACATGGATGCCCCTTTGCGGGACTACTATCGTCAGTTAAGGGATGCCAAGCAACTATCATCGCCGCCCAACATCCCCCAAAACATTGACCATACCGATGCCATTGACGCCTTAGAGGCAGAAATAAAAGAGCTGGTAGAAGCGATTCCTGAATCAGTGAAAATACGTTTGAATGGGGTTTTCCACGCCACAGGTATTTTTGGCACAATGTTTGGGCAACCGGGCTCTCCAGTCGAAGGGATAGCCCCCCACTGCACAGCAATCAACATTCCCCTGTTTGAGACGGCAACAACCGGTGAAGCTCTATCCCCCCTGAGTCTGGCCCATGCCTTTAACCTGGCACGGGACCTGGGGGTACATATCATTCATTGTGCGGCTTGCCACCCTACCCAAACCGGATTTGCCCACGAAATGATTCAGAAAGCCGTCCAGCAATGCCAGGAAAACAATATCCTAATTGTGGCTCCGGCAGGCAACGACAAGGGGGAATGCTTTTGTGTTCCTGCCGTTCTCCCCAATGTTCTGTCCGTCGGCATGATGAAAGATGATGGGCAACCTGCCAGCTATAGCAATTGGGGGGGACAATATCAGCATCAAGGCATTCTGGCTCCAGGTGAGAACATTGTAGCCGCTCAACCAGGCACTAATGAACCTGCTCGTCAAGAAGGTACGAGTTTATCCGCCCCCCTGATGACCGGTCTCTCTGCGTTATTAATGAGTTTGCAACTGCAACGCGGTGAGCAACCGAATGCAGAAGCTGTGCGGTTGGCTTGGCTGAATAGTGCCCTGCCTTGCGATCCTGAAACGGTTGAAGAACCCGAGCGCTGTTTGGCGGGTCGGTTAAATCTTGCGGGTGCTTATCACTGCCTGACTGGACAATCATTGCCTGGGGTGCAGCCGGCTACGGTCATGCCGTCAACTATAACGCGGCCCACGGCCAATCTTCTGGCCCTCGGCCTGGTTGAACCGGCACCGATCCACGCCCCAGTTGCACCCCTCAAAGCAGCACCTAGCCCTGAACCAACACCAATCCTAACGGCGACAGCTCCGGTCTCACAACCCGTTTCTCTCCCCACTGTTCTCCCTGCTGCCGCCTCTGCTCCAGTCGCCCCGCCAGCGACGACCCTTTCTTCAGCGACTGTGACACCCAGTGCAGTCTCCAACAAAGTGTATGCCTTGGGAACCATCGGCTATGACTTTGGCACTGAAGCGCGACGCGACACCTTCAAGCAAAAGATGCCAGCTGTTGCCAGTGATGGCACGATCGTGCCGGCCAATCCCTATGATGCTCGTCAGATGGTGAACTATCTGGATCAGAACCCAACGGCAGCAAAATCGCTCATCTGGACACTGAACTTAGACTTAAATCCCATCTATGTGGTTGAGCCTAAGAATGCGTTTGCTAATGATATTTACGAGACTCTAATCCAAATGCTAGCGGGGCAGTTGGAAGCGGAAAACAGCGAAGATTACATTGAGCGGGTGAGCATACCTGGGCGCTTGCAACATAAAACGGTAGACCTGTTTTCGGGACAGGTTTTGCCTGTGGTCGAAATTGAAAATTCGCGGGGAATGTATGGTTGGCAAGTCAATGAATTAGTCCGTTCGGCCTTTACAATGGTTCGCGATCGCATCCCCACAGCTACCGATGTCGCCATGCAGCGTTCATTAGACAGTTTTTTGCAGCGCATCTACTTTGAATTGGGAAATTTGGGACAACTTGCTCGGGAGCGCGCCCTTAACTTTGCCGCCACTAATGCCTTCCAAGCTGCATCTACTTTTGCTGAAGCGATTGCCCTAGGGATGCAACTTGATAGCATTGAGGTTGAAAAAAGCCCTTTCTGCCGCATTAATAGCGACTGCTGGGACGTGATACTGATGTTTTTAGATCCAGAAAACAGTCATCGAGCAAAAAAGGTATTCCGCTTCACAATTGATGTAAAAGATACCGTTCCAGTGACGTTAGGGGACGTGCGATCATGGTCAGTACTCCGATAGTAATCCCTCAGGAGTATTGGAAGATTACTATAAAACAAATCTCTTTTATCCAATAAATTTAGAGAAAATTCAAAAATATAGATAGGCGATGATTCCTTGCAAAGAATCATCTATCGCATCCTCTGCAAAGACTACTAGACAAATAGACATATAGATGTAGTATATTTCAAAATATAAACAAACAAAGGTAAGAAAAGTCGGAAAAGTCGGAAGACCTCTAATAACTTACCTGAGTTTAATATTTATGTGAGAATGTTTAGGTGATTTCCTGTAGAATCTCTAGTTCCTGTAATCGCCTATGAATTCTGATGAAGTTCTTCTGGCCATTGAAGAGCGATTTCTTAAACGGAAGCTAACTCCAGCAGAGCGGATCGTTCTAGGACAAACCTGGAACAAACAAACCTATGATCAAATGGCCAAGCATTCAGGCTACGGAGATGCTCACCTCAAAGACACAGGCTACAAGCTGTGGCGAGCCATCTCTCAAGCTCTTGGACAGCGCGTCACTAAGAAGAGTTTACTCTTCGTGTTACAAGAACACCTACAACCGCTCTCATCATCACACCTACAACCGCTCCCATCATCACACCTACAACCGCTCCCATCATCGTCGAATCTAACCAAGACTTTTGTACCTTTACATACAGAGGCACTATCAGCACGACGACCGTACCTATCTGGCCCCCTACCGCCTGATTCTCCGTTCTATATACAGCGTTCTCCAGGCGAAGAATTAGCGTACTCAGAAATTCAGCGCCCTGGAGGTTTTGTGCGGATCAAGGCACCTCAAAAGATGGGGAAAACCTCCCTGATGTTTCGATTGATTGAAATTGCCCATCAAAACAATTATCAAACGGTCCATCTCGATTTACAAACCGTGGATCAAGATGTCTTTAGCAATATTGACATGTTTCTAAAATGGTTTTGTGTACGCAGCAGCCAATCATTAAAGTTAGCGCCAAAACTCCTTGATTTTTGGGATGCCTCCATGGGGCACAAGGTCAGCAGTGAACTCTATTACCAGGAATATCTGCTGGAAAATAGGAAAACGCCTACGATATTGATTATTGATGCAGCTGAACGACTGATTGAACATCCTAAGATCGCCCAAGATTTTTTTCCGCTGCTGC
The DNA here is from genome assembly GCF_032906605.1 of Leptothoe sp. LEGE 181152. Lineage (NCBI taxonomy): Bacteria > Bacillati > Cyanobacteriota > Cyanophyceae > Nodosilineales > Cymatolegaceae > Leptothoe > Leptothoe sp. LEGE 181152. Next base: position 271,466 of record NZ_JASATU010000067.1, read on the forward strand.
GTTCCTGGCATGAAAAAGCTCGATGGAACTTTCTTTGGCGTAACCTCCGTATTGTCATTGCACACGCTACCGAAATCTATGCTCCATTAAAAATCCATCAATCACCCTTTAACATTGGTCAAGCCATCAAATTACCTAAATTCACTGCTACCCAGGTGGCAGAATTAGCAGCCCGCTATGGTGTGGCAAAAAGCAATGACACATTAGGAAAAATCCTTGTAGATTTGGTCGGCGGACATCCTTATCTGGTAAATATCTTTCTATATTATCTGGCTACGGAGTCCCTATCGATCGATACATTACTCAAAACAGTATCCATGCCATCCGGTATTTATGGGACTCATCTGCGGAATTATCTAGCGCTCCTAAAAAAAGAGCCAGAGTTAGCTATTTCTTTCAAACAAGTGGTCTCTTCCACAACAGGTGTGGAACTAGATGCTGTTGCTATGTATCGTTTAGAAAGCCTTGGTCTTATTACCATCAACGGATATCAGGCCATCCCTAGCTGCAATATCTATCGCTCATACTTTCAACAACAACTTAGTGTTTAGAGATACAGAATTAGCAAACATCAACATTTCCTTGTTTTTAGTCTGTTTTTTGATTCGCTCACCATGAAGATTCAAACTTTAAAAGTATCATTTCATATGAAATAAAAAGAATGCGTAAAGTCGCTCTTCAGCCGTCTTTTCCGACTTTACTTACTTTTGTCTTTTGCTATATATGTAATGTATTCACAACTGAGAATACAGCAAATTAAAAGGCAACTTAAAAAGTTTGAAAAGACTCTTTGATGTTTGCCAATGCGGATCATTTTATTGGTCCGCATTTTCTTATGTAATTAAATACTAACTCAACTATCTCTTGACTTGGCTGAAATCAGTTTACCTTTCTCACATCTAGCTTTTCTTTAAACCAAATCTACTGGAGAAATCTACAGGATATGGCACGGACTCCTCTATTTAGCTTGTTTTCTCGCGCTCTGAGGTCTGCAACTCTTGCGAAGCTTTACCGAATGCCTATTGATGAACTGTATGAACTCCAAAAAAATCAAAAGAAAGGCAGACTGGGACGACGCAAATTCTTGAAAACAGCTGCTGCCTTTGGAGGTGGGACAATGCTGGCCACTGGGAGTCAAGGGTTTCGAAATGTCGTGCTTGCCCAGGTCGTTAATCCTCCGAAAATTGTGATTGTGGGGGCAGGCCTTGCCGGACTTAATGCCGCTTACCAATTAAAAAAAGCAGGCCATCGCGCCACAATTTACGAAGCCTCAAACCGTGTCGGTGGCAGGATGTATACAGTACACGATGCCATTGGAGAAAATGCCTGGGTGAACCTCGGAGCCGAGTATATCAATAGCGATCATGAGGATATGATCGCCCTGGCTGAAGAACTGAATATTCCCCTGATCGATCGCTTTACTCCCGATGAGCTGGCATTGAAGAATCTGTATTATTTCGACGGGCGCACAATTTCTGAGGCCGAACTGGGAGAAGCACTGATCCCCATTGCCGAACGAATTGCCGTTGATGCCAAGCGGCTGGATGAAGATTAGGATACGGTTAGCGTTGAACTGGATGCCCTCTCGGTTTCTGACTATTGCGATCGCCTTGGCATTTCAGGCTGGGTGCGAGAGCTTATCGAGACTGTCATGGTTGCAGAAATGGGACTTGAAACTGACGAGATTACCGCTCTCAATCTAGTTTGGTTGATTCCCAGCGTCGGTGAAGACGGGAACGTTGAACCAACGGGGGAGTCCGACGAACGATACCTTGTCCAAAATGGGACTCAGGCCATCACTGACGCGATTGCCCAACAGGTGCAAGGCCAAATTGAAACAGGAATGACCTTGACTTCTATTCGCAGCCAGGGTGAACGATTCCGACTCACACTTAACTACAGGGATGTCGATGCGGATATTGTTATTCTTGCTATTCCCTTTAGCGTTCTTCGCCGCATTCCGCTGCAGTTGGACCTACCTCGATCCCTACGTCAATTCATTCATCAAGTAGGTTATGCCAATAATGTCAAAGTCGCTACGGGGTACAGCAAATCTATTTGGCGAGAACAAAAATTAAGTGGGGTGGGGCATACCAATCTTCCTTACCAAACCTTTTTTGAAACCACGCAACTTCAAGAAACAGAAACAGGATCTCTCACCTTTTACTTAGGGGGAAATGTTGGATTTGAGAGCAAGCGTTATAGCGTTCGCGAAAATGCTCGAATCTATACACAAATGCTCAATGATCTAATTCCCGGTTTAGCAGCAGCCTGGAATGGCAAAGCAACTCGCCTACACTGGCCAACCCATAGTTATGCCCTGGGAAGTTATGCCTGCTGGCAACCGGGACAGTACACCGGGTTTATGCAAGATTATGTCTATATTGAAGGGGAAGAGGAGCAAGAGTTTGCTGTGGGGAACTTAATCTTTGCTGGAGAACATACCAGTGATGAATACCAGGGCTATATGAATGGTGCGGCACAGTCAGGACGTTTGGCGGCCCGTGCTGTCTTATCCCGGCTCTTTCGGCTCCTAAGTTGACTACTGAAGTGTTTTCCCTTTAAATTCTACCTCTAGCTCCAGAATTCATCTAGGTTGACATCTGATATCTCCTCCTGTACTTCCTGAAAGTAGGTGCTTGAAGTCAGGCTTTTAACTTCTTCTTCCAGTTTTTTGTGATCAATCTCGATTTGCAACTCTTCTAATTGCCGTTTGAGTTCATCTTCGCGCCGCTTGCGCTCGGTAATGTCTTGCACAATGCCTTCGTAATACAGCACATTACCGTTGTTATCTTTTACAGAACGAGTATCGATTTGAGTCCAGATAATATCGCCATCTTTGCGATAGCAGCGATATTCAAAGTCTTTGACAAAGCCTTGTTGGTCTAGCAGTTCTCTAAATTCGGCTCGCCGCTCTAGATCAACGTATAGCTGTTTACCGATATTAGTGATTTGTGCAATCATTTCCTGGGGAGAGTCATAGCCATAAATTTTGGCCAGGGCTGGGTTGACGCTCAGGAATCGTCCTTGGGGAGAGGATTGCACTCCTCTGCGCGCCTTGGGAATATTCCTGCCATCTTGAAGCAGACGGAGCTACCCCTGGTCCAGGCTCTGCTAACAGGGGTAGCTCTGCCTGATGTCATGAAGATCTAACACAGGGTCAGGAGGTGCTTTACTAAGGAATTTGGCATTTTCTTTGATAGCAGATTTATATCTGGTATTTTCTTGAGAAGCTTCCAACATAATTTCCCAGGTATGCCCAAAGTTGTTTCGGTACATTCTTATCGAGGCGGTACTGGTAAATCCAACTTTACTGCTAATTTAGCGACCACTATCGCCCTCCAGGGTAATCGCGTCGGTATTGTGGATACTGATGTGCCTTCCCCTGGTATTCATAACCTATTTGGTCTAGAGCCTGAGCACACCCACAAAACCCTAAATAATTATCTTTGGGGGGAAACTTCTATTGAAGATGCCGCCTATGATGTGGGTGAAAAGTTGGGTGTGGCTGGCGATGGCAAGCTTTACTTGGTTCCTTCTAGTGTCAGGGCCGATGATATTGCCCGCATTCTCAAGGATGGCTACGATGTCAGGCTGATGAACGATGGCTTTCGTAGCTTAGTCAAGACGCTAAAACTTGACTATCTATTCATCGATACCCACCCAGGGCTATCTAAAGAAACCTTTTTATCCATTGCCATTTCCCACGTGCTGATCTTGATCTTGCGTCCCGATAAACAGGACTATCAGGGCACGGCAGTGACTGTCGATGTGGCCCGACAGCTCAAGGTTCGTAAAATGCTCTTGGCGATCAATAAGGTTTATAGCAGCTTAAATATGGACGCCCTCAAGCAAAAAGTGGAGGAAACCTACGGTGAAACCGTAGCAGGTCTGTTTCCTCTATCTGAGGACATTGTACAGCTGGCGAGTGAAGGGGTATTTTGTGTGAACTACCCGGAGCATCCAGTCAGTCAAGAATTTCGTAAAGTCGCCCAGCAAATCGTAGGGGATTAGCCAGGATGTCAGACATCGGAGATTTGCAGTCCCTGGCCAGCTCAATCACGGCGGTCACCTCCCCGTTTCGCAATTATTTGACCGAGCTACACGAAAAGTTTCAAGCCATTAACGACGGTGATGTAGCTGACTATATTCCTGAACTGGCGCTGGCCAAGCCGGAGTGGTTTGGGATTTGTGTGGTCACCCAAAATGGTCAGGTGTTTGAAGTGGGGGAGTGTGACCAGCTGTTTACGATTCAGTCGATTTCTAAGGCCTTTGTGTTTGGTTTAGCCCTAGAAGATCATGGTCGTGAGTATGTGAATAGCAAGGTGAGTGTAGAGCCGACAGGGGAGGCGTTTAATGCCATTGTGCTGGATGAGGCAACGAATCGCCCCTATAACCCGATGGTGAATGCAGGTGCGATCGCAACCACAGACCTGATCAAAGGCAGCAGCAGCACCGAACGACTCAAGCGCATGCTGGCCATGTTTCAGCGCTACACCGGTCGAGAACACGACATCAATGTGCCTGTCTTTTTATCCGAAAAGGCCACTGGCTACCGTAACCGTGCCATGTCCTACCTGATGCTGAACTTTGGCATGGTGGGCGACAAAATTGACGAAACCCTGGACCTGTACTTTCAGCAGTGCTCGATCATGGTCAACGCCCGTGATTTAGCCATGATGTCCGCCACCTTGGCCAACGGCGGCATCAACCCTGTCACCCAAGAACGCGCCATTGATGAGTACTATGTACAAGACGTAATTAGCGTGATGCTCACCTGCGGCATGTACGATGCCTCTGGCGAATGGGCCTATCGAGTGGGGATGCCAGCCAAAAGCGGTGTCGGCGGCGGTATTTTAGCCGTAGTGCCCAAGCAGCTGGGCATAGGCACTTTTTCCCCACCGCTAGATGCCAAAGGCAACAGCGTCCGGGGCATCAAAGTTTGTGAAGCCTTAGCTACAGATTTTGGCTTACATCTATTTAACGCCGCCAAGCCTGAGCGAGAGCTGCAAGCCTGGATTGATGGCAACGATGTGGATAGCTGGTAGATACCCCATGAAACTACTAGCTCGCCTGCAGTCGCCCAACAATCTGCCCCTACGAGTGGTCTTGATTGTGCTGTTTGTTGGCCAAATTGTCGGAGCCGTCGGTCTAGTGGGCTATCTGTCCTTTCGCAATGGTCAAAAGGCCGTGAATGGGCTGGCTATCCAACTACGCCATGAGGTCACAGCCCGGATTGAACAAGAACTACAGAGCTATTTTGAAACCCCCCACGAGATCAATCGACTCAACGCCAGCGCCTTTGCCAGAGGCATACTGGATGTAGACGGAGCAGGCAATGGTGAAACCCAGCTCTATCAACAGATGCGGATTGCCCCCACCATTGCCCTGGCCTACTGCGGTAGCGCCCGCAGTGGCGAATTTTTTGGAGTGTTGCGATCGCCTGAGAATGGGGCACTGCAGCTAACTTATAGTAATCCCGCCACCCAAAAACTGCGCCGATATTACAGCTTAGATGTCCGGGGAGAACGCACTAACTTTCTATGGCAGGCAGATACACCCTATGATTCTCGCCAACGTCCCTGGTATAAAGCGGCAGCCTTGGCCGAGCGGCCCCAGTGGACAGATATCTACATTGCCTTTACCACTGGGCTACCCAATATTACTGCCAGCCTCCCTGTGTATGATCGCTCCGGCAAAGATGTGCTGGGAGTATGTGCAACGGATGTGGTGCTCCCAGAGGAATTTAGAACCTTTTTACAAAGCCTACAAATCGGGCAAACCGGGCAAGCCTTTGTGATCGATCGCCAGGGGCAGCTGATTTCCAACTCAACCGATGAACCCCTGATGGTCAACGATGGGGATACTGCCACCCCCCTGCTAGCTATCAATAGCAGCGATCAGTTAGTCCGAGATACGGCCCGTTACCTCGCCCAGCGATTCAATGGGTTTACTAACGTGACCGAAGTTCAGCAGCTACAGCTACAGCTCAACGGTAAACACCAATTTTTAGAAGTGCTGCCGTTCCAAGATGGGTTTGGTCTCGATTGGCTGATTGTGGTCGTTGTGCCCGAAGCCGATTTTATGGGCCAGATTAATGCCAACACCCGCAATACCATCCTGCTATGTGGGCTAGCGCTGCTGGTTGCTATTGCCTTAAGCGTGCTGACGGCCCGTCGAATCACCCGTTCGCTTCTACGGCTATCTCAAGCCTCCGATCGCTTGGCCCAAGGCCATCTAGACCCGCAGGTGAAGTCCAGTTTTATTGCCGAAATTGATACCCTGGCCAACTCATTTAACAAAATGACTCGGCAGCTGAAGCAGTCCTTTGAGACTATCCGCATTGCCGAGGAAAACTACCGCAGCATCTTTGAAAACGCCCTGGAGGGGATCTTTCAATCTAGCCCTGAAGGCCGTTTTATCAATGTCAACCCAGCCCTAGCCAACATCTATGGCTATGACTCTCCCCAAGAGATGATCGATAGCATTACCAACATTGGTACGCAGCTGTATGTTGATCCAGAAAAACGGGCAGACTTTCAAGCAAAAATCGACCAGCAAGACAGCATTACCGGGTTTCAATATCAGTGCTACTGCAAAAACGGCAGTATTATTTGGGCCCAAATCCACGCCCGAGCCGTTCGCACCTCCCAAGGTCAAGTGCTCTACTATGAGGGCATTGTCCAAGACATTACGGAACGCAAGCGGCGCGAAGACGAGCTAAAACGCCAGCTGGCCGAGCTAAAAATTGAAATCGATCAGCAGCAGCGGCAAGAGGAAGTCGTCACCCTAACTGCCAGCAGCTACTTTCAGGAAGTACAGCAGGAAATAGCCGAAGTCGATTTAGACGAATTTTGGAGCTGAAGAACCCAGAAAGGCCTATGGCCAAGCTCACTCAATACTCACCCTTGCAAGAGTCTATGGATATTAATTCTGGGAGTCTTAGGAGAGATTATAGAACAGGTTTATCACTGTATTTTAGAACTTACAACAAAACTAGGAGAGAGTTTTATTCTTGCGCATTATCGGTGGGTAATTGAGCGAACATTATCTTGGTTAGATAAGGCCAGACATCTGTACCGAGACTATGAGATGTTACCTGAAAACCATGAAGGAGCGGTCTATGGGATCATGATTCGCTTAAGGCTGCGTCGGTTAACCGATAATCGACGATGGTGGACGTCAAAGACTCCTCAGGCTGCTGAGTATTTGTTTATGAACCCACTCTTACTCAATACTCACCCCTTTAAAGGTAGTTGCCTTAGGCTTAGCTGCCACAGGTGCAGACTTAATTTGTTGCGTGCGTAGTCGATGCTTTTGAAAATATCCCTGCCATTCTTGGGGAGCGTTGAGAGTCTCACCACCATGTTGAGTAAGGCGTTTACGTACCTGACAAAGGACAGGAGTATTAACACAGGCTCCAGAAATAATCACCTGCCCCTTAGTGAGGGCTGGTAGTTCCTTAAGTAAATCGCGTCCAGCGGCTTCTACACCATACTTCAGACTTTCTTGATCCACTGGATTGACAATGCGCATGAGAAACTGGCTCATGCACTGGGAGAGCACATCAGAATCAAGTTTGCCGGGTCGTTGGGTGATTAATCCCACACCCAAGCCAAATTTACGACCTTCGCTAAGGATCGTACGGAGCACTGCTTTGCAGCGAGATGGTTCCTTGGCTGGAGCAAAGCGATGGGCTTCTTCGATCAAGACGAATACAGGAAAAGGTAAATAGTTTTCATCACCTTCTTCGATTTTATCGCGGGCCGTGTTGATGCGCGCATGGTAGCTCTGACGTAGCACCGCTGCACAGATAACCTGCTGTTCTTCCTGGCTGATTTCGTTCATCTGCAAGACGGTCACCTGCCCCGGCTCAAATAAATCGCGGGGGGCCATGTGGTTCATCTGATGAAAGTAAGGAGATCGAGCTAGACGGTCCAGCTTCCACTCCAACGCAGGCGCAGACGAGCCCACCTTGTCATTGCCCTCATCATCAGCTGTGGTGTCAGCCTCGTAAACTGCTGCAATGAGATCATTTACATTCCACCGGTAGTCTCCCCGTTTATGTTTACCCAAAATGGTAAACGCTTTGTTGAGTATGGACTGTTGACGGTCACTCATCTCGGGCAGTAGGGTCAGAATATCGTAATAGTCCAGGGACGACATCCGAATCTGAATATCTTCAGGTGTGAGAATTTGGACTTTAGGGGCATAGCCATCGCTGTCATGAAAGGCTGAATGACCTCGCATTTCTGCTAGGGTACTGTATTCTCCATGGGGATCGAAGATGAGCACCGCTGCTCGGTTATAGGGCTGCAAAAATTCTTCGATGAGGACACCGGCTGTGTAGCTTTTGCCTGAGCCCGTCCCCGCCAAGATAGCCATGTGGGTACTGACAATTTCTTTCACGTCCAGGGCGACGGGGACACTGCCGCCAGGACGCAGTAGTAGAGAGCCAATTTGGGCAGATCCCACCTCGCCTGGCTGCTTTTTATTGACGACCTGTTGTAGGCGGCTATCTGCTGCAATATGGACTTTGGCCCCTGGATCTGGGGTTATGCGAGGGTTAATAAACCCAAGGGCCGGATGGAAGTAGCCAATAACATCCACCGTGACCTCATAAATTTCTGGGTTGGGATACGCAAACCCAATCAGTGAGGCAATGGTATCTGGGCTAATTTGTGTGTCAGCAAAAATCCGATCCGGTAGATGATCAATGAGTCGACGGTCAGAAATCTTCCCTAAAATTTCCCAGGAGCCATTACTATCGGGTGCTTCGATGGCATAAAAGACAAATTCACCGATTTTGACCCGCTTGTTATCGGCAGTAATAAAGACATATTGGTTGCCATCTTCGCCAGGGCCCTTGACTGTGCCAATTACTGGATTCTCAGTACCTGAATCGGAGTGAGCCGTTGGAGTCATAGCGGTGCGATCGCATCAGTGCTGGCTTGCAAGCCAATATCACCCACCATAGTAAACCTGTATTGCTGGAAAGAAACCTGATCTTTTAGGGATGCATGCAGTACCGTCCTGAAATGTTCTGCAAGCCATGGTAAGAAAGGGAGAACGGCCTCGAAACATAACTTCAAAAGAAGCTCGTACGGCGGCACGTTCTCCATGGGGGACATGGAGAATGACGAACAGGCTATTTTTGAGTTCCCTAAGTTAAACGATAAACATCCGGCAAAATCACCATGGCATCACCAAAGGAATAGAAGCGATAGGCCTGTTTAATCGCATCTTGATAAAGATCCATCAGTCGCTGACGGCCCACTAGTGCGCTCACTAACATCAATAAGCTGGAGCCAGGCAAATGAAAATTAGTGATCAATCCATCCACCACTTGCCACTGATAGCCAGGGTAGATAAATAAATTAACCGCACCTTGGTACGCCTTGAGACTGCCTTCCTGGTTAACCACGCCTTCTAAGGTGCGAGTGGTCGTAGTGCCGACAGCAAAAACATGGTTACCTCGTGCTTTAGTTTCTTTAATCAGATCGACTGTGCTTTGGGGTAAATGAACCCATTCTGCATGCATCTTATGGTCAGTAATCGCTTCTGATTCTACCGGGCGAAAGGTGCCCAACCCTACATGCAGCGTAACTTCAGCTCGCTGCACACCTTTTTCTTCCAGCGCTTGAAATACCTCTGGGGTAAAGTGCAAACCAGCTGTAGGAGCTGCCACGGCACCGGGGTTTTGGGCATAGATTGTTTGATATTGGTCCGGCTCCGCATGGGAGTCGGTGATGTAAGGCGGTAACGGAACTTCCCCGAAAGCTTCCATAAGTTTGTCGATGGGGGTATCCGTTGTGGTTTCAAACGTGAGTAATCGACCGTTGGTGTCGAGATCGCAATCCTCTACCCTGGCCGTTAGCAGAGGGTTCTCTAAATCTGGGCCAAAATAGATTGAACTCCCTGGTTTTAAGCGTCGTCCTGGTTTGACCAGTGCCAACCATTGATGGGGTGGGATACGGGGTTCTAGTAATAAAACTTCAACCTTCGCCCCACTTGGTTTGTATCCATACATTCTTGCCGGAATGACTCGCGTATTATTAATCACGAGGAGGTCTCCAGCACACAAAAACTTAGGCAAGTCTTTAAAATAGGCATGCTGGTGATCGGTGTTTGATGAGATCACCATTAAGCGAGAGTGATCTCGGGGTATAACCGGTTCCTGTGCAATCAAACTTGGCGGTAGTTCATATTGATAAGCCATCAAGGAATAATCGCTGTTTGCCTGCTGTTGATCGATCAATTCTTGACTATGGGATGGTTGACGGCTATTAGATGGAGACATAGTTTATAAAGAACAGCAGATGAAATACCGTTGATTTTTGATAAAGGCGTGTTTTCGGCCTTACTAAGCCGAGGGATTTAATGCCAGACTATTAGATGGATTTCTAGGGACCGGCTGCCTAAGTGATTCAAACGATCTAGACTGTAGCACCGCTTTATACCTATGGATTACGTTTACTATTTATCCAATGCCAGTCTTGTTCTGCGAGTTGTTGAAAGGCTACATCGCCTCACTCAGCTCCCGTTAGAGTTCTTAAGTGTTATTCATCGTATCGATGGCTGGATTATTCGGGTTAGGCTGCATGAAAGTGTCTCTCCGGATACGGCATCGAACTTTCAAGCTTTTTTAGATGAATTGGGCGGTCGTTCCAAACCTGGTTATCGCGTGCGGATGGCGTTATGGGGTTTGGAAACTGGCCAAACATCCGTAGATGTCATGCGTCGTTATCAGGTCGCTGTTGTTTCCCATGGCAAACCTGACCGCTACGAAATTGAAGAATTTCGCAAGCAGTTTGTTCAAGGTTTAGGCTATTGCCCTGAAACCCTGGCGTAATTAATTATTCATGGAGGGTGGGGGTTAAGCCCATCCTTCAATGGCATTGACCAAATAGTCTTGTAGCACCAGGTATCGCGCACCGTCCGGCAGTTTTAGCTGAGCCCTGGCGGTTTGTGGTGCCTTCCCATGGCAGCTAACCAATGCCACATCTAAACGGCACGGCAACTGAGCCAGATGCGGATGGCGGGTGAGAAAGAGGCGAGCCGTGGTCCAAAGTTTTCGCTGCTTAGCGCGGGTAATGGATAATAGCCCATCCAGATCCCAGTTGCCCCGACTGCGCGTTTTCACTTCTACAAATGCCAGCATTTCGCTACTCAGCTGGCCACCTTGGGTGTTGTAGCCCTGGGCCACAAGGTCTAGTTCTCCCCAGCGACAGTGCCATCGTCGATAAAGAATTTCCCAGCCTTGCTGCATCAGCCAGGTCTCCACTAGTTGCTCTCCATACACTCCCAGATCTTGATCAGGCATAGCCGTTCTTGTTTAAGCCTTCGAGCTAGATTGCCCTGGGCTGTCAGCATAAAATCAAGTACTGCTAACTACCGATGAAAATCGCTGGAGAACTGGGTAATATGGCACAAAATCCCCTGGCTAGACAGCGCATCATGAGTCAAAAACTAAAAGCGGACCTTTATGCAGAGTATCAACAAGCGTTTGACCGATGCACAGTACGGTCAGAGTCTTTAGGGTTAGCGCAGGGGGTGACTAATCGATTGGTGGCTTTGCGATCGCACTATGATGCTGTGGAAAAATCAACCACTGTGCCCTGGTGGTTTGCTGGCATTTTGCATTACAAAGAATGGAATTTCCGCGAGCCTGCCCTCTTTGAAAAGAAAGTGGCAGAAGTTCTCATTGACAAAAAATATCACCAAGCAACTACCCGCACTGTAGCCGCCTATCTCTGGGGATTTGACCTTTGGAATGGCTTTCAAGATGGTTCAGGTAACCAGTCCACTTGGGTGTGGGGCAGCACCAATGTCCTGGCAAAGAAGACCCCTGAAATGGGGGCAGCCGGAATTTTAAAGCGCTTGCAGCAACAGGGGCTCGTTAAGGTTAATGCAACGGCTCCAGTAGCAGCTAAAGCGTCAGCAACTAAGAGTACCCAGCCTGCCCCCGCCAAAGCACCCGCAAAGCCTGCACCCGCAAAACCCGCCCCTAAGCCTGCCAAGAAAGGTAAAAAGCTGCCGGTCATGTACTTTTCCCAGCGTGACAACGCGGCCCAAGCGCATCGGACGTGTAATACCGCCAGCTGTTGGATGGGCGCACTCTACATGAAAACGGCCCTCTGGGAAGAATGTGGCGAAGACCAAAATGCAGACCTCAATTTCTACTTACCTAAAGTAGAAACCTACGGAGACACTACGGATCATGGCGCTCAGACTAGAGCACTGTCAAGCCTGGGGGTGGAGTCGGCATGGCACACTACGCTTTCCATGAATGATGTCAAAAAAGAACTTGATGCAGGTCGTCCGGTCGTTTTAGGTGTGTTGCACAAGGGGCCTGTCAGTAGCCCCCGTGGTGGTGGTCACATGATTTTGGCAGTGGGCTACGACGACAGTGGCATGTTTATCCACGACCCCTATGGAGAGATGGACTTGGTGAATGGTGGCTATCCTGGTTCGACCGATGGGTCCTATCGCCACTACAGCTATAAAAATTTAGGTGCTCGTTTTGAGGTTGAAGGCCCTGGGAGCGGTTGGGGGCGTCTATTCAAAGGGAGCCGTGCGTAATAATTATGGCTACCGTTGCAGCTCGATCACCGCTTATCCATCCAACTGACCATAAAATTCACCAACCCAGGGTAAGCTAGCCAAATCTTCAAAAGCGACCTGCCGCTCTTGCTCTAGTTCAGCGATCCGCTTTTTCTCGGCATAGCTTTGCTTTTGATAGTAGGCGCATTCATCAGGCTGAGTTTCTAAGTCGGTTTCTTCCCACAGTTTTAGAAAATAGCGATACCGCTTTTCGCATAGGGTCTTCTCCATGCAGGCCACGGATGCTCGAATAATTAGAGGGGCACGGAGAATATCACGCTGCGTCTTTTCATCGAGATAAAGCAGGTGATGGACCTGGGAAAGGGGGCCGGTGGATTCTGAGGCTAAATTGCGGAGCTGCTCCAGTAGGCGCATGGGAGATGTGTCAGGTTGCGCCTCATCGGCGGTCTGCCACTGCATCATCATGCGCCAGAGGGCACGATGATGGGAAAAACTCAGTTGCAAATCCCGTTCTTCCAGAGCCTGTTTAACCGCTTGGCGATTTTTCGGCATGTGAATGTAGACCCGTAAAAGCCACCCTTCTGCTTCTTCCAGCGCACTCTTTTTAATGGCGACTTTAAACTTTTGAGGTGCGTCGTCTGGGGAGCGTCGCTGACGGCGTACCTGGGCTAAAAAGTTTTCGGCCAGCAGGGGCACTAGTCGCGCATCACCCTGGCTAAAGATTTCGGCGCAGTGGCGAATATAGTGGGTGCGAGTATCGGCATTGGCAATGTCGGCCAGCAGTTTGACGATATCCTGGGATGCTTTTTGAAACTGGTCGGCCTGTTTCAGGTCTACATTTTGTAGGGTTTGTTGGATTTGCCAGTCGAGCCACAGCGGAGCGGCATCAACTAAGGCATTGTATTCATCAGCGACATGGGTTTTCAGGTAGTCATCGGGATCCTTGCCATCAGGAATATTTAGAATGCGTAGCTGCACATCACCTCGGTGAGCCATTTCAGTAACTTCACCAATCGCTCGCTGTGCTGCCTTAACCCCGGCAGCATCAGCATCAAAATTAAAAATGATTTGCTTTGATTCGGTGTAGCGCAGTAACTGTCTCACCTGTCCGGCATTAAGGGCAGTCCCCAAAGAGGCCACAGTATTCGTGATCCCTGCCGCGTGGAGGGCAACCACATCGAAATAGCCTTCGACAACAATGGCGCGGTCTTGCTTTGCGATCGCCCCCTTTGCCTTATCCAACCCGTACAGAGTTTTACTCTTATCAAACAGCTCGGTCTCCGGTGAGTTTAAGTACTTGGGTTTTTCATCCCCAAGACAGCGTCCCCCAAAACCAATAATGCGTCCGTTGGGATCATGGATGGGGACCATGACCCGATTGCGAAAACGGTCATAGTAACCCGTACCTCTTTTATTAGGTAAAATCAGACCGGCCTGTTCCACCAGTTTGACTGAATAGTTTTTTTGTTCCACCAGATAACCATAGAGGGGTTGCCAGCCATCGGGGGCATAGCCAAAGGTGAAGTGCTTGAGAATGTCATCACTAAATTGGCGTTGCGATCGCAAATAGGCCAATGCCTCCTGCCCAGCACTCTGATATAGGGCGTGTTCGTAAAATTTAGCGGTCACTGTCAGAATTTCAAACAGCTGTTCCCGCAGGGTGACTTTGCGTTGATACTCTTGTTGTTTGGCAGGTTCTAAGGTTTTGACAGGGACCTGATACCGTCGCGCCAGGTCCAAGACGACTTCCGCAAACGATTGCTGCCCCAATTCCATCAAAAACTTGAAAGCATTTCCCCCAGCGCCACAGCTAAAACAGTAATAAAACTGTTTCGAAGGACTGACACTGAAACTAGGGGACTTATCATCATGAAACGGACAGAGGCCCGTAAAGTCTTTGCCTTGCTTTTTGAGCACCACATGTTCGGACACCACATCAACGATGTCCACTCGCTGGCGCACATCATCGATGGTATCTGGGTGTATGCGGGGAGAACCCATGGAGCTCCAGGTGGCTATGTTAGCCTAACCATCATAGGATCAATCATAGCGAGCAAGCTGTAGGGCAAACCAAGTTAGAAGTATGCAAGCTTATTCACTTAATTGAACCAAGCTCACACAATCTTTAATCAGGTCTTCAAAATATAGATATTACATAAATGAAGCCTATCCAGCTATTGAAAAAACTACGTATATATGGATATATTCGTGGTTACATATCCGAAAATTTACGAAGGTCCGTAAAGTAGGAGTACCATCCTAGACTTTAGGAGCTGTAGGCAGTACCAACTGTTTCCAATTGGGTTCTAGCTTCTTATTGGAAATGTTGTTAAGTAATGGATTCAATATCCAGCGGACTTAGTCCTCTCGATTGTCTGTATCCATTTTTACGTAACAGCATAATAGAAACGTTAAAAATTAGTCCCTAGTGAGGTCATAACTCGTAGGGCTTATTTTGGTTTTGTGTTTTCGGTGTGATTGTCCGTTTTTAACAACATTCGAGCATAGAAGAGTTTCGATGAACATCTTGATGCTTGCTCCACATCCCTTTTACCAGGCAAGGGGTACCCCTATCGCAGTTGACCTTGTGCTGAGAGTTCTCTCAAGTCGTGGTGAAAACATTGATGTTATTACATTTGCCGAAGGCAAGGATGTGTACTACACAAATGTGAGAATCCATCGCACCCCATCATTCAGGTTCACTCGAAATATTCGTCCTGGATTTTCTGGAAAAAAGTTGCTCTGCGACGTTTTTGTATTCATCAAGGCAGTTAAATTGGCTAGGACTGGGCGGTATGACCTTGTCCATGCGGGTGAAGAAGCTGTTTTTATTGCGTTATTTATAAAGAAAGTCTTTGGTATTCCGTACGTTTACGATATGGATTCCTCCCTTGTAGGTCAGCTAATTGATAAGTACCCCAGGTTACGGTTTTTCCAGACCTTGCTGCGTGCATTTGAGGGGACGGCTGTGAAAAATGCAGAGGCTGTTATTCCTGTTTGTCGGGCATTGGCTACTGAGGTGCAGCGCTACAGCCCGAACAAGAAAGTTGTTGTAATTCCTGATATCTCACTGCTACATCAGTCTCGCTAGAGCTGATTTGCTTGTGTTTGCTTGTGTTTGCTTGTGTTTGCTTCTATCAAAAAAGGGGATTTACCAATGCAGTTAACTCAGTTAAGAAAGACCTATAAAATCACAGGCCCCCTGTTAATGTATGTGGGCAACCTGGAACGATATCAGGGGATCAATTTACTTTTAGATAGCTTTAAGCTAGCTGTAGCTCAGATGGATGAAGTCCATCTGGTCGTTATTGGTGGTGTGTCTGAGCATATTGAGCACTATCAGCAATATGCTCGAAAGTTAGGGATTGACGCTTGCGTACACTTTATTGGTAAGCGCCCCGTAGAAGATTTGGCGTACTACTTATCTCAGGCTGATATTCTGGTTTCTCCCCGTACCCAGGGTAATAATACGCCTATGAAGTTATATTCCTACCTGGATAGCGGTAAGGCTTTATTGGCGACTAATTTACCCACCCATACTCAGGTGCTTAACCATCAGGTGGCTAGACTTGCAGCGCCTGAAGCCCAGGACTTTTCCCAAGGAATGTTGCACTTGATGCAAGATCAAGAGTTGAGGGAGCAGCTGGGAATTAAAGCTCAAGCCCTGATTGCAAAGCAACATACCTATGAGGCATTTTCCGATAAATTGACTGGGCTATATGACTGGCTGCAGACTCAATTATTAGGTGAAATTCAACCCTCTAATCTTTCCAATAGCTACTAAGAGGGTCCTCTGGTTAAGAGAGTCTCTGGTCAGTAACTCAACTAGGTTGATTTGAGGCTCACAGCAGCACGGGCACAATTATGCAGAGAAACTTACAGGCATTATCCAATCAATCGTTTGACCTTTTGGTTCTCGGGGGTGGAATTCAGGGTGCCTGTGTTGCTTGGGAGGCCACATTACGGGGTTTGTCAGTTGCTTTAATTGACAAGTCTGATTTTGGGGCAGCCACATCGGCCAACAGTCTAAAGATCATTCATGGTGGGTTGCGCTATTTGCAAACTGCCGATTTTAGACGCATGCGGCAATCTATTCGAGAACGGCAGACGTTGATGCGTATTGCCCCCCACTTGGTTCATCCCTTGCCGATTTTAGTGCCTACCTATGGGCATGGTCTGAAGGGGAAAGAGGCCATGGTTGTTGCATTGAAGCTCAATGATTTAATTAGTTGCGATCGCAACCAACACTTGAGCGATCCCCAAAAGTATATCCCTCCGGGTCGGGTTCTTTCTCGGCAATGGTGTCAGCAACAAGTACCCGAGATTACAACACAGGGATTAACGGGCGCAGCCACCTTCCACGATGCCCAAGTTTATAATTCTGAACGCTTGACATTAGCTTTTATCCAATCAGCCGTTCAGCAAGGAGCCACTGTTGCGAACTATGTCAAAGCAACGGATTTTTTACAGACCGGGGATCGGATTCAAGGCATTGTTGCCCAAGATGCGTTCACCCATGAATCATTTGATGTTCGAGCCAAAGCCGTTATCAATACCAGCGGACCTTGGCTGAACCAGGTCTTAGCACGATTGCCTAAGCCTCCATCTCCCCAGGCATTTGCTAAGGCTTGGAATGTGGTGCTGCGTCGACCGCTGTTGAAGACGCCCTACGCCATTGCCTTGCAAAGTTTACCTGAAGGCATGGGTACCCAAAAGACACAGCAAAAATCTCGGATGCTATTTGTAGCACCTTGGCGTGGCACATCCATGATCGGCACACTATACAGTGTATGTGACGAGTCACCCGATAGTTGGCATGTGGACGAAGCGGAAATCCAAAGCCTGCTGCGACAGATTAACCAAGCCTACCGACCTGCTCAACTGACTAGAGAGGATGTGGCCTTTGTCCATGGTGGGTTACTGCCACAAATAGGCCTTTCTAGCAGTGGTGAACCTCGGCTGGCAAAACGCTACTGTATTCGGGACCATGCCGCTGAGGGCTATGGAGGCCTGTTATCGGTGACCGGTGTTAAATACACCACCTCACGAGACGTGGCCCAAAAGGTTGTGGATTATTTATTCCGTACCTGGGAGCAGACACCCCCACCCTCACGTTCAGCCAGTACAACACTGGTAGGTGGATCCATTGAAAATATTGAAGACTTTATTCAACAGATTCTTGAACAAGACCATAGTCAGCTAAATCCCTCTGAAGTGCGGCATCTTGTCTACAACTATGGTTGTGTTTACTCGGATATCTTTAGAGGTCAAAGCGCAGACTCAACCCAAGCGATTGTCGCTCAAGTTCGTCATGCCGTACAGACAGAAATGGCTCAAACATTAAAGGATGTGATTTTCCGCCGCACTGATCTGGGATCGGCTGGTGTCCCTAGTGATGCCATGATTCGTCTTTGTGGAGAAACGATGGCTCAAGAGCTAGGTTGGAGCTATGCTCAAACCCAAGCAGAAATCGCAGATCTAATGTCTGGAGATAAAACGTCTAGTCGAGATGTTGTCACCGTGTAGCTGTGTTCAAAACCTGATCTGTTGCTTTATTTATCTTTTATTTAACTAACCTATGCCATCTCCTATTGCCCATTCCGTCTCTGGTTATGCCATCGCCAGAGGGCTGGAGTTTCCTAAAGTTCATAGCGTTTTACCCCTGGCGTTATATGCGGTCTTTGTTGCGATCGCAGCAGATTTTGATTTTCTGCCCAAAATTGTGGCTGGGATCAATACCCATCGCGGCTTTACCCACAGTCTGATCTTTGCGCTTATATTTAGCTTGATGGTGAGCAAATTAGCCAGCAATAGGACTGCTATTAAGTACCTCAGAATCTTTGCCCTCACCCTGGTTATCTACTGTTCTCACCTGGTTCTAGATTTTTTTACCCAAGGAGGCTCAGGTATCCCGTTACTGTGGCCTGTTAGTGATCAGATGTTTCAGTCCGCCGTCCCTTTGTTTCCAGCGGTGCACCATTCCCATGGTCTATTCAATTCCATCCACCTCTTCTTTCTGACGTTTGAGCTTACCTATACGGTTCTTTTATTGTGGGGATTATCTCAGTGGAAATCATTTAGGCAGCAGCAAAAACATAAGACATCCCGCCTTGAACAGTAACTATTACATGATGCGATTGAGCTAGAACAGCCAAATCCTTCTGAGCACTGATTAATCCTATGACCTCTCTAACCAACGCTGAAGTCAATAGAGCCAACCCTCAAACTTTCCCCTCAACCAGCAGTCAGCCTATTCTGATTGACACCCATGTTCATATTTATGACTGCTTTAATATCGATACATTCCTAGACTCAGCCTGGCAAAATTTTTACAGTCAGACTGGGCATCAAGCTGGGTTTACTGGTGTGCTCTTGCTGACGGAGAGTAAATCTCACAACTGGTTTCAGTCCCTAGTGACACATGTGGGTGAATCTTCCCATCGCTGGACCTTTCATGCGACCGCAGAAACCTTGTCTTTGCGAGCTACTGATACTCAAGGTAGAACCCTTTATCTGGTGGCGGGTCGACAAATTGTTACGGCTGAAAAGTTAGAAGTGGCGGCGTTAATTTGCGATCGCACCTTCCCCGATGGGTTATCGACCCAAGCCACTATTGAAGCCATTCAAGCGGCTGGAGGCATTGCTGTACTGCCCTGGGGAGTGGGCAAATGGGTTGGTAAACGAGGAAATTTAATTACCCATCTGCTCCAACAGAAATCCCTATCCCCCCTATTTCTGGGAGATAACAGTGGGCGACCTCAATTTTGGCTAAGGCCTCCTTATTTCTCGCAAGTAGAGCAGCAAGGACGCTCCGTTTTGCTGGGTACGGATCCGTTGCCCTTGAGTTTAGAAGTTTCTCGCCCAGGTAGATATGGTCTCATGCGATTGGGAGAATTTGATGGCCACAAACCGGGGCATTACATAAAATCGAGTTTGCTCAATCCAGCCGTGAGCTGGCAACCCTACGGTAGCCTAGAGACACCCTGGCACTTTATGCGCAATCAAATTGCTCTCAGGGTGGGGGGCCTAAGGGGAGTACCCCTTAGGGGGAGAGTCCAGCCATCTCCATCCCCACCCATGGCACCTCAAAACACACTAGCTCCTGGCGGTTTTCCTGAAACTGCCGATATCGAAACATCCTCTGAGGACTATGCTTCTCGTTTTGCTGGAGCCATTGGTGAGTGGCTATTACAGGTACAAGAAGCGGCCACCTTAAAAATGTTGGCCGCTTACCCAGGGGCGAAGGTGCTAGATGTGGGCGGTGGTCACGGTCAGTTGACCAAAGTCCTGATAGAGCAAGGATATGACGTGACTGTGCTGGGGAGTGCCGAGATCTGCAAGGCCAGACTTCAGACCTATCTTGACCAGAGGCAGTGCGCCTTTCAGGTAGGCAATGTGCTGGATATGCCTTACTCAGATAATGCCTTTGATGTGGTGATTAGCTATCGCTTTTTGGCCCATGTGACCCAGTGGCAGCAGTTTCTCAGGGAGCTTATCAGAGTGGCTGGTAAGGCTGTTATTGTGGACTATCCGACGGTGCGTAGTGTAAATGCGATCGCACCCGCCCTCTTCAAATTCAAAAAAGGGTTAGAAGGCAATACCCGTCCCTTTGTTTGTTATCACGAACAAGAAATTATTGACCACTGCGAGTCTATCGGCTGGCACCCAAGTCAACGCTATGCTCAATTCTTTTGGCCGATGGTGCTTCATCGTACATTAGGGAAGCCAAAAGCCTCTTCGCTATTAGAGCAAGCACCCCGACTGCTAGGGTTAACGCGATTATTGGGTTCACCTGTGATTGCTAAATTTCAGAAGCGTTAGAGGGTTCAGGTAATCTTTTGACTGATTAAACTCGCATATTCAAACCTATATGGAAAGCACTCAGTACCAACTGCCATCTGGGAGTCGAGCCCTGGTTACAGGGGCCACTGGTTTTACCGGTTCAAATTTGGTAAAAAAACTCCTACAACAGGGGGTAGAGGTTGTTGCCATTGCCCGTAAAACTTCCAACCTTAAGCCCTTTGAAGGCTTGCCAGTCACATGGTTTCAAGGCGATGTTTTTGACCCAGACTTAGTTACTGCCGCCACCCAAAATGTGAACTATATCTTTCACATGGTGACCCCCTTTCGGGAAGCAAAGTCACCAGACATTGGCTATCACAATGTCCATGTTTTGAGCACTCAGCTCCTGGCAAAAGCGGCCTTAGAACAGCCAGACTTCCGTCGCTTTGTTCATGTGTCCACCATTGGCGTCCATGGTCATGTGGATGAGCCGCCTGGTGACGAGAACTGTCCCCTAAAACCAGGAGATATTTATCAAGAAACCAAGCTAGAAGGTGAAATCTGGATTAGGGACTTTGGTCAACAATCAGGCTTGCCCATGACTGTGGTGCGTCCAGCGGGCATCTATGGACCTGGAGAAAAGCGACTACTAAAGATTTACAAGATGGTGATGCAGGGCTGGGTGCCTGCCATTGGCAATGGTAGTAATCTGTTGCACTTTGTCCATGTGGATGATTTAACTAATTTCTTTATTCACGCTGCAACTCACCCCCAGGCTATTGGTGAAGTGTTTATTTGTGGCAGTCAACAAGCTATTACCTTTCGAGAGATGGTCGGCTTAATTGGCAACTACTATCGAGTCTCTGCAAGATTTCTCAGCTTACCAGCCAGCCCATTATTTGCCCTGGCCGATCTGTGTGAACTCATCTTTCGTCCGTTAGGGATAGAGCCACCAATCTATCGGCGGCGTTTAGCTTTCTACACCAAAGATCGGTCTTTTAATACCAGCAAAATGCAAACACTGTTGAATTTTGCCCCCAGTCAT
This sequence comes from Leptothoe sp. LEGE 181152, assembly GCF_032906605.1. Lineage (NCBI taxonomy): Bacteria > Bacillati > Cyanobacteriota > Cyanophyceae > Nodosilineales > Cymatolegaceae > Leptothoe > Leptothoe sp. LEGE 181152. The sequence goes on from NZ_JASATU010000067.1 coordinate 292,857, forward strand.
CAAGATAAAGATGGGTTAATCGAACTGGCTCAATGGTACCTGGATAACGGTTGGCTAACCCATAGGCATCCAAAACAAAGAGCGTAATCTAACCGCAGCTTTGACATTGAACTTGATAGTGAACTATTTATCCAAAAGTTAGCCATGATATCTTCCCAACATCAAAATCAAGGTCAAAAACGAATTGACAAGACACCCTTGAGTGAACAATTAAATCAAGGGAACGGTTCTGCATTGGCAAAATATCAGGCTAAGGTTCTAGGTAACACAAAACTATTACCTTTTCTTACCTATGAGGTATTCACATTCTTCCTCAGCGATCTGCCAGGCACCTTAGGCTATCTGCTCAGGAAAAAACTCTATCCGATGCTCTTTAAAGACATTGGTGGAGGGGCTATTTTTGGAAAAGGGATCGCCCTGCGTTGTCCTGGTCGAATAACGCTTGGGCAAGGTGTCGCCATTGATGATTATGGGTTACTAGATGCTAGCGGTGCCACAGCAGGCATTACCTTAGGGGATAATGTGATTGTGTCTCGTAACTGTGTGATTCAAAGTAAAACCGCTGCTATCACGATTGGTAACAATACAGATATTGGCTGTAACACCATTATTTCCTCTAGCGGTGGCATCTCCATTGGTGAATCTGTTTTGATTGCGGGTAATTGCTACATCGGTGGAGGACGCTACATTACCGATCGGCTGGATTTGCCCATGATGCAACAAGGTGTATATACCAAAGGTGCTGTCAAGATCGGTGATGATGTGTGGTTAGGAGCAGGAGCCATTGTGCTAGATGGCGTTCAAATTGGTAAGGGCTGTATTGTCGGTGCGGGTGCTGTTGTCACTAAAAACCTGCCCGACTATACCGTGGCTACTGGTGTACCTGCTAAGGCGGTGCGTCAGCGCTCCGAGTGATGGTGTTTTTCGTTTTCATTGTTGCTACTGCTTTATAAAGATCTAGCCAAATGACTAACAAGCAAAGCATTATCAATAATCTGTCCCCATCTGGAGCCCCGAGCCACACTACTGTTGAATCTCCTGTTTTTATTTTTGGCTGTCCTCGCTCAGGAACATCCCTACTGAGTCGACTGATTGGGAGTCATCCCAGAATTGCCATACCTTTTGAATCTCATCTTTATAATACCTTTTACCCCTGGCTCAAATATTACGGAGATCTGGGTCAGCTGAAAAATCGTGAGCGCTTGGTGGATGACATTCTTGCAACTGAGGTTATGCGAGATTGGGCACCTCGTCTTAGCCGTCAAGAGGTACTAGCAACCATATCCCAGTATAACTTTCATGGAATTGTGGACGGCATTCTACGAACGTGGACCCAGGCCCAGGGTAAACAGCGTTGGGGAGAAAAGACGCCTGCACATCTTTTTTATTGGCGTGAAATTTTGAGTGCGTTCCCCAAGATGCAAGTTTTACATATTGTGCGGGATGGTCGGGACGTAGCTCTGTCCTGGGAAAAAGCACGCTTTGGTCCCAAGCATATGTATCCACTGGCCCAAAAATGGAAGCAACATCTTGAAATTGCTTCTGTCCTTAAAACAGAACTGGATAATGGCTCTTTTTTGGATGTGAAATACGAAGAACTCTTGCAAAAACCCGAAAGTGTTGTGCGTAAGATCTGCACTTTTCTAAATGAAGAGTTTTCTCCTGAAATGCTTTCCTTTTATAAAACAGATACAGCTTATCCCACAGATCGTAATAATCAGAAAAATCTGTCTAAACCACCGCTAGTTAGTAACATTGGCAAATGGCGGCTTGAAATGACAGCGCGACAGCTCCATATTTTTGAAGCAGTGGCTGGGACTACCCTTGAACAGTATGGCTATACACCACAACTAAGCCAGCCGCGTGTATCAGCTCTAGAAGCCATGCGATTTCGATTTCTGGAGCATCCACCTCGAAAGATCCTGGCTATGTTGAAAAATAGGAAAGGTCATACTGATGGTCTGCGCAGGCTGCAGATTTATGCCCGTCTCAGATTAGGGTTATAGCAATATCATAGGAAATTTTTTCTAGTTAACCACGGGAGATAGGGCTTGGCTCAGATAAATACCACTTTTAATAAGCTGATTAAGGGCGCTGGGTTATCCTTCCTGGGCCAAGTTATCAGTACTGGTTTGAAGTATCTGACTCAAGTGCTGCTCGCTTGGTTAATGGGTGCAGAGGTCTTTGGACTGTATACCTTAGGTATTATTATCTATCAATTGGGAGAACTGTTTCCCAGGATGGGTCTAGAAACAGGCGCAATTCGCTACGTTTCAATTCATCACGATCAACACGATCAGAGACGACTGAAAGGTGTGTTGCTCCAGGCTCTGGGCTTTCCCTTGATCAGTGGGCTCGTTTTTGGGGCAGCTCTATTTTTGGTTGCTGAGCCTGTTGCTCAGATTGTTTTTGGACAGCCCGAGCTTGTGCCTGCCCTACAGGCTTTTGCGGTAGCGCTTCCATTTGGAGCTAGCATGACAGCTGGTGTCTTTGCCACCACTGGATTTCAGACAGCCACTTACAAGGTTTTTATTTGGGAAGTCTTACTGCCATTACTAAATTTGGTGTTGGCGATCGCCTTATTTTATATGGGCTGGGGACTTCGAGGCGCTGCTATGGCATGGACGTTAGCACTCATTGTTTCGCTGCTAGCCACTCTCAGTGTTTTGCAAAGACTTTGCCCTGTTCTTTTCAAACAACGGCCTCGTCCTATTTTTGAGAGCAAAAAGCTATTAGCTGTTTCTATCCCACTGTCATTGGGGAGTTTTCTGTGGCTGATTATGCTGTGGACGGATATTCTGATGCTGGGATATTTTCGCCCGCCCGCTGAGGTTGGTATTTATCGAGCCGCATCCCAGACAGCATTGCTAATGACGCTGTTCACCCGATCGCTAGTAACTATCTTCACCCCGATGATTGCCAACCTTTACAGCAGCGGCAAACTAGAGGAGTTGGATAAGCTTTTTTGCGTGGCTTCTCGGTGGAGTTTTTCGTTGACACTGCCTCTCTTTTTGAGCGTAGCAGTGATTGGCGAAGATATTCTAAAAGTATTTGGTCAAGAATTTGGAATTGGCTGGCTGCCCCTGATTATTCTTGCTGCTGGCCAATTGGCAAGGGCTGGTCCTGGAGGATTTTCTATGCACATTTTATCCATGTCAGGCCATCAAAATCTCAAACTCATGGGAGATATTGTATTAGCCATCACTAATATTGGCCTGAACATGTTTATGATTCCTCGATGGGGTCTGATGGGAGCAGCGGTAGCTACAGGCATCAGCATTCTGGGAGTTAACCTGTTGCGTGTCTTGCAAGTGTATTCTGTGTTAAAAATACATGGGTTTCAGTGGGGATATCTTAAGGTGATTACTGCGGGAGGTATTTCTCTATTATGCGGTATTGGCATCAACGCTGGACTTGCAGGGTGGTCCACTTTAACAAGAGTGAGCTGCACTTTAGGCATAATTGTGACCCTTTATACAGCATTGGTGCTGACGTTCGGTCTGGAAAGTAGCGATCGCACAATGCTTAACCAACTGCAACAAAAGCTAGGCTTTAGTAAATAGTTGTTAGCGTTATTTTCTTGACAAAAGTTAGTGAGTTTAGCTGCTGATATATGCCGTAAAGCTGTCTGAGTTTACGGTTAGAATCTCTGTAGAACATGTGCAAGTGTGGAGAAACCATAAACCTCTCAATTACTTGTAAAGATTACGTAAAACGTACATGTTTCTCAGTAGAGATACGCATCTCCTAGGTATTCTATAAGCAGGATGATGATGGTCAGTCAGTAACAGTGTCTCTGTTTTATTAAGTACTGACCTGGTGATATTTAAATCAATATTTGACCTTTTTGCTTCTGGACTAGGGCAAAAAGGGCTGTCTTTTATTGTGATTTCTGTAGCTACTCGGCTTTTCTATTTTCGTTACTCAATGAGTTTCCTGGATATTCTCAATTTATTTTTAGACTGCGGTTATATCATTCGCTAAGTTTGAGGATTTACACTATGGTCTCTTCGGTTTCTGTGCATCCCAATGTCCTGTCGAACAATTTTTTGTCTGAGCAACCGGCAGTATCTGAGGAGACCCTATATCTGTCTGTAGTCATTCCCATTTATAACGAATTTGACAACCTGCCTACGCTCATTGGGCAAGTCTCAACCGTCCTAGATCAAGAAGCATATAGCTATGAAATTATTTGTATTGATGATGGGTCTAAAGACGGCTCAACTCAACGGTTAAAAGATCTTTCCCAAACCCATGGGCAACTGCGCGCCATTATCTTTCGCCGCAACTATGGACAAACGGCGGCCATGGCGGCTGGGTTTGAATATGCCCAAGGTCAAATAGTTATTACTTTAGATGGCGACCTACAAAACGATCCACAAGATATTCCTCGACTATTAGAGAAGATGAAAGAGGGATATGACCTCGTAAGTGGTTGGCGTAAACAGAGACAGGATGCCGCCTTAACACGCCTTCTCCCTTCAAAAATTGCTAATTCGTTAATTGCGAAGGTGACAGGCGTTAAGCTCCATGATTATGGTTGTTCTCTCAAAGCCTATCGAGCTGAACTAGTTTCAGATCTGAAGCTGTATGGAGAATTGCACCGTTTTTTGCCTGCATTAGCATTTATTGAAGGTGCCAGAATCACAGAAATTCCCGTACGGCATCATCCACGCCGTTTCGGGCAGAGTAAATATGGCTTAGGCAGAACATTTCGAGTCATGATGGATCTGCTCACCGTCTATTTTATGAAAACCTTCTTGACCCGTCCCATGCATGTATTTGGGGTTTTGGGGATGACATCATTGTCAGTTGGGTCTTTTTTGGCCATCTATCTCGTATTTCTTAAATTTATTCTCAACCAGGCCATTGGTGATCGTCCTCTGCTGATGTTGGCTGTGGTTTTATTTCTCTCAGGTATACAGCTATTCTGTTTTGGGCTACTGGGTGAATTGCTGATGAGAACATATCATGAGTCTCAGAATAAGCCCATTTATCGTATTCGCGATAAGGTTAGCTTCTAATTTTTTGTGGCTATTGTGTTGACTAATCAACACTTTCCCAACATTCTACTTAGGGGATTGGTTCAATTTGAGCATGATTTCGAAGAACAGCGTGTCAGACATCTCAATCATTCTGTTTAGGGGAGATATTTAGATGAAGCTTGATCAAATCAGCCCTGTCGAGAAGACCTATCAGAATACTAGGCCTAATATTCAGCAATGGTTGCCGATCACGCTATTGATGCTCCTAGCGACAGTTCTATATTTTTATCGCATTAATGCAGAGGGGCTGTGGCTGGATGAGCTCAGTAGTATCGAAGATTCTCAGCTACCGGCCATCCAATCTGGTAGAAACTTGTTAAGGCCGCTTTACTACATATTGCTGACGGGATGGAAACAGTTTGGCAGTAGTGATGCCTGGTTGCGTAGTCTGTCGGTGGTTTTTGCGATCGCATCCATCTTTTTAATCTACCGATTAGGATCTCGGCTTTTAGGAAAAGTAGAAGGGGTGGCAGCAGCAGCTTTTTTAGCCTTTTCTCCCTTATTTATTAACCACGTCCAAGAAGTCAGAATGTATGTGCTATCTGCCTGTTTGGGGATAGCGGGCACATGGTATTTGGCTAAAGCCCTGATGGAAGAACCCACAGATAAAACAGGGGCTCCCAGCCATGTATCCCTGGCTGCCTGGTGTATATTTCGTTGGTTGGCAATTTTGGCTGTGCCGCTCAATGTGGTGCTATTGTTGCCCGATGTTGTCATCTATGGTTTGCGCTTCCGCCAGCAGCGGGCTGCATTGATCCGCTTTGCAGGCTGGCTAGTCTTGATACTTGTCTTGTGGTCGCCCTTTGTTTTATCTGTTTTTCAAGCCATTGCTCCAGACTCTACCTATGCATCACACCATCCTGGGCGCAATCCTCCAGGGTTAAGCAATGTGGTACGCACCCTGAAGTTCTGGACGGTGTGGCCATTTTCAGTGCAGAGTGATGCGATCGCATCTTCGTTTTATAGGTTCTTCACCTTTCTATTAGCAGGATTGATTGGTCTAGCCCTTTTCCAAAAGCATAAGTCCCCCCAGGTTTTGTGGGCAGCTGCCTGGTTTGCCTTGCCATTGCTGCCGATTTTAGCCTTTTCTTATATATCGATCCCGATTTGGGTCAATCGCTATCTTGTTTTTGTTAGTCCTTACCTATTTCTCCTGTTAGCGGCTGGGTTGAGCCGACTATGGCGACAGTGGCGGCTTGCAGCCATAGTTGTCAGCCTGGCTTATCTAATCGCCGTAAGCGGCGGATTGGTGCGCTATTACACTGTGCAAGATCGACCTGATTATAAGTTTATTGTTGAAACCATTGAACAATATGAGCAACCTGAAGATGTGGTTGTGTGGTCTCTCTTTGCTCGAAAGCTCGTCTTGAACCATTACTACCAAGGGTCTTTAGAGATCTATTCAAATAAGAGTCGTGGCGTCAAAAGTGAGGCTGAAATCGGCCAGTGGTTGGATAATTTTCCAGATGCGCCGACTCGACTATGGCTGGTTTTAAAGGTGAAGGAGCAAGACTATCCCAACTTTGAGCAGCAAATTAAAGCACAATACAATGTAGAAGAGACTTTCGCATATGAACAAGGCTCTAAAGTATTATTACTGACCCAACGCTAGCTTACTTTGGAGCTTGCCCTGTTGAAAAGGCAAGAGAAAAAAGTACAACATATTTTTCTATAAAAAACGGTAGAGATCCAAGCCAATAATCTCTACCGCCTTTTGTCAAGGAAGCATCCTAAAGGAAGCACCCTGAATGTCCTGTCATATCAAATCCGAATCCATTAAACCCAATTAAAATGGACAACCCTGTAGGGGCACTCCCTTGTGCGGTTCGGCTGAGCTCACCGTCGAAGCCATGCCCTACGATACCGAGCACTATCAGTCAGGATTGCCTAGAAGATCGGTGTCCGAGTGATTTAGAACTCGTTTACGGCACAGGCGGCCAAATTGGTTTCGATTTGCTGTAGCTGTTCTGGGGTAAGAACCTGAAGCACAGCCTGTTCATATTCTGCTTCTGCGGCTTCAATACTGGCTGCTTGCTCAGCGTTGGGCTCTGGCATGGTAGCCTCTACTTCGGCGTCTAGCTGTTCTTCAAGCACTTCAACCTGCTGCTGTTGCTCAGGTGTCAAAATGCTCTGAAAGTTGCGATCGTATTCTTCTGCGATCATGTCTAATGCTGCCTCCTGATCTGCTGAGAGGGCAGGATCCTCTTCTATTTCTAGCTCAGGAGCGACGCTAGCGACGCTTTCGTCAACCCAGGCATTGAGCTGACCCACTTGCTGTTCCTGTTCAGGTGACAACATTGATGAGACTTGCTGTTCGAAAGTTTGTTCCAGTTGTTCCAATTGCGCCTCTGACTCAGGCGTGGCAGGCATAATGGACTCAATTCTATCGTCCAACTGCTCTTCTAATGCTAGCAATTGCACCTGTTGGTCCTCGCTCAGTTCAATCCCCTCGAACTCGTCTGGACAGACCAATTCCTCAGCTTGCACTTGACGAACTAAAGGCATTGCCACAAGTGAGAGTGCGCCTAGTAAAACAGACAAAGTTTTAAGTTTCATAATCTTTTGGAAATTAAGATTTCCTTGAGGCTACGTCACCCACTCTAAAAAACAGTTTGGAAGAATCTAGGGAATAATTCGGGTAGAAATCGGTTAGTGGCTGTAACCCCTATGATTGCTTTAATCGATAGCCCACTCCATGCACGGTTTCAATGAAATCTGCGGGAGCACCGGCTTTTTTCAACTTTTGGCGTAGGCTTTTCAGGTGGGATTTGACGGTTTCTTCGTCAGGCAGTGCATTGGTTGCCCAGCACTGATCAATCAAGACGGATCGACTTAAGACTCGTCGGCCACTGCGTAAAAAGAGTTCCAGGAGGCTGAATTCTTTGGGTGTTAGTTGGAGAGGAGAGCCATCGTAAAACACTTCATGGGTGACTGAGTCGAGCTGGGCCTGTCCCCACACCAGCATTGTGCCAGTGTCATTCAAAGTGCCACGCCGCAATAACGCCCGTAATCGGGCCAGCAACTCCAGTAAGTCAAAGGGTTTAACCACATAGTCATCTGCCCCGGCATCTAAGCCAGCAACTTTATCAGTGTTGGTATCGCGAGCGGTCAACATCAGGATTGGCAAACGTCTGCCCGTTTCTCGTAGCCGTCGACATAAGTGGATGCCGTTGATTTTGGGTAGCATGACATCCAGTACCATCAAGTCATAGGTTAAGTCAGTTGCCTGAATCCAACCCATTTCTCCATCCGTTACCCAGTCCACTACGTACCCTTCATCGGTGAGTGCTTCATTCAATCCCTCACCTAGCTGTAGGTCATCTTCGACTAAGAGAATGCGCATGGGAAAATGTTGCCAGTGAATTACTCGGCGTTGCTGATCCTTGGTACGAATAAGCTGTGAGGTTCAGAGTCATCACAGCTCCGACGGGATGTCCCCAATCAACAACGACCCTTACTCTGACTATAACGACGGTTAAATCGCGCTGTCTAGATTATGGTGGATCCTGCAAGCTTAAGTTTCAAGGTAGGGGTCTGCCCCCTTCTGTCCGATGAATCGTTCTCGCACTCAGCAATGGCTAACAGTAGGATTTGGTGTTGCGATCGCAACGCTACTAGGGACTGCCTTGCTGGCGCGTAATGCAATTGTCGGTCGAGTTAATCCATCTGACTGGGTGGCGGTGGAGGGGAATGAATATGCCTATTTGAATGGCTTGTTAGTTGCGATCGCAGAAGCGGAAGCCAGTCATCGTTCTTATCTTAATACAGGTGAGGAAGAAGCCTTAGAACGCTATCAAACAAAGCTGGAACTGATTAATAGTTATGTTGAAGAGCTAGATGCAGAGCATGAAAATTTAGAAGACACAGAGGCCGCCTTTGAAGAAGATTTAGTGTATCGAGAAGCCTTAGAACGGTTACGGGTTGCCACTGAAACCCACATTCAAATTTTAGAAGATGGCATTGAACAATACGACAATGGACAACTGGACCTAACCGCGCAACTAGACATTGCCCAGCAAAGCAGTGAAGTTCGCGTTGATGCCCATCTGGCGATGCAGGCATTGTTAGACGAGGGCAGCGCCGCACTACAGTGGGAAATGGCAGACACCAGCGTCAGCATCAATAATGATCTTTGGTTGACAGGGTTGGTAGCTGGCTTTGGTGTGATTCTCCTGAGCATTTTGTACGGCTGGCTGATGCAAACCCTAAAGCAGCACCAGCAAACCCTGTTAACACAGCAACGAGAAACAGAGGCGCTCACCCATAAGCTTCAAGCTAAAACAAATGCCTTACAAAATACAGAAGAGATTTTAACCACTGAGCTTAACCGTCGCCAGGAAATCGAAACCACCTATAAAGAGATTGAACAAGCCAAGGAATTAACCGATCTAAAACTTAATTTCTTCTCCCTGGCCTCCCATGAGCTAAGAACTCCCTTGAGCGCCATTTTAGTCTCTGCACAATTGTTAGATAACCGCAATGTAGCCTGGTCTGAAGAGAAACGTTCCCGTAATCTTAGACGCATTCAGTCTGCCGCGAAGACCATGGCACAGCTGTTGTCCGATATTTTGCTACTGACCCGAGCTGAAGCAGGCAAGCTAGAATTTAACCCTCAAACGATTGATTTACAATCTTTTTGCGAACACCTGGTCGAGGAAGTCAAATTTAATACCCAGTCGCAGCACCATATTTTAGTACAGCAAAAAGGGACCTATGACGAAGCCTTTCTAGATGAGAGATTATTACGCGCTATGTTGATGAGCCTATTGACCAATGCCATCAAATATTCACCCCCAGAAAGTGAAATTCAACTTAATATTTGGGGTGAACACAGTCGAACTCGGTTTCAAGTCAGCGATCAAGGTATTGGCGTTCCAGCCGCCGACCAGCAACACTTATTTGACTCCTTCCATCGTGGTCAAAACGTAAAATCATTGTCTGGCAGTGGCTTAGGACTAGCCGTTGTCAAAAAATGTTTAGAACTCCACGGCGGCAAAATTGAAGTAGAAAGTCAGGTAGGCGTTGGCACAACCTTTTCTGTAGATATGCCCTGGGTAGAAGATAGCGAACAGCTATCTGACATGGTCCCATCATCGCCAGAGTATAACAGTTAAAAGACGTCTATCGTAAAGCCAATCTAGTGACGGATACTGAACCTTAATAATCGACTTAGCCGTAACCTTCTCCCAACCCAAAATAGTTGCCATAAACGACTACCCTGTCGGGGGGTGTGGGGGAGTTTAGGCCCCCACGAACAGGAGGGTTTCAGGGAGGAAAGCCCTGAGCAGCCCCATCACCCCATTTATCAGTATTTTGACAAGATGGCTCAAACAAAAATCACTATGAAGCAAAGAATTTGATAGAACGACGCGATACTCTCCAACATCGTTGTCTAACCCACTGTAAGCAGCACTTTAAAGTCTTAATAATGCCTAACTTAGGCAACAGCCAATTCCTCTGCAAATTCACCCTTACAAACTCCAACTCTTGCCCAAACCGCTCTCCCGGTTCAGGCCAAATATCCCTAGGCGGCTCCTCACCAAACAATTGCCTATAGCTAGCCAACGTACGCGAATACCAATCCAAAAACTTGTCATGCTCAACACCTCCTCCCTGAGTTGGTTCATGGTGCAACGACATTTGTAAAACATTGGGACAAAAATCCTCCCAATATGAGCGCGTGTAGGTGAGATGTAAATGCCACACCTGATCCACCTGGTCAGACGGTGTTACCGGATGTCCAGCAACGACCGCCAAAAACGCAAATCTCTTATACTCTTCAATTACTCTGCACGTGTACTTAAATGACCAACAATTTTCCTGGGCGAGACGCTGACTAAACGAAAACTGTACACCTGGTTGATCTAGAGCATAGATCTGAAGCCGTTTATAAAGCTCTGCTTGTTGAGAATTCATCCGTGGCTGTTGAGTTGTATGCATTAACCACCTCCTCCACAGCCACCGCCGCCGCAACCACTACTGCCACAGCCACTACTGCCACCGCTGCCACCACTGCCATCGCCACCATAGTAGCCACCCCACACAGTCGTATGGGACCTAGAAGCCGACTTACGAGGAATGGTTTGATTAAACCTGCGATCGTAGTTGCAATTTTGGCAGACGTGTCTGACTTCTCTTGTTCCTCGCCTAGATCGGGTTGATTTCTGCACAACTCGATTAGTTCGTTTCAGAGTCATCTGGCCACAATTGGGACAACGTTTTCTAATCGCTACAATGCTGCCAAAAACACCGAGCACAAAGATGCCTGGCACTGCCCAGCTAAAGAATGGAGCCCAAGATGACTGCTTGATGCTCCAATAATCTGTCTGGGCCTGTGGGATATTTAACGCGCTGGTGGGGAATTCGAGCCGAATATTCAAAAACTGTTGTGGTGCCAGAGGGCCACTGGTCACAAACTCATAGGTGGTGAGATTGAGTTTACGATCGCGACTCGCCACCCCTTCACCCTGAAAACTATTCACTTGATCGGCTAATATCTCTGGCACATGCAGCGTTACGTTACCGCGATTAATCGGAGCACTCCGCTCAGGAAAGAGTGCGTTCCAATAAAGCTGGCTACGGTTTCCTTTGACCTGAATACCCCCCACAACACGATATTGAAGTACAAACGTATGGGCGGCAGGAGCATTCAAGGAATGTTGCCAACGAATCCAATAATCATTATTGCGGCGACCCGTTTGAACCGTTAACGGTTCATTGTTTTCATAAACCGCCACATCTGCGATGCTATCAATCCCTTCTAAGGGAATATAGCGATAGCGTTCGTTGCTGTGGGGTTGGGTAAATACATACTTTTGAGTTTCTGTTACTAATAGGTCACCATCCGCTTCCAGGGTCATATCCACATCAATGGAATCCCAAAAAAACGGTGTGGCTGCCTGGGCCAGGCTGATACTAAAACAGAGAACACAGGTAAAGATGGTGGCGCATAATCCCCAACCCGCTCTTCGTTTAACGGCAATCATAAGCTCATTCCTCTTGGTGCATGACCTCAGATTAGGAGCGTTGATTGTTGGTTAGAGGCTATTGCTGGTTATGGATTAGGTTATGAAGTGTTGGGGAGTAGGTCTTGCCCTGAGACTGTCAAAGGGGTTTCAACCTGAATGTTGGGACTGATGGTGTATAGATGCATATCGCTGAAGACGATCGGGTAATATCATTCATAGTTCGTTGTCCTATCGATGGCTACAGAACAGCTTTTTGCCCAAGCGGCGGCACAGTGGAATCTAGATCAGCTTTATGGGGATTTGGCAAAAGCTAAGTCAGAACTAATGCCCCATAAGCGCTACGGGCTGACGGATTTAGAGAAAACGCGACTGCGGGGCCTACTGCTGAGGTATAGCCCAGCGGCAATCTCTGACCATGAGGGGATTGAAGCGCGTACGGTGGAAGTTGCCTTAAGCCAGGGGTTGTATCGTTATGTGGAGCAACTGACGGGTCGCGATCGCAATGCCCTAGAAAGCTGGCGTGACGTCGCCCATTGGCTCGAAGCAGCAGGTTACCGCACTACCCAAGTGGCCATTAACTGGGACCAAATGCCAGATGTTCCGGTCCTCTATGGTCGTCAGGTAGAGCTAGATCAGCTCCAACAATGGATGTTAGGCACATCAGCCTGCCGATTTGTATCCATTATTGGTCCCGTGGGGATGGGCAAAACATCCCTCGCCATTACCCTGGCCAAGGCAGTGCACACTCAGTTTGATGGGGTTATTTGGCAATCCCTGCGTCATCGACCTACCCTCGATAATGTTCTAGGTCAGTGGCTGAATGAACTACCGGACGATGTGATTCCCCATTCAGATGAATGGTATGACCAGCTCAGCGCTCTAATGGTTTACCTACAACAGCACCGTTGTCTGGTGGTACTCGATAACTTAGAAAGTATTCTCAGCAGCGGCAGTCTTGTCAGTGAGTATGCACCAGACTACAGCAACTATCGCGAGCTATTAAAGCGTCTGGGCGAACAGCCTCACCAGAGCTGTATCGTGGTCACCAGTCGCGAACGTAACCGCGAACTTGCCGGGTCAAGGGCCACCAATAGTCCTGTGCGTTATTTAGAATTAGGGGGGCTAAAGTACGATGATGGGGCGCAGCTCTTAACTGCAGAACGGCTACCCGCCTCAGGTAAGCCCCATTGGAAAGGCCTGATCAACCAGTATCGGGGGAATCCACTGATGCTGAGAATTGTCGCCATGACTATTCAGGAGTTGTTTGATGGCGATGTGGATCGCTTCCGCAGACATGGCAGAACCATGTTTGGCGATATTAAATATCTCATCGATCAGCAGTATGAGCGTCTGTCCGAAGCAGAACAAGATATTCTGGGGCAGCTGGCTGAAAAAGCAGAGCCCATGTCCATTGAAGACATCAAACATCCTGATGGACTCGCTGCCATCAGTGCTCTCCTAAGTAAATCCCTGATTGAAAAAAGCCCCGCTGGTTTTACCCTGATTCCCGTGGTGATGGAATATGTGCGTGAGCAGCTACCCTAAGACCCGATCGGACATTACCGTCCTGAATCACCCATGAGCTATTGCATTAACCCCCGGTGTGGCCATCGCGATAACCCCGACGGGCTGTCCCACTGTAAGTCGTGTCAAACGCCTTTATTGATAGAAGGTCGTTATCGCCTGCTGCGACCGCTGCGGGAGTTAGATGAATGGGAACCATCTGAGGTGTTTGAAATTGATGACCAGGGCCAGACAAAAGTGCTTAAGGTGCTCAAAAAGAAAATTTTGCAGCCCCTGTTTGAGCGCGAAGCTGCTACGTTGCAAACCCTGAAGCATCCGGGTATTCCTCAGGTAGACCCCGATGGCTATTTCTCGTTAGAGATTGAAGGGCGACAGCTGTATTGTTTGGTGATGGAGAATATCCAGGGGGTGAACCTGGATAAATGGTTACAGCAGCATGGCCCCATCGATCAAGCTCAGGCCATAGATTGGATCAGACAGCTGGTGGATCTGCTGGCTCAGCTCCATAAGGAAGAACTTTTTCACCGGGATATTAAGCTAGCCAACATTATGCTGCGTCCCACGGGTCAGCTGGCCCTGGTGGACTTTGGCACAGTCCGCCCCATGACCAGCACCTACTTTGCCAAAGTGGCCGGTCAGCGAGATATCACCAGTGTGGTATCACCGGGATATACCCCCCTGGAGCAGATCAATGGCCGTGCCGTGCCTCAGTCTGACTTTTACGCCCTGGGTCGCTCCTTTGTATATTTGCTAACTGGCAAACATCCCATTGATTTACCCGAAGATGACACCACTGGTCGGCTCACCTGGCTGGATCAGGCAGCTCAGCTAGATGCCTGGTTTGTCCAACTGCTGGATGACATGATGGCCCCCTTCCCAGGGCAGCGTCCCCTCAACGCCGAGGTCCTCCTGGCGCGGCTGAATAATCCGTCTCTAGTTCAGCAAACTAACGGCAACAGTGAGAAAACCAAAATTCGTTGGCTAATGGCCATCAACATAGGACTGTTGCTATTGCAACTGTTTGTGGGTTGGCAATGGTGGTCTGCACGTCAGCGCATGACTGAGCAAACCTTTAATCGCCCTGAGATACCGGGCGTAGCAATTTCTCCGTCTCAGCTTGGGCCCACTTCATAGCGGTTTCGGCAGATTGTTGTCCGCTTAAAACATCGCCCAGGGCTGTTTGCAAAATTTCTGAGGCGGCTCCGTATTCTTTGATAAAGGGACGAAATGTGGATGAATTTTCCAGGTAGTCCAGTAGCTGGGGCATTTGTGGGTATTTCGCCACAATTTCTGGGTCTTGGAATAGGCTGGCACGACTGGGCAAAAAGCCGGAGGCGAGGACAAATTGTTTTTGGGCGGCTGCACTGGTGAAGTACTTGATGGCTGTCCACGCTTCCTCAGGGTGGGCGGCATTTTGGGCAATGCCAAACCCCCAGCCGCCACGACAACCTATGCCAGGGGTGTTATTGAAAGCAAAGGGGAGTGCGATCGCAACCTTCCCAGCCAGGTCTGACTGCTGTATCTCTTCCCAAAAATAGGGCCAGCCCCTCAAAAATACGGTTTGTCCCTCCAAAAACCGTTGGAGCCCATCCTTTTCGGTGTAAGTAATCACCTCATCAGGTGAGATCCTCTGTTGAATCAGCTGTTTTAATAGGTTGGCCGATGCGATCGCTTGGGGCGTATCTAAGCCGACATTGTCCGTTTCTGGCTCAATCCATTGAGCCCCCAGACCATCCATGACCTCTGCAAAATTCGCGATTAAGCCTTCATAACGACTGCCCTGCCACAGGTAACCCGTATTGATAGAGGATTTAAGCGTGTCCACAGCCTGGGATAATTCATCCAGAGTTTGGGGCAACGTCATGCCTGCCTGTTTAAGCAGATCTTGGCGATAGTACAAAACCCCAACATCTGCCCGCATGGGTAAGCGATACAGGCTGTTATCTAGTTGCCCCGCTGCCACGTCACTGGCTAAAAAATCTGACAAATCTAGGTGGTCTTTCTGGACATAGGGGGTTAAATCCCGTAAATGCTCTGCAAACTGTAGTGGCCAGACGATATCCATATACACCAGGTCGTATTGGGCGACACTGGCTTGAAAATCAGCGGTGTAGATGGCTTTGCGCTGGTCCGTAGTGTAGCCAATCTCTAAATCGGTAACCAGGTGAATGCGAATATTGGGGTATTTCTTTTCAAAGCCAGTGATGACAGTTTCCCAAGGTTGCACCTCATCTTGGGGAACTACAAACGAAAGTTCTGTGGCGGGTGGTTTTGGCCAGGTCACCCCCCACAACAACAGACATAGCACCTGTGCCGCTATGGCCAGTATGAGCAGCTTAAACCATCGTTTTGTCAGGCTTTTAGAACGCACGTTAATACCATCAACCACATAGGCGTCTCTATCATAAGGGGATGACGCTAGGGCCTGTCTGGTTTTCGGTAATCACACTAAATTCATAACGACAGTTATGGCGCTCCTGATTGGCAGCTTTTCTACGATGCACAGGTCAGTCGAGGAAGCCTTGCATGGATATTCGATGGAGATTTGTCTTCGGTAAATTTTTTGTGTGGTTAGCAGCAGAAATTGTGTTGTCAATGCTGGGGATCGATGACTTAGCAGACTATAGCGAGTTTATTTTTGATAGGAATGTACCCGTGCTGATGGCCCAAGAATTGGAACTGCACTAAGGGATATTTGGTTTAGATCTGACAATTTTGGGGCGATGAGTGATGAGTCCGCTTTAATTCATAACTTTGGTTATGAACTGCATAACCTTGTTTACCTTTACCGTATATCCACATAGCAAATGCACTGGCGGTCAACTGCCAATTTGCGTCCTCCGTATCTATGGGCCATATCTGTCCCTAGCATCTACCCAATAACATCCCCGGTTCAGGTTTTCGTTGCCATTGGCAGCTGACCCTTTCACTAACATTGAGCAAGTGACGTTGATCAAGTGATATCGGGTTTTCTGGCGGCAGGACGCAAAGTGCTAATCAACTGACCATCCTTTGGATAACGCGCTAGGGATGGTCGTTGATTTTCTTTTTTGTGATTTCTTTTTTGTGATTGGAGTTATGGGGTATCGGTTATTCGAGTTTTAGGGTGTTGCGATCGCGACCCGGTACATTTTCCAAAGTTGATTCAACTGCCCGTGCAGCGGCCAAAATATCCCGTTCCGCACCCCCCAGATACAATCGGCCAAAGCTACCGATGGAGGAAATTTGCAGGATGTTGATCTGGGCGGCTTTTTCGGCTTCATTTGCGGCCAAAGATGCATAAGCTGCAGGTTCCACTTCCATGACGTATAGGGTTTGCCCAGCCAGAATCATATTGCCGCGTCGGGTGCGGTTGATCAGCTGCACATGGTGTGGGTCCAAGTTACGGATCACCTGGCTAGACACCATACGTGGTTTTAAGCGATCGCGCATTTTCACGCCAAGCACATCTAAAATCGCTTGCCCAGCTGCTTTCACTTCACCTTGGCTACCGGAGTGAATTTCTAGTAGACCATATAAACGTTCAACAATCTGTACACCAGGGGTAACTACAGCCGACTTTAAGGCAACGTCAGTAATACGATTAATCTCAATGCCGGGGGAAATTTCAACCCATAAAGAAGCGTCGCCCGGCAGTGGCAAAAAGCCAATGGAAACGCTGCCCATATAGGCAGCGTGCTGAGGTTGCAAGTTGTCAATATATACGTAGCTACGAAGTTCTACACCCAAGGTCGCGTTAAAATTTATAACCTGCCGATCTTATCAGGTAATCGTCAGGCAAAGATGTGTTGAGACATAGCTGCTATGGCAGAATTACAAAGGATCTTGCGAGAATAAAAGAAGATTCAGTTTATAAGTTTGGAGTCATCCAGCATGGAGAGCGTCAGAGTACGGCAGCATATTGGCAACGATGGCATCCTTCATCTTGAGATTCCGGTTGGGGTAATCGATCGAGAAGTCGAGGTTATGGTTATTTACCAGCCAGTACAGGTATTAGTTGCGACGACATCTCCCCTGGCTCAACTCTATGGGGTATGCGCTAATGATCCAATTAGTCTTGATACCCAGGGTGTTGCAGAGACTCTTGATGATGATCTAACTGGAGCTTTTGATTAGGAATGCACTACCTGTTGGATACAAACGTCTGCGTAGTGTATTTGAATGGACGTTCTACCAAGGTGCGAGATCGTTTGCTGGCAACACCCTTGAATGAAATGGCAGTTTGTTCGGTGGTTAAAGCTGAGCTTTTTTATGGTGCAATGCGAAGCAATAATCCCACTGAAACTGTTAAACGTCAGCAAGAATTTTTGCAGCAATTTGTTTCATTACCTTTTGGCGATGAAGCTGCCAAAGCGTTTGGGAGGATTCGAGCACAATTGGCCAGTGTAGGAACACCAATTGGGGCATATGATTTGCAGATTGCGGCAATTGCAATGGTTAATGGCTTAACATTAGTGACCCATAATACTCGTGAATTTGACCGAGTTGAAGGATTACGATTGGAGGATTGGGAGCTTGGCGTGTAAAGGATAGAATCTATGTCTCTATCTCTCATATTGTATTACATGAGAGATAGTTGATCGTTGTCACTATCAATCTGAGTGGATGTTATTAAAATGGGTCGCTCGGGTATATCGTAGCCTAAGTGTTTCCAAGCAGCTGGAGTGGCAATCCGACCTCGCGGTGTGCGTTGCAAATAGCCAATCTGTAGCAGATAAGGCTCGTAGACCTCTTCAATGGTCTGGGCATCTTCGCCAGTGGCCGCAGCCATAGTGTCCAAACCCACTGGACCACCGTTAAAGTTCTCAATCATCACCGATAGCAACCGTCGATCGGTCCAATCGAGACCGCAGGGATCCACATTAAACAGCTCTAACGCTTCCCCAGCAATCTGTTCCGTAATTGGCCCTGACGCTTTGACTTGCACATAGTCCCGCACCCGCTTCAGTAACCGGTTAGCAATACGCGGTGTGCCCCGAGCTCGCCGGGCAATTTCCATGGCTCCCGATTCTTCAATATCGGTTTTGAGCACGGTGGCTGTACGCAAAATGATGCTGGTCAGTTCATCTAACTCATAGAACCGTAGCCGCTGGATCAAACCAAACCGGTCCCTCAAGGGTGATGTTAGGGCACCTACTTTTGTAGTCGCACCTACAAGGGTAAAGGGCTGTAGCGGAATACTGCGGGTTCTGGCACTTTGCCCCTTACCGATGGTGATATCCAGGCGAGCATCTTCCATTGCTGGATACAAAATTTCTTCGGTCACCCGCGACAACCGATGGATTTCATCAATAAATAAGATGTCTCCGGCTTTTGCATTGACTAGTAGACCGGCAATATCGCGAGGACGCTCCAACGCTGGTGCCGTTGTAATTTTGCAATCCACCTTCATTTCCTGGGCCAGAATCAGGGCCATGGTGGTTTTGCCCAGACCCGGCGGTCCATAAAGCAACAGATGGTCCAAGGGCTCCTTACGGGATTGCGCGGCCTGAATCGCAATTTGTAGGACTTCTTTCAGCGCTTTTTGGCCAATGTAATCATCCAAACTGTGAGGTCGGATACCGTCTTCATTACGACTCACCTCATCGGGGCGAGCTGAGGTTTCTAAGAGCTGATTTTTTTTGGCTGGAGCAGCCGGTGGTGATGGTTTTGACTGAGCTTTCTGTGGCTGATCGTCTGGCTTATTTGATTCCGGCTGCTTGGAAGAAATGATTGCCATGACAACTCAACCAACGATAAAGACAAATGATGGCTGCTAATTTTTACGTGTATAAATCAGCAACGGCAACAAATGTACTATATCGTTTAATAAATCATCACGCGTCCGTCGTTAACAATGTGTACAGCACTGTCATTAACTGCACCACTGGGCAGCAATTCAATTTGTAGGGTATCTGCTTCTGGACGATGCAGCCTGACTTCAATCGGGCGCTGAGCCGCTTCCCAAAATACAACTGATAAATCGCCTATGCCAATCTGGGCATCAATAGTGATGGTCTGATCAGGCCACATGCCGTAGGGTTCAAAATCCAAAACACGTTCGAGGCTAACGCGCCCCCCGGTACGGTTGACGACTTGCAGTGTTACTGCCTGGCCAGGGGCAAATTGGATTTCATTAGAGCCACATCGGTAGACACAGTCAGCTGCTCGAACAGCTGGAGTCGCGATCGCGATCACCAAAGCAGAGCTTAGAAAAAGTAAGTTTTTAAGCATGACAAATCCTCTATAGGTAGAAGCCGACTTAACGGATTGATGCGTTCCATAGCTGGCGATTGAGGCCCGAGAAATGGCAGTTATGGCAGACGCTGGAGGCCGCCATCGCAGACGATGGGCCGTTATCCTCTTCAGAGTTCCCTCAGCAGTGCAAAGCTATCGGTTGCAAAGCTCTGCCATGTTTTTTCTTAAACGTCGTGCTAGTGATGCAGCAGCTAAGCACAGATGTTTTGCGGTTACCGATGGAGGGTACGAGTTGCTTAGCCATCTTTAAAATTGGCCCTTGGGCTGCATAACCCATAGGATTTCATAATGCAGTCTAAAGACTTCTGCCGGAAACGGCGAAAAGTCGCTAAAGTAAAACAATGTAAACGTTTCTAAGGTATATATGCGCGTACTCCTGATGACTGGAAAAGGCGGCGTGGGTAAAACGTCGGTGGCAGCGGCGACGGGGTTACGCTGTGCAGAACTTGGCTATAAGACTTTAGTGCTCAGTACTGATCCAGCACACTCTTTAGCCGATAGCTTTGATATGGAGTTGGAGCATACACCGCGTGAAGTCAAGCCCAATCTTTGGGGTGCAGAGCTGGATGCCCTGCGTGAACTCGAAGGTAATTGGGGTGCGGTCAAGCGCTACATCACTCAAGTGCTGCAGGCCCGTGGTCTAGAAGGGGTAGAAGCTGAAGAGCTTGCGATTCTGCCAGGAATGGATGAAATCTTTAGTCTGGTGCGCATGAAACGTCACCATGATGAAGGTGAGTACGATGTGCTGATTATTGACTCAGCTCCCACCGGTACCGCACTGCGCTTATTGAGTTTGCCAGAGGTTGCAGGCTGGTATATGCGTAAGCTATATAAGCCTTTTCAGGCCGTATCTGCAGCCCTAAGGCCCATTGTGGAGCCTCTCTTCCGCCCCGTTGCCGGATTCTCTTTGCCGACTACTGAGGTGATGGATGCACCTTATGAATTCTACGAGCAGCTAGTCGAGCTGGAGAAGGTGCTCACCGATACTACTACCACATCCGTACGGCTGGTAACCAACCCTGAAAAGATGGTTATCAAAGAATCTCTTCGTGCCCATGCATATCTCAGTCTCTACAATGTGGGCACCGACATGGTGGTGGCCAATCGAATCATTCCAGAGACGGTTACTGATCCGTTCTTTCAGCGTTGGAAAGAGAATCAGCAAATTTATCGACAAGAGATTCATGATGACTTCCGTCCCTTGCCTGTGAAGGAAGTCCCCCTATTCTCTGAAGAGATGTGTGGCATTGAAGCTCTAGAGCGTCTCAAAGAGACAATTTACGGCGATGAAGATCCTACCCAGGTATATTATAAGGAGACTACATTACGGGTGGTTCAAGAGCAGGATAATTATAGTCTGGAAGTTTATCTACCAGGTATTCCTAAGAGCCAAATTGAACTCAGTAAAAGTGCTGATGAATTGAATATTCGTATTGGTAACCACCGCCGTAATTTGGTTCTACCCCAGGCTTTAGCCGCATTACAACCTGCTGGTGCCAAGATGGAAGATGATTATTTAAAGATCAAGTTTGCCGCTTAAGACGGTTGCAAAATTGAAGCATCTGATGGCCCTGATCTCTTCGCAGAAGAGATCAGGGCCATTGAGTGAATATTGAGGCCGCTTTATTCGTAAGGCTACGACGTGCCAAAGTAGTAGAGTTTGGTTCGGTAGCGAAACACAATTTCTCGTTGTTGGCTATAGCGATTGAAGAGGTTTCTCAGCTCAGTCAGCATCATGTCATAGTTAGACGCATCTGCTTTGGGGGCATAGGAGCACGATAACAGGCGGCCTTTTAATCCTTCATAGTCAAATATTTGAGAATTTTCAAAGGCGGCCATTTCCATAGAACGTGGGGCTAAAATATCCGCTAACGTTGCAGATGTTAGACGACGGTGGTTAACTTGTTTGTACTCAATACAGTGGGTTAGCAAAAACTCTTCATAGGCTTGCTGAAACGGATCACTCTCTAAACGAACATTCCAAATCACAGCGACATGACCGCCTGGTTTCAGAATGCGTTCAAATTCTCCGGGTGTTTTTTCTAGATCAAACCAATGAAAAGCCTGACCAGCCACCACCCAATCGACAGAAGCATCGGGAAGAGTGGTGGCTTCGGCTTGGCCATTAATGCTGGTAAACCTAGGATATGCTTTCAAAATACTTTCTGCGGCAAGACGCATATTGGTATTGGGTTCTACTCCGTACACCCGATGGCCATTGTCTAAAAAGTGTTTTGTTAGCAAACCTGTACCTGAGCCGATGTCTGCCACAACATGAGATGCTGAGAGACCAAACTGTTCTTTTAATTGTGCAAAAAGAGCTTCTGGATAGTCGGGGCGATACTTAATGTAGTCTGCCACTCGATCTGAAAATCGTTCCGTTGGGTTGAGACTGGTCATGGCAAGGTACTGAGATAGGAGATTTCATGGGGCGAATAGCTGTTTGAATACGTCCCATCGTGAACAATTCCAATAGTCAATGTGGGCACAGATGAGCCCCTCTGTATTAATTTGTAGCTCACTCCAACCCGGAATAGAGATTCTGGGTTGCCAGGGCGTAGGCGCTGTAAAGTGCAGCGTCCATCGAGTGATAACTGTATTCGCCTGAGGCTGTTCTACCTTGTGCAGTTCCAGATCGATATTATGGAACCACTGTGCAATAAACCCGATCATGCGCTGATAGCGTTCTATGCCACGAAACTCATTTATGGGGTCTTTGAAATAGACATCCTTGGCATAGATTTGATAGCTTTGCGCCTCAGGAAAACGGGCATAATCTGCTTTAATCTGCTCGATTACCGTCATGGCTATTGGCTCACTCATTTTTGGCAGATTCTGATGGATTAACCTCTGACCATAACCGCTCTAGCTGACGTTGCCATGCAGCTAACGCCCGATCACCATAGTCACTGTCTTTCATATCACCCATGATGCCCTCTGCATAGAAACGGTTGATAAGTTGCATGGTATTTTCTAAGGACTGTCCCTGTAATTTAGCCGCGTGAATGATTTGGCGTACCCGAGTTTCGATCAAGGTATTGAAGAAAGGACTGACGCCGGCTTCTTTCATGGCGAGCAATTGATCGATTGCCGACATGAATGTTTCCGTTTCTAAGGTGGCTAGCTTGTGGCGAAATATTCCCCATAGATTGTTGTCATAGCTAGCGTAGTGAGCCATGTGAGTCTGTTCAAAGTTGGCCTCTAGAATCTCCCCTAAAAAAGGCTGAGCTTCGGCAATGGGGACAATGGGGACAAGGAGCCGTAGCCAGGTTTGGCTATTGGTAAAAAGGACTAGCAGTCGCATTTCAGGGGTTTCTACCTGCCAAGCGTCAGGCGTATCCATTTTGCTGGCGCTATTACCAAAGCGTGTCTGAAGCAGGTGGGTAATATCTTGGGGAGTCATTCATCTATGAACAAAAACAACGGCCATGGCAGACCTCCTTATGGCACCATAACGCAACTTAGCGCCTAACTTTGCCCAATAAAAAAGGAGGTGTGCGATCGCACACCTCCTATCTAATTTGCCTATCTAATTTGATTTAAGGAAGCAGTCTTCCGTGTCTCAAGCGATTTGCGTTAACTAGACTAAAACGCAAACCATTCTTCAACCGCTTCCGCCTTAGTATTGGTGTTACGCTCGGGAGTCTCGCGGGTGAACTTCATATGGATGGAGCGCGTTTGCTCACCATCAGCCGCTACAGCCTTGATGGGATAGTCAATTAGACCATCCTGGAAAGACATCTGGAAGCGGAATGTACCGTCGGGCTTCAGGTCAATCTTACGGCTACCGATAGTAACGGTTGCATCCGGCTCAGTGGCACCGTAAACAATTAGCTCAGCATCCGCGATCAACCAGAATTTGCGAGGACGAACCGGCGGGGCAGAAGCAGAGAAGCCAACGCCCGACATGTTAATACCAGAAGCCGTTGGCAGGGCCCACATCCCCACACCAGAGGGGAAGACAAAGGAGCTAACGGCTTGCTCAGGGACCTGATGCATGGAGCCAAACAGTGAACCCGCAATACGCTGAGCTTCCATGGACTGAGCCTTGGCAAAGATCTCATCGTAAATGGGGTTACCTTCAGCATCCATCACACCAGCAGCTTTCTTGCTGGGGGGCACCAGGGTCATCACGGTCTTGCCGCGTAGATCTTCATCCCAGTTAACAGAAACGAAGTGGTCTTCGACCCAGTCAGAGGGATAAACGGGAGGAACGTGGATGGGTGCAGAGCGCGCCATCAACAACCAACGACCGTCGGCAGCCACATAGCCGATTTCAGCAATATAGTCGCGATCGCTAACGGGTATAGGCAAAAACCATTCCCGTGCCATCTCATCACATTCATACTGCTGAAGACTGTGGGGAGCAACAGAGTTGATATCAATGTCAGTCACATCGTAGAAACGAATTGCTAGACGCACACCGCCCTGACGACGCATTTCTTCTTTGTGGACACCAGGAATATCCCAGTAAGCATAGGCCCATTGAGGGTCACGAGGCATTAATACAATGCGACTTTCACCGTAGCCACCAGGCAAATCACCAAACCCATCATCCACAGCGGCTAGCTCTTCCATGGTCATACCTGGAGCAGGCGCTTCAATAGTTGTTGCAACCGTTGCCGCTTTGGGAGCAGGTGCACTCTCACCACGAGCCGCCTGTGCTGAACGAATTGCTTCAACTAAGTCAACTTTACGCATACGGCTGTAGCGAGATACCTCGTACTCGCTTGCTACCAGACGCAGCTGTCGCAACGTCATTTCTTCTAATGGAACCCTTGTACCGTTACCCATGGCCATACCTTTGACTTCCAGCACTGCAGAACAAACAGCTAAATCTCCCACCGGGGATCGCTCTTGGAATTCATCATGCCAGGAAAGCCCGTGGGGATCAACCAAAATGATCCCCACGAAATCAAGGCCACATCGAGAATTCAGTATTTTCAGGAAACAAAATGTCATGAATTCATGATTTATTGATCCCATGCAGCCACTTAGCCCGCAAATAATGTCACATTTTCATGACATTTGGGGATCAGTTCTCGCCTATGCTGCTTGAAATGAACGTAGGGTGTGCGATCGCAACCCAGCAATCGGCAAATATGCCATAAGCAGATATGTCATTAGCAGATATGCAATGATTGGTTCGGAACTATTCAGCACTGTCCTATGACCCAAGCCCCATCAGCACCAAAAGGCAGCCGTCTCATTAGTCGTGTGTTGCCTGTGGCTGTGAAATTTTGGCTGCAAACGCAGCTCGATGAAATTGGGGAGTTGGCCTTTGAAATTCAAGCCACCGATCGGCAAGTATTATCGGGTTATATTCCTGGCATTACCCTATCGGCACAGCAGGCGATATATCAGGGCGTGCGGATTACTCATGTCAATGTGCAAGCCAGTGACATCAAGATCAATATTGGTCAGGTTCTACGAGGTAAGCCTTTACGCCTGCAACAGGAATTTCCCATTGAGGGGCAGGTTGCCTTCGATATGGATGCGCTCGCAGCATCTGCCACAGAATCGATTCTGGCGGATGGTCTTCTTGACTTCTGGCAAACCCTTGTGGCTAAAGAGGATGTGGCCACAGAAATAGCAACTCACTATGGTGCCAACATTGCCGCCCTCAAAGATCCACAGCTCTCTGAGTACCAATCAAAATTGCAAACCCTGGACACAGATTTGATGTTGCATCTTGTGCGTAACGAGCAATCAGAAATTGGCCTGAGGGGATCTCTAGACGTTGATCATGGCCATATCCTCCGCTTAACCACCGCCCAGTGGCGCTTGCCTTCTGGAGAGCATGTGCGCAGCGATGCCCTCACAGATTTCTGTTGGAATCTAGGCGAACAGACTGATTTGCAGTCACTTCAGGTGCAAGATGATCAGCTGATGTGCCAGTGCCGAATTATGGTGCAGCCCTAGCTACCTGGCCACACACCAGGCAAACTAGGCAACAACATGGTGATGAAATAAAACACTAGCGGTGCGGTAAAGACATAACTATCCGTGCGGTCTAGAATGCCTCCGTGGCCTGGAATTAAGGTACCTGAGTCCTTAACACCAGCATCGCGCTTCATCAAAGATTCGGTCAAATCGCCCAAAAGGCTAGACACACCGATCATGGTGCCAAAGGCAGGGCCGGTAATCCACCACAGGGGCCACTGCATCAGCCAGGCTCCAGTGCAACCCACGAATAGGCTACCGATAATGCCGCAAAAGGCTCCCTCAACCGTCTTCTTAGGACTAATGTTGGTCAGGGGAGTGCGACCAAAGGTGCGGCCAGCTACATAGGCACCAATATCAGCCGCCCAAATGCAGGCAAAGGCTAAAAAGGTATGCACCAAACCAATGGGTAAGCTCTCTAAATGCCAATCGGTGGGCCAATAGCCACCCAGGGGCAAATTCGTTAAATCACTGCCCCAGTCTCGTAGGCGAATCCAGTAGCTGGGTAAATAGCCGCCGTAAAACAAGCCTAAAATAGACGCTGCCACGTCAGCAATGGTGGCAAACTTGGGCTGGAATAACACGTAAAAACAGATGCACGTGCCTGCCAAAGATAAAATCGCATCCGTTAGGGGTGGGGCGATGTGGGCTGACATCAACAGCACCTGACTGACAATCAGGGTGGTTTTAACAGCCGCGTTAATACCTTTGGCTTTGGTCAGGGCAAAGACCTCTAGCTGGCCGAGGTAGACGATAATGCCGAACGCGATTGTGAAATACCACCCCCCTAAGATGATCATCAGTAGGGCAATTGCGATCGCAACTCCACCACTAGCAATACGGATCCACGGCATAAGCGAATAAGTAAACGGGCCCAATAGTCAGGATAGACCGATTCAGAAGCTTAACACTTGATGGCCCCGTCTCTCCCATGGGGACGTATTTAATGGTCTTTTAGACAGATATCTAAACCGATACTGACATCAGATTTTCTTCCCACTTCCGTGGTGCACTGGCGCGGCGAATATATCGCCAGATCTGGGTTGCCGCCAATGTACCGTCGGCGACAGCCACCGATACCTGGTTCAGACCCTGCTTCAAATCGCCCACGGCAAAAATACGATCGTGGGTCGTTTGAGCCATCCCATTAGTCACCAAGTTTTCACCATCCCAGGTCAGACCCTCAATTCCTTTGAGGTAATGATTATGATAAATCGACCCCATATTAATCAGCCCTGTGGTCGCTTCCACAATGGTGCCGTCCTTGAGTTCCACACCGCTCATCTTGTGGTTCTCGCCCAAAACACGAGCAATGGGTGCTTCATAGAGAGGATAGCCATGGTCTGCTAACTTTTGCTTCATTTCAGGACCCACGGTGAAACCATTAGTGAGCACAGAAATATAAGGTGTGAACCAGTTCAGCACAAAGGCCACATTAATTTGAGATTCGCGGCTGACCATGACTACCGCTTTCTGGTCCCACATATCAAAGCCGTCACAGATCATGCAAACGTGCAGCGTGTAGCCCGCATAATCATAGACATTTTGCATATCGTCTAACTCAGGTAAGACGTCAATGACGCCAGAGGCGGCAATCAAATACTTACTGCGAAGCGTATAGTACTTGACGTTTTTCTTGCCGATTTTCACCTTGACTGCAAAGGTATCCCCTTCGTCAGTCACCTCTTCCACAAATGCTCGCAGGTGATCAGCGCCCCAATCCATAGCCTGCTTTGCACCATGGGTGAGGATATCTCGTCCCGGAGTGTTAGGGTCTAAGCCAAGGTAGTTACGAGTATCCTGCATCCATAGGGAGCGTCCTTTGCCTTTTTCAATAACAAGACATTTCAGACCGTAGCGCGCCAGATAAATAGCGGCTGATAGGCCTCCCATACCACCACCGACAACAATCGCGTCATAGAGGGTATCAAGATGATTTTCAATATTTGCACTAGATAGTTTCATTGTTTTCTAACCTGCCCTAAGCGGGCGTTGGGGATGAGTCTGTTGGTAGTGAATATGGATAACTCCATGGGTGTTTATCTCAAGCAATGAGAACACCTTGAGTACCTAGAGATACAGACGGCAAAGAAGACATTACCATTAGCCTTCTTTGCCGTCTAGTGTTGCAGGGCTGGACTTCGGCGTGAACAGTTCGGCTGAGCGGTTCGGCTGAGCTCACCGTCGAAGCCTCACCGTTGAAACCTCAGTCGAACGCACAAGATTCAGTCCCTACAGGATTTAATTTTGATAGGGCTTAGCCAACAAACTCTTTACGAGGGGCAGATACACCAGGAGCAGCAGCACCCTTGAGGTAAGCCAGCATAGTGTCAGCGTCAGAGACCTCGAAGGGGTCAGTGGGACAGTTGTCACCAAAATCAGGCTCAGCAAATAGCTTCTCGATGGCCATATCGTTAACAACCATGGAGTAGCGCCAAGAGCGCATGCCAAAACCCAGGTTAGACTTGTCTACCAACATCCCCATCTTGCGGCTGAATTCGCCGTTACCATCGGGTAATAGCTTCACGTTCTTAGCCCCCTGTTGCTTGCCCCACTGGAACATAACGAAGGCATCGTTAACGGAGAGACAGTAGATATCATCAACACCCAGAGCCTTCATTTCATCAGCTAGCTCTTCATAACGGGGTAAGTGGTTAGAGGAGCAAGTGGGAGTGAACGCACCAGGAAGAGAGAAGACAACGATTTTTTTACCAGCAAAAATATCTTGGGTAGTAGTATCCTGCCAGCGGTAGGGGTTAGGGCCTTCAACGGACTCATCACGAACGCGAGTCTTAAAAACAACGCTGGGCACTTTCTCAATAACAGCCATGATAATTTCCTGTAGATTAATTGTTAGGTGGATCAGTAACTGAAAACGTACTGTCTGTTTGTCAGCAAAGCTCAAACTGAACAAACGACAGACTTACAGATTTCATTGAGTGGTCACTTCCTAAATCAGAATAATTCTTATCTTAAAAAATGTCAACATTGGAAATTATTCAAATTTCGAAGTAGCTGTTAGATAATGTGAATGCTAAGATGGTACTACTTTGCTCGCACTATCAGCGTCATACATGCCTATATCTTGCATGCTCTAATGCTTTTGTGTGTGAAACTCCATTCACATTCTCTTTAGATTTAATCGGCGATGTCTCTGCAGACGGAAGAAATTGTAAAAGTCCTCAAATCTAAGCATCTGCGGGTTACCCCTCAGCGATTTGCAGTCTATGCCAACCTGCTTTCTCGTGAGGATCATCCAACAGCTGAGCAAATCCTGAGCGATGTTAATAAGGATGTGCCCCGGTCTTCCCAGGCGACCATATATAGTTCGCTACAGGCATTACGGGATGTCGGCCTGGTACGCGAGGTGCTGTTGGAAGAAGGTGTATGCCGTTACGATGCCAATGTGGGCCAGCATCACCATTTTCGCTGCAAGGTGTGTGGCTCCATCGAAGATATCCCGTGGGAAAAGTTTCAGTGTTTGGATACGGCGCAGCTGCGTCCTGGGTTGACCGTGGATAGTTATGAAGTGACTGTGTATGGGGTTTGCGATCGCTGCGATTAGATCGCCCATTGCAACGGCCTAGCCATGCCCACAGGCACCTTCATGTATAAAAAATGATGTTGGATCACGTAGGGGTAGTGCCTTGTGCCTACCCCATTTCGCGTGGGCCAAAAATTTTTCATCACAATTTTGAGTATTCGCAAAAAACTTCAGCAGAACTTCGACTTATTTTGAAGTCCGCATCACCATATTCAAGGGCAAATTCGCATAAAACTGTATGGGGTGTATCCCATTTACTTCGTTTGAGTTGTCCCATAAACGGTTTTTTTAAACGTATGACAGCCCTCAATCCTATTCTGAATTTTCTAACCCAGCCCTCAAGTTCTGGGACTGCAGCGATTTTGCCTTTAGAGCTAACAAGTGTCGCTGATGGGCAAGATACAACAGCGTCATTGCAAAGTCTTAACGCGGCATTTCTTATGGTTTTGGCTGGTGAGACCCACCCCAGCTTTTCTAACGCTCAAACTTATCTAGAGAAATTATCCACGTCACCAGAGTGGGGTAAAGCCGCTAAGTTTTACATCCAAAGTGCTCAGCTGATTGCTCAAGAATTAGAGCAAGTTTGCGAGAAAGATGCTGATCTAAAGTCCAAGTTGGAGTATGTAGCCACCACCCTGGACGGTGTAGCTGATGATACAGTTGCTGCCGCTAATACAGTTTGGTCTGTACTGTTTCCCGAAGGTACTGGCATTTGGGAAAGAGAAGCTGAACAAGTTGCCGCATTGCGTGAAAAGCGTACAGTTTCAATTGATCAGCTCAACCCCAATCCAATTGAGAACCCTGCCAAGCAGGTGCTCTTCACCTCTAATGCTCTGCTAACAATGCCCCTGGGCTCAGCAGACTTGTCCGCATTTGATGCTGACTTTCAATCCGAACTAGCAGATGCGGCGGATGATCCTCAGCTTTACTGGTATGACCACCCCATTCCCATTGGTGTCGCCGCTGAGAACAATGAGATTCTATATGGTCTCAAGCACCTGAACCATGCAGTTGCATACGAGAATGAGCAATCAGGCAGCACCGACAAAGTCAACTGTGTGTTGTCAGTGTCAGTCACCCATGAGCGCTTGCAAACATTGGGTAAGAGCTATTTAAAGCAGGTGTTAGCGGCCAGTGAGCCGTTGGACCATCTGAATATTTTTGCCTTCACAGAGACAGATACTAATAAGCTAATTGAGAAAGTCTTACTGCCTATCTTAGAGAAATCCTCTTCTAGTGAAGATGCCAAAGAAATGTTGGCTGTCTTTGGCGTGGATGGTCGTTATGGCCGCCACTACAGCTTCCTAAAGGCGATTGTTGCTTTGTGGAATGCGCTAGTCGATCCTAAGATTAAAGCCACATTTAAGATTGATCTGGATCAGGTCTTTCCCCAGGCTAAGTTGCTAGAGCAAACTGGTGACACTGCCTTTGGCCATCTAAAGACACCTCTCTGGGGTGCAACAGGCAAAGACTCCGCCGGTCAGCCCATTGAGCTAGGCATGATTGCTGGCGCATTGGTTAACCAAAAGGATATTCACAAAGGTGTATTTACACCTGACGTGACAGTTCCAGGAACTAAGCTTGCTCCCGATGAGTATGTGTTCTTTAGCAAACTGCCCCAGGCGCTATCCACAGAGGCAGAAATGATGACTCGCTATGAGGCGGGCACTGACTTTGATGGAGAGACGAAAGCCATCCAGCGGATTCACGTGACCGGTGGTACTAACGGGATATTGGTGGATACTCTACGCCGTTATCACACATTTACGCCTAGCTTTATTGGTCGTGCAGAAGATCAAGCTTACATTCTCTCGGCCCGTGGGCAGCAGCCTAACCTGGGATATGCCCATGCGTCTGGTTTGATTATGCGCCATGACAAAGAAGGCTTTGCCCAGGAAGCCATTGCCATGGCTAAGGTGGGTAAGCAGGTAGGAGATTATCTACGGATTCTGTTGTTCTCCAAGTATGCTGAGGCACTCCCCGAAGCGACAGAAAGCATTAAAGCAGATATTGCTCCGTTTACAGGTTGCTTTGTATCTCGACTCCCGATCACAGTGGCGATGTTGAGATTCTCTCTTAAGGTGGCAAATCTGTTTAATGCCGGCAAGTCAGACGAGGCAACTGAGTTTATCCAAACAGGTGTTTTCCAGCTGCAAGAAGGTCTAGACTTTATCCAGGGAGAGCCCAGCAACCTGCAAAAGACCTATGAGGGTGAGAAAGCTGGTTGGCAGTTGTTTTATCAGGCTCTAGAGAGTGTGGAGCAGGCGATGCAGAATGATGAAGAGTGGGCACTTGAGGTGAAGCAAGTCACTCAGGCAATTGTTCAGAACTGTCGTGTTAACTAGAGAAGAGAAAACATCAGCTATCGATCTAATATTTCGATAGTTACATATCTGCTCAAAGCCCGAGAGACAGCTATGTCTTTCGGGCTTCATAGGTAAAAGGGCTTTATAGCTCTTGGTATGTGATTTAGATGTGGTTTACGGAGTAGCAGAGTACTATTGAGATGTACACCTACAACTGTACCTGTATGACTCAGGCTAAAGAGTCCCCAGAGTTGCTACAACCGGTGCCACCGGTGCCACCGTCGGAGAGTTTGCCGACGATGTACGATCTGCCGAGTGAATTTCCCGAGGAACCTGGCTTGCCTGACGAGTTTCATGATTTGCAACCCCAGCTGCTGAGTCGCACTCTGCGCTTGACTCAGTATGCGGCTGATAACTATTTCACAGGTACGGACATTAACCTCTACTATGATGTGCGCAACCCGCTGTGGCATAAGCGACCTGATTGGTTTTTGGCGGTGGATGTACCAAGGCTCTATGGTGGCAAGGATTTGCGCAATAGCTATGTGGTATGGCAGGAAGGAGTAAGCCCACTGGTTGTGGTTGAGTTTTTGTCGCCGGGGACTGAAGCGGAGGATTTAGGGCCGTTTTATAGGGATGGAGAGGCTCTTGAAACTGTAAACGGTCAGCAGACTAACGGTCAGCCATCACCACCGCGAAAGTGGCAAGTATATGAGCAGATTTTGCGGGTGCCGTACTATGTGGTGTTTAGCCGTTACACGGGAGTGGTGAGGTTCTTTCGATTGGTGGGGGCACGATATGAGGAGCAATTATTGCAGGATGCTCAGCAGCAGATTTGGATGCCCGAGTTAGACCTGGGATTGGGTATTTGGTCTGGGATTTTTGAGGGGATTGACCATAACTGGCTGCGGTGGTGTGATGCTGAAGGTAACTGGCTGCTGACGGATACGGAATTAGCAGCGCAGCGGGCAGATGAGGCGATGGAAAGGGCAGATGAGGCGGAGGCACGGCTGCGACAGGTGGTGAGAAATTTACGACAGTCGGGGATGGATACGGCTGCTATTGCTGGCGTGGTAGGTTTATCTGTTGAGGATATAGACAGCATGGACAACAACCTTGTGTAGGTTGGATTATCCAGGATCTGTATAATCCATCGAATCGATAAACTTGGTTTAATTCATCAAGTATTTTTGATGAATTCTCATAACAATGCCTGAATTACTGAGGTGTATTGCTTTTAGGCGAAGCAACAACTCTTGTCATCGGTCTTAACAATCTATATCTTGACTCGGCTCTAAAAGAGATTTATAGTTTCTCGCAAGTCGTTTTTATGGCGACTCTACTACAGAACTGAATACCTGGCACTGTCGGCAGGTGGTGGCACACCTAACCGACAGCTGACCCACAGCTGAACTGGCAGACTGCGGGCTTTGGTTATTATGCCTTAGCACCCTCGGTGTGCATACATCTTGTGAGGTTTGCTAAGGCATTCGGTTCTGGTTTCCTTGCAAACTCTAAGTTTTGGAGATCAGAATCCATGTTTCAAGACCAGTCCGCAGTCATGCCGAAATCTGAACCAGCTCCCTTGCCAGAGCACCAATTTGAAACGGTGCGTCATATCCTGTTTGGCACCCTCACCGCTGTGCGCAACACGATGAAGCTACTGCATAAGCTCAACTACGCCGAACCGAATGATTGGAGTAAGCCCTTACCCACCGGGCGACCTAATGAGGTAATGGCGATTTTGACCAAGCGCATCAGAGTCGATTAACAACAAATGTAGGGTGGATTAGCGATTATTCGCGTAATCCACCGAATCCTACAAATCAAGGTGAGAAAATTCTATTGACACCTGATGAGCAAGTGCCGCTGACCTTGAAGTGAGGCTCTAGTTGCTAGGTTTGAGAGATCCAACCCTCGGGCAATTTATTAAGTTCTTCTAGCAAGAAGTCACCATAAACCCATACCCGAGAGTCATTATAAAGATTACTGAGAATTGGTTTGCGGGTACCCAACCTATCCCAAGGTTGAAGATCGGAATCCAATTCACAAAAGCCAACCCAAGGATAGCCATCTTGCTGTAGTTCTTCAGATTTAACGAGCACAGCTGCCAAAATCGCCAAATCATAGGGTTTTAAAGAAAGGCCTATAGCACCAATCGTAACTTGACGCTCTAGCATCGACTCGGACAGTGGAAAAACACTGAGTCCTGGGTGGGAGGCTAACATTTCTAATCTTTCTGAAACCTTTGTCAGTTCATTGACGACTAATCCATCAAACTGGTTAAATACCTGAAATGCGGCTTCTGCATCTTCAAGGTTTATGCGCCCCTCATCCCTCGCCCATCGCACAAATTTGCGTAAATCTTCTGAACGCGATCGGGGTGTAAATCTCCGAGGTACAGTTTCACGAGCTTCCGCCAGACATATCGCGGGAACAAATAGCCGAAACTCGCCAGCGTCAGCTCGTTGTAATAATTGAATTGCCTGTGGACTCTGTAAATGGGCTGGTGCCGCAAGATCTACAACCCAATTTGTTTCCACTAAAACTATGCTGGGTTTCAACTGGCTACTCTGCTCCACCTGGGGCCAGCTGCCCGAATTTCACCAAGTCTCAGAAGACTAATGGTGGGCTCACTAAAAAGCTGCTTTAAATCACTGGGCAAATTTTCTAAACTTGAAGTTTGCTTTAATGTCTCAAGCCACTGTTGAACCCGTGATTCAAATTCCAGGCCATAGTTCCCTTTCCATTGCTCATTTGCAGAAGGCAATAAATGCTCTGGTAGCATTGCTTCACTAACCACTGCAATCGATTCACCATGAGACTTTTCTAGAGAATCACGGAGAAGCAAAATATGGTCGCCAGTTACAGCTAGGCCAACTGAGCAACCCATGGAAACCATTAGGCTTTTGAGTTGCTGGATAGCACTTGGAAGATGAGTGAAGCTGTTATTGAGTTTTACTTCAACGACAATTAAATATTCCCCATCAGGACTGACTACGACAATGTCTGGATGTGCTGTATTCATGGCTATATTGTAGCTTGTGGGCACCTCGATTAATTCAAAAATAGAGTCTCAATATGAGATCATGGTTACGGATTAGGGTTGACAGGGAGACTTCTGATGGGACAACAAGGATTTTGGGATTTTGAGACCCGTCATCAAAAGCTG